>NZ_JAAXKZ010000120.1 GCF_012911875.1 Pseudonocardia bannensis | reverse complement strand
CCACTGCTCCTGGACGCCGTCCGCCCCTGACCCACGAGCCGGCACCCTCTCCGCCCGCGAGTCGGGGCATCGCCGTGCGCGAGTCGGGGTGTCGCCGTGCGCGAGTCGGGGTGTCGCCGTGCGCGAGTCGGGGTGTCGCCGTGCGCGAGTCGGGGGGCCGCCGTGGGCGGGTCGCGGTAGCTCCGTGTCCTCGGGCGTCATCCACGGTGGGCCCCAGCGGTGCCGACCGCGGAAGCGGTGCGGGCGTGATGTGCGGCTACGGCTCCGGTGGTGCAGCCGCCCTGGTCGGAGTTGTCCACAGCGTGTCGGGGCTGTTCCTCGTGACCACGCGATCACTGCGTAGGGTCGTCCAGGGGATCTCGGTCAGGGCGCCGTGATCGATGACCGGAGCCTGCGATCAACCCGTGATCGTTGTGCGGGGAACGATCCGCTGTCATGGGCGGCCGGCCGAGCAGGGTGGCACGCCGGACGTCGCGGTGCACTCTCTTGCGGAGCGAAGATCGCCGTCCGGGAAGCGGTGGCCGCGATCATCGCGGTCCACCATGCCGAGACGGCGATCGTGAGTCGGAGAACCTCTCGAGGTCGTGCGGGTCGACCTGGAGCCGGGGCTGGCCTGTGCGCCCCGCGCTCGCGTACCGGGGAGTCCTCCCGGCCCAGCCCGCTGAACCGCTCCTGCAACGACTGCAGCATCGAGCGGGTGAAACCCGTGCCGACCTTGCCGGCGTCACGCTGCAGGCCACCCCGACTCGCGCACAGATTTACCGCGACTCGCGGGCAGCGAGACCGCGACTCGCGGGCAGCGAGACCGCGACTCGCGGGCGGCGAGACCGCGACTCGCGCACGGTTTTGCCGCGACTCGCGGGCGGCGAGACCGCGACTCGCGGTGGGGAGGCCGCGGGTCGGGGAGCGCGGGTCGGGGGTCAGTCGTCGGGGTCGTCGGTGACCGTGTCGCTTGCCGAGGCGCCGTTCGACGACTTCACCGTCGCCTTGGCCCGGGTAGCCCGGCGCTGCGTCGGGCGCGGGGGCGGCGGCGGGGTCTGCACCGACGGGCCGCGGCCGAGGATCAGCTCGGCGAACGTCGCCATCGCCTCGTCGAGCTGGCCGGCGTTGCGCCGCTCGGAGTCTTCGTGGGCCTTCGCGACCAGCGCCGTCACCGTAGCGGTGTCCGGCCGGTCGCTCACGGCGGCGTCGAGCTTGCCCAGGCCCTGGTCGAGCGAGCCGCCGAGCAACCCGAGTCGTCCCGCGAGCCCGTCCTCGACCGCGTCCACCCGGCCCGCGACGCTCTCCAGGCGGGTGGCGAGCGCCTCGAGCCGCTCCGCGAGCGCGTCGAGTGCCTCGGTCGGGTCGACGGCCGGCCGCGACGCCAGGTCCTCCAGCCGCCGGTGCAGCCCGACGCTGGTGTCGCCGAGCAGGTTGCGCAGGCCGTCCCCGGTCTCGTCGAACGAGCGCAGCGCGCCGTCGAGCTGCTCGCGCACCATCCGCTCGACGCCGTCGACCCGCTCCCGGATCGGGGTCGCGACCGCGTTGGGCATCGCGTCGAGGCGCATCTCATGCCGGTCGAGCCGGTTGTCGAGGTCGTCGAGGCGCTTGTGCAGGCCGCCCAGCCGGTCGTCGAGGCCGTCCATCCGGCCGGACACACCCTCGAGCCGCCCGGCCATCCCGTCGAGCCGGCCGTCGAGCTGAGCGAAGGGCTTCGCGAGCTTGTCGGGCAGCGACTCGACAGCGCGGGTCAGCGACGCCAGCGCCGCGTCCTGGGCGTCCAGCTTCGCGACCGTCTCGTCGAGGCGCTCGGCCAGCACGCTGACCTCGGTCCGGTCGGGCAGTTCGGTGAGCCGCTTGCGCATCGCACCCAGCGCGTCCAGTGCGGTGAGGCGGGCGTGGATCTCGTCGAGCGAGTCGAAGATCTGCTGCTGTTCGCTGTCGCGGATCTCGGCCGCGCGCATCAACATGCCGCGCATCCGATCGAACGACAGGGTGCTGTTATCGCTCATGGCACGGGCTGCTTCCTCTGGGCCGGATGGGGGAGCTGTGCAGAGAGTAGCGAGTCGTGGTGATCCCCCCACAGGGCGTCACCATTAGGCCGGTCGGGCGGCGCCGAACGCCTGTTTCAGGTATAAGGCGAACGTGTTCTAGCGTGGCGGACGTGCCTGCGCCGCTGAGCGTCCAGACCATTCGCGACGCGCCGAAGGTCCTGCTGCACGATCACCTGGACGGTGGCCTCCGTCCGGCCACGGTGGTCGAGCTGGCCGACGCCATCGGCTACGACGCCCTGCCCACCCGCGACCCGGACGAGCTGGCCGGTTGGTTCCTCGGTGCCGCCCACTCCGGATCGCTGGAGCGCTACCTGGAGACCTTCGGCCACACCGTCGCCGTGATGCAGACGACCGAGGCACTCGCCCGGGTGGCGGCCGAGTGCGCGGAGGACCTGGCCGCCGACGGCGTCGTCTACGCCGAGGTCCGGTTCGCCCCCGAGCTGCACGTCGAGCGGGGCCTGGACCTCGACCAGGTCGTGATGGCGGTGCTGGAGGGCTTCCAGGCCGGGGCGGCGCGCGCCGCGGCGACGGGGCGCCCGATCCGGGTCGGCTGCCTGCTGACCGCGATGCGGCACGCGGCGCGCTCCCGGGAGATCGCGGAGCTGGCGGTGAAGTACCGCGACGTCGGGGTGGTCGGCTTCGACATCGCCGGCGCGGAGAAGGGCTTCCCGCCGACCCGGCACCTCGACGCGTTCGAGTACGTCCGGCAGCAGAACGCGCACGTCACGATCCACGCGGGTGAGGCGTTCGGGCTGCCGTCGATCTGGGAGGCGATCCAGTGGTGCGGGGCCGACCGGCTCGGCCACGGCGTGCGGATCGTCGACGACATCGCCGTCGACGCCGACGGCTCGGCCAAGCTCGGGCTGCTCGCCGCCTATGTCCGCGACACCCGCATCCCGCTCGAGATGTGCCCGACGTCCAATGTGCACACGGGCGCGGCCCGCTCGCTGGCCGAGCACCCGATCGGGCTGCTCACGAAGCTGCGCTTCCGGGTCACGGTGAACACCGACAACCGGTTGATGTCGGGGTGCTCGATGACCTCGGAGATGGCGGCGCTGGTCGACACCTTCGGCTACGGCTGGGCCGACCTGCAGTGGTTCACGGTCAATGCGATGAAGTCGGCGTTCATCGGCTTCGACGAGCGCCTCGCGCTGATCAACGACGTCATCAAGCCGCGGTACGCCGAGCTCGGGTTCTGAGCCCTCGCCCGACGGGCCGGTCGGTGATCAGTGCTCGTCGAGCCGGTTGGTCAGGTCCTCGACCAGCTCGCGCCAGCGTGCGGCCTCGGCGTCGAACGGCGGGCTGGGCGCGAGCCGGGTCGGATCCGGACGCACCACGAACGACACCAGCCAGCCGAGGCTCTCCGACTCCGCGAGTGCCTGACGCGGCTCGTCGTCACCGGCCCACTCGCCGACGTCGAGCAGCAGCTCGGTGGCCAGCTCCAGCTGGGCCGCGTCGACGACCAGGGTGCCCTCGGCGATGTCGTCGTCGAGGCCGGTGAGCACGTAGGTGTTGAGCTCGTCGACGGTGACTTCCAGCTCGCCGACCTCCGCCTTCTCGACGACCTCGGGCCAGGTCGACGCCGCGACGAGGTCGTGCCCGTCCTTCCCGGCGTCCGCGAGGTGACGGGCCAGGGCGCGCTCGCTGCCGAACACGTCGATCCGGCCGCGGGAGCCGAGGAACACCGGCTTGTCGTCGAGGTAGCAGCGCAGGGTGACGAACTCGCCGTCACGGGTCGTGATCCGGATGGGGTCGATGCCGACCTCCTCCCAGAAACCGGCGGGAGCGTCCGCCTCGTCCTCGGCGATCTGCGCGGCGACGGCCTCCTCGGCCGCCTCCGCCTCGATCTCCTCGTCGTCGGCGTCGGCGGCCCGGGTGCGAACCTCCTGCTCGGCCTTCCGCAGCGCCGCGGCCTCCCGCTGCGCCGCGGCGAGCGCCTTCGCGTCGACGTCGGGGGTCGCGACCAGCTCGTCGAGGGCGTCGATCACGTCGTCCCAGCGCTCGGCCACCGTCTCCACGAGCTGGTTCCACAGCCGGCCGCCCTCGCGGCCGACGAACGGCAGCGTGCCCTGGTCGAGCAGGGCGAAGGCGGGGGCGGAGTCGAGGATCTCGGTGACCTGCTCGAGGTCGCACACGTCGGCGAGCGACCGGACCATCTCGACGATCTCGGCCAGCTCACCGATCGTCCAGGTGTCGGCGTTCTCGGCGACCAGCTCGGGCACCCCGACGATGTCGTAGTGCTGGGTGTCCTCGGGGGTCAGCTCCGCGACGGTGAGGTCGGGGACCACCGACCACGCCGGATGGTCGATGAGGTCGTGCTCGGGGGCGGTGCGCACGAACGCCGCGAGCTGGGCGACCTCGCCGAACGCGTAGAGCGCCTCGTCGTCGCCGAGGAAGGCCTCCCACTCCTCGCCGTCCTCGCGCCAGCGCGGGGCCCAGAGCGTGACCAGGTCGCCCTCGGTGAGCGAGAGCCGGATCGGGACGATGTCGCTTGCCACGGCCGCCACCCTAACGGCGGCCGGTGGGGGGCCGAACGGGATGGCCAGGTCGATGGCCTGGAGCTTGGCCCCGGCTTTGATGCTGCGGGTGGCGAGGGTGGCGGCCCGGTGCTCCAACCCCACCGCGTCGACACCAGGCAGGCCCTGCAGGAAGCGGCGCAGCGACGTCGGATCGCGGACCGCATCGGTGAGCCCGCCGAGAGGCCCGGCGGGCCGCTGCGCCGGGACGGTGCTGGTCACGGATCCTCCTCGCAGGTGCTTCTCGGTTCCGTGACCGGTGGTGCTGTCGTCCGGCGGTGGACCCTCGCAGGCCCGGTCACGCCCGCGAGTCCAGGGAGTCGCGAGCGCAGCCCGTCGGGTCGAATCCGGCCCCGGGCGGCCGACCGCCCGCCGCGTTCGGGAGGCGGCGGGCGGTGAGCAGGATCCGTTGCCGGGGTGGATCAGGTCGAGCTGTGCAGTCGGACGACGCCGACCGTGACGTCCTCCAGCCCACCGCGGTCGAAGTCGCGCCGCAGCTGGTCCGCCTTGATGGTCGCCGTCAGCCCGTCGAAGGGCCCATGGGCGTCCACCTCCCCGGTCTGGGGGTCGACGGCCAGCACGACGTATCCGTCGCACTGCGTGAGCTTTTCCGCCGCCGCGACCAGTGTCGCCTCGTCGGAAGTCGTGTTCTCCGGCACCGGATCACCTCCTAGTCATCTAGTACAGCGTCGGCGAGGCCTCCGGCGTGACAGTGTTTGTGGCATACCACCCGTTCGGGTCAGGGTGATTCTGGAATTGATCACCAGTCGTATCGGCTCTGGAACGGAGAGCGTATGAACCGGTTCAGTCGGTGGATCTGGATCACACTGGTGCACTGGCGATGATCACCGCGGGCAGTGGGGCCCAGATGTCGCGGCCAGGCCCGGCCCGGGCTTCGCGGAGTTGATCTCCGGGGGTGCGGTGGCGCAGGTCCGGGAGCCCGCGGTGCCGCACCCGCCCGGAGTTGTCGATCACTCGCCGTGGTCTGCGACGGCCCGCGGGCGACGTCGAACGTCCGGGTGCGCGGCCGGCTCCCGACCGGCCGAGCGGGCCGCACCGATCCGGGCCGGGGCCGCCGAGTGGTCGCGGGCGGCCCCACGGCGACCACGCCCCCGGGCGACACCGCTTCGCCTGACCCTCCGCCGGGACAGCACCGCGCGGCCCGTGGAGCTGTCAGGATCACGACCATGCGTACCCTTCGCACCCCCGGCGAGCGGTTCGCCGACCTGCCCGGCTTCGACCTGGCCCCGCACTACGCCGACGTTCCCGACCAGGACGGCGGCACGCTGCGGATGGCGTGGGTGGAGGCGGGCCCGTCGGACGGCCCGGTGGTGCTGCTGCTGCACGGCGAGCCCAGCTGGTCGTTCCTCTACCGGACGATGATCCCGATCCTCGCCGACGCGGGGCTGCGGGCCGTCGCACCGGACCTGGTCGGCTTCGGGCGCTCGGACAAGCCCGCCGAACTGGCCGACCACACCTACGCCCGCCATGTCGAATGGGTCCGGGCGCTGACCTTCGACGTGCTCGACCTGCGAGCGGTCACCCTCGTCGGCCAGGACTGGGGTGGCTTGATCGGGCTGCGGCTGGTCGCCGAGAACCCGGACCGGTTCGCCGCCGTCCTCGCCGCCAACACCGGCCTGCCCACCGGCGACCACGACATGCCCGAGGTGTGGTGGCAGTTCCGCCGGGCCGTGGAGAAGGCCGGCGAGGCGGGGACGCTCGACGTCGCCCGGCTCGTGCAGTCGGGCTGCCGGACACCGCTGTCCCCGCAGGTGCGTGCGGCCTACGACGCGCCGTTCCCCGACCGGTCGTTCACCGCCGGGCCGCGCGCGATGCCCACGATCGTCCCGACCCGCCCCGACGACCCGGCCACGGAGGCCAACCGGGCCGCGTGGGCGGCACTGAGGGCAGGGGACATCCCGTTCCTCTGCGCGTTCAGTGACGGCGATCCGATCACCGCGGCGATGGGCCCGGTCCTGGCGCGCACCATGCCGGGTGCGGCCGGCCGGGAGCACCCGACGATCACGGGGGCGGGCCACTTCCTGCAGGAGGACGCCGGGCCCGCGCTGGCCGCCGAGGTCGTCCGCTTCGTCACCGGCCTCCGGTGAGCCCGCACGCGCCGTCCCGCCGGTCCCCGGGCAACGCCGGCTGGGGCTGCGGGCGCATCGGCGAGTTCACCCGGCTGATACCCCGCGCGGCGCGCTTCGGCTGGCTGAGCCCGGGGCCGTTGTTCGCGTCCCGCAACGACTGGCTGGCGCGCCGGCTCGGCGACCCGACCGACGAGATGCGGCAGGCCTGGCTGCGCCGGCTCGACGAGTACGAGCGTGCCGACCGGCCGTTCCCGGGGATCGACCTGCGAACCCGGGTGGTCGACCGGTTCGCCGGCCGGGAGCGGATCTCGATCGCGGTGCTCGGCGACCCGGGGGAGGGCGACGCCTCGCAGTACGCAGTCGTCCCGGTGCTGGAGAAGGTCGCGGGCGACACCGACCTGGCCGTGCTGTGCAGCGACCTGGTCTACCCGGCGGGCGGCGTCCGTGCCTACGCAGACCGCTTCTACCGCCCCTACGCCGACTACCCCGGCCCGATCTACGCACTGCCCGGCAACCACGATTGGTACGACGGGCTGACCGGCTTCATGACCGCGTTCTGCGATGCACCGCCCGACGCCGGCGCCCCCGGCGTCCGGGGCCCGGGCACGGGCCTCGCGCGAGCCCTGCGCCGGCTGCTGTGGCGTCGCCCGCCGAAGGCGACCGCGGAGGACGTCGCGGACATGCGCTGGTATCGCGACGCTCCCTCCCAGCAGGCCGTCCAGCCCGGCCCGTACTGCGCGATCGACGCCGGCCCGGTCCGGCTGGTCCTGATCGACACCGGGATCAGCGGCGAGATCGATCAGGAGCAGGGAGAGTGGCTGCGCGCGGTCTCGGCGTCGAGCGACCGGCCGAAGATCCTGCTCACCGGCAAGCCGATCTACAGCTACGGAGAGCTGCGATCGTCACCGATCGCCGACGGCGGCGACGTCAACGAGATCGTCACCGATCCGGCCCACCACTACGTCGCGGTGATCGGCGGCGACGACCACAACTACCAGCGCTACCCCGTCCATCTGCGTGACGGGCGCATGCTCCAGTACCTCGTCAGTGGTGGCGGCGGGGCGTACCTGTCGGCCACGCACCACATCCCCAACGTCGACCGGCTCGCCCCGGCCTGCCGCGAGGAGGACTTCCGCTGCTACCCCCTGCGAGGCGACTCGCTGGCGCACTTCAGCCGCCGCTACGACAAGCTGCTGGCGTTCGGCCGCGGCCGGCTGAGGGTCTCCCCGGAGGACGCCACGACGCTGATGGCCGAGCGGATCGGCATCACCCCGCCGCGCAGCGGAACCCCGCCCGAGCAGATCAGCGAGCGGGCGCGGCGCGCGGCACGCCGCGTGTTCCCGCTTCCCGCCCACGGCTCGCCCCCCGCACACAACCTCATGTCCGTGCTGTTCGACTCCGACACCCCGCCGATGTTCAAGAGCTTCCTGCGGCTCGACGCCACCGCCGAGGAGATCGTGATCGACTGCTGGGCGGCGACGGGTTGCCTGGAGCACGAGCGCGACCCGGTGCTGGAGGACCGGGTCCGGGCCCGGCTCGGCCCGCACGGCTGCTGGTCGTGGACGAGCGAGACGCCGGGCCGGGCGGTGCCGTAGCGCGGGTGGCGCTCGCCGAGGCCGATAGCCTGCGGTCATGGACGTCCGTGTCGTCGATCATCCGCTGGCCAAGGCACGGTTGAGCACCTTGCGCGACGCGCGCACCGACAACGCGACGTTCCGCGCCGCGTTGCGCGAGCTCACCGTGATGCTGATCTACGAGGCCACCCGCGACGCGGAGGTCGCGACGGCGCCGCTGTACACGCCGGTGGCCCGCACCATCGGGTACCGCCTCGCGAACCCGCCGCTGCTGGTGCCGGTGCTGCGTGCGGGCCTGGGCATGGCCGACGCCGCGCAGGGGCTGATGCCGGAGGCGCAGATGGGCTTTGTCGGGCTGGCCCGGGACGAGGCCACGCACCGACCGGTGCCCTACATGGAGTCGCTGCCCGAGTCGCTGCGGGACCGGCCGGTCTTCGTCCTCGACCCGATGCTGGCCACCGGCGGCTCGATGGTGCACACCATCCGGCTGCTCACCGAACGCGGCGCCACCCACGTCACGACGGTGTGCGTGCTCGCCGCGCCCGAGGGCATCGACCACCTGGCCGGCGCCGATCTCCCGGTACGGGTCATCACGGCCAGCATCGACGAGCGGCTGAACGACTCGGCGTTCATCGTCCCGGGACTGGGTGATGCGGGCGACCGCCAGTTCGGGGCGGTCTGATTCTCAGCCGCGCGCCCGCCAACCGTCCACGTTGGCCCGGACCGCGGCCTCGAACACGACCTTCGGCTCACCGGCGCCGGGCGGCAGGAAGTTCCGCAGCTGCAACGACACCAGCCCGTGCACCATCGCCCACAGCGCCATCGAGACGGCCGCCGGATCGGCGTCCGGGCGCAACGCCCGGGCGGCGATGGCCCGCTCGACCAGCCGCACCAGCGGCTGGAACGTCTCGGCCGCCGCGGCCAGCGACTCCTCGTCGAGCGGCAGGTCGGCTTTCGAACTCGTGAACATCACGTCGTAGAAGTGCGGGTCGGCGAGGGCGCTGTCCCGGTAGGCCAGGCTGAGTGCGACCAGGTCCTCGACGGGGTCGTCGCTCGGGGTCACCGTCGCGAGGTGCGTGCCGAGGCGGCGGAACGCCTCGTCGAACAGCGCCTTGAGCAGCCCGGGCTTGCCGCCGAACAGGGAGTAGACCGCGGTGGTCGACGTGCCGACGTCGGCGGCCAGCCGGCGCAGGCTCAGCGCCGCCAGTCCCTGCGTCGAGAGCGTCTGGCCGGCGGCCTCCAGCAGGCGGATCCGCAGGCTCTCGTCGTGCACCTTCGGACGGGGCATCTCCGGAGGCTAGCGCAACGCCGTTTCGGTTCATCGCCTGAGTTCGTATCGCCGTAACGGCGCGGCCGCGCCGGCGACACTCCCGGTGGTGGCGACGCATCTCCGGCGCGCCCGGAGGTGGAGGTGGCGGGTGCGCATCGGGGTCGGGCGGTCCCGGGTCGTGCTCGGGGTCTTCACGCTGCTGCTGGTCGGCGCGCTGCCGTCCGGTCGGAGTACGCCGGAGGCGGCCGCGAAGCCGCCGGCGAGCGTGCGCATCGTGGCCTCCCTCCCGGCCGGGGCGCCGGTGCCCGCGCCGCTGCGGGTGATGCCGCTGGGCGCGTCGAGCACCGAGGGCGTCGGCAGCCCGGCCACCGCCGGGTACCGGGGACCGCTGTCCGAACTGCTCCGACACGACGGCGTCGCGGTCGACTTCGTGGGCTCGAAGAGGGGCGGCCCGGCGTCGCTGGCCGATCGTGACCACGAGGGCCACTCCGGCTGGACGATCGCGATGCTCGCCCCGCGGGTCGCCGCGTGGCTGCGCGCGACCCGGCCCGACGTCGTCCTGCTGCACGCCGGCACCAACGACCTCGGCGCGGGGGCGTCGGGCGCTGTCGTCGCCGGCCGGCTCGACGACCTGCTGAACCGGATCTACACCGCGGCGCCGCGCACGCACGTCATCGTGGCCGGCGTCTGGGCCACGATGCGCAGCCGATCCGCGGCACGGGCCGACCTCGCCGCGCGCACCCCCCGGGTGGTGGCCCGGCACCACACGCTCGGCCACTCGATCGACTTCGTCGACACCACCCACCTGCTGTCCCCGTCGGACTTCACCGACTCCCTGCACGCCAACGCTTCCGGGTACCGCAAGATCGCGGCGATGTGGGACCGGGAGATCGAGGCCTACCTGGCGGCCCGGCGCGCGGCGTCTACTCCATGAGCCCGGCCGCGACGGTCGCGCCCAGTTCCCAGCAGGCCTCGAGCGCCGCCTTGTCCGGGGGACCGGTGATCTGCACCGGTTCCACGACCCGCTGCCAGCCGAGCCCGCCGGCGATCGACTCGACCGCCCGGACCGCGCCCTCCACACCCAGGTTGCCGTGCACGTAGAGCCCGTACGGCAGGTTGCGGGTGTCGTCCAGGCACGGGTAGTAGACCTGGTCGAAGAAGTGCTTGAGCGCCCCCGACATGTAGCCGAGGTTCGCCGGGGTGCCGAGCACGAGACCGTCCGCGGCGAGCACGTCCGAGGCGGTCGCGGCGAGCGCCGCCCGGCGGGCCACCTCGACGCCGGTGATCTCGGGGTCGGAGGCGCCGCGCAGCACCGCGTCGAACAACTCGCTCGTCGCCGGCGAGGGCGTGTGGTGCACGATCAGCAACCGGGCCATGGTCCGATTCTCGCTCGTGCGTAACACCGTTCGGACAGCGTTACCCACTCACGAGCAGTTCCTGGACCTCGGCGCGCAGCGCAGCGAGCCGTTCCTCGGCGGCGGCCCGGGCGGCGGGGAGCGCCGCGGGATCCGGCACCGGCCCGACGACCTCCAGGTACGCCTTGAGCTTGGGCTCGGTGCCCGAGGGCCGGATCACCACCCGGCGGCCCCCGCCGCGGAGCACGAGCACGTCCGGGGCCGGCCGCTCGATGTCCCACCCCGGCGGTGGGGCCGCCCGCAGCCGGTCCACCACGGCGTCGCGCTCGGCGGGATCGAGCCGCAGCGACAGGCCCTCGGTGCGGTGCACGCCGTGCGCGACGGCGAGCTCGTCGAGCCGGCCGAGCAGGTCGCCCCCCGTCGCGCGCAACCCGGCGCTCAGGTCGGCGGCGAGCACGGCGGCGGCGATCCCGTCCTTGTCGCGCACGGTGTCCGGGTCGACGCAGTAGCCCAGCGCCTCCTCGTAGCCGTACACCAGGCCCGGCCCGCCGCGGACGATCCACTTGAAGCCGGTGAGCGTCTCGGCGTAGCGCGCGCCGTACCGCGCGGCCACCGCGCGCAACATCGACGACGACACCACGGTCGTGGCGACCAGCGGATCGGCCCGGCCGCCCGAGCGCAGCAGGTGATCGCCCAGCAGCACTCCGGTCTCGTCACCGGTGAGCATCCGCCAGGTCCCGTCGGGCAGCGGTACCCCCAGCGCGCACCGGTCGGCGTCCGGGTCGAGCGCGACGGCCAGGTCGGCGTGCACCTCGGCAGCCAGCGCGAGTAGCGCGTCGGTCGCGCCCGGCTCCTCGGGATTGGGGAAGGCGACCGTCGGGAACCGCGGGTCCGGCGCCGCCTGGGAGCCGACGACGTGCACGTCGGTGAACCCGGCCCGGGCCAGCGCGTGCACGGCCGTCGCCCCGCCGACCCCGTGCAGCGGGGTCAGCGCGATCCGCAGCGTGCGGGCCGTCCCCCGGGGCAGCCGGGCGACGCGTTCCAGGTAGGGCTCGGTGAGGTCCACCGTGCCGGCCGTCGCGGCGGTGGGGATCGCCACCGCGGCGGGCGCGGCGGCGATCCGGGCCTCGATCTCGATGTCAGCCGGCGGGGCGAGCTGCGCGCCGTCGGCGAGGTAGACCTTGTAGCCGTTGTCCGCGGGCGGGTTGTGCGACGCGGTGACCTGCACCCCGCAGACGGCGCCGAGCTGTCGGACGGCGAACGCCAGCAGCGGCGTGGGCTGCGCCCCGGACAGCACCCGGACATCGAACCCGGCGCCGGCGAACACCTCGGCGGCGGCCGCGGCGAACACCTCTGATCCGTGACGGGCGTCGCGTCCCACCACGACCGTCCCGCGGGCGCCGTCGTGGGCCAGCCAGTCGGCCAGGCCTGCCGTCGCCCGGCGCACGACCGCCACGTTCATCCCGGCCGGCCCGGCCCGCACCGGTCCACGCAGCCCGGCGGTTCCGAAACGCAGCGGCCCGGACATCCGATCGGCGAGATCCCGGACCGCGTCGGCGTCGCCGGTCATCGCCCGCGCCAGCACCTGCTGCAGCTCGGCCCGGGTCGTGGGGTCCGGATCGTCGGCGATCCAGCGCAGCGCCGTGTCGCGCAGCGCGGGCGCCAGGCTCATGCCCGCGTGATGAGCGCGTGCAGCAGCTCACCCATCCGCGCCGCCGACGCGCGGCCCGCGGCGAGCACCTCCTGATGGTCCAGCGGCTGCCCGGTCAGGCCCGCGGCCAGGTTCGTGACCAGCGACAGCCCGAACACCTCGACACCCACGGCGCGCGCGGCGATGGCCTCCAGCACCGTCGACATCCCGACCAGGTCGGCGCCCATCCCGCGCAACATCCGGATCTCCGCGGGGGTCTCGAAGTGCGGGCCCGGCAGCCCGGCGTAGACGCCCTCGGTGAGCGACGGGTCGATCTCCCGGGCCAGCGCGCGCAGCCGCGGCGAGTACAGATCGGTCAGATCGGTGAACTGTGGGCCGACCAGCGACGACGTCATGGTCAGGTTCAGGTGGTCGGAGATCAGCACCGGCTCACCGACGGACATCCCGTCGCGGATCCCCCCGGCCGCGTTGGTCAGCACGACGGCGCGGCAACCGGCTGCGGCCGCGGTGCGCACCCCGTGCGCCACCGGGCCGACACCGTGACCCTCGTACAGGTGCGTGCGGCCCAGCAGCACCAGGACCCGCTGCTCACCCACCGGCACCGAGCGGATCGTCCCCGCGTGGCCGGCCGCCTCGGGCGGCACGAAGCCGGGAAGGTCGGCCATCGGGACCTCGTGCGTGGGCCGGCCGATCAGGTCCGCGGCCGGCCGCCACCCCGACCCCAGGACGACGGCCATGTCGTGCGTCGCCACCCCGGTCACCCGGCCCAGCGCCTCCGCCGCCCGCGTCGCGACGTCGGCGGCGGACGACGGGGCCTGCGGGATGCTCATGCGGCGCAGCCTACGACGGCCCACCGTCGCGGACGATCACGCACCGTTCGGTGTGAAACCCGTGGCGAGCGCGGTGAAGAGGTCCGCCGACGTGCTGTCAGACCGGTCGGCGGGCACGGTCAGCCGGACCGCCCAGACGCCGTCGGCGGCCGGGACCACACGCAACCAGGTCGTCCGGTGCAGCGAACCCTCCTCGGTCCGGTAGCTCAGCTCCTGCTGGCCCGACCGGATGGCGGCTTTCGGGTCCGGGGGGGCGAACTCGACACCGTCGACGCCGAGCCCCGTGGCCGTCAGCCCCGTCGCGACCTCGTCGACCGAACCGAAGCGTTGGGTGCTGAACTCCTCGGTGCCGTCCGGGCTCACGAAGCTCACCCGAGTGCCGCCGTCGGTCTCGTACCGGTACTGCGTCCAGGCCTCGGGGACGCCGACGGTGAACCCCAGCGGGTCGGTGTGCCGCACCAGCTCGGCCCGGTCGGTCGTCACCGTGACCGTGGTCAGCGGCGACTGCCCGGACAGCGCCCGGGTCACCGCCCAGCCGCCCGCCGTACCCAGCAACAGGACCACGGCACCCGCCACCACCAGCAGCACGGACCACCACCCCGGCACGGCCTCCGGTGACGGACCCGCGGCGGCACGGCCACCGATCGCGGAGACCGGCGGCACCACGGTTCGCGGTGGTCCGGTAGGGCTGATCGTCGGTCCGCCCGCGCCCGATCCCGACGGCCCGGCCGTGCCCGGCGGGACGGGGAGCGGGCCCGGTGCGGCGGCCAACGGCACGGCCGGTCGCGGCGGCGCCGACGCCGCGACCGGGTTCGGCTGCGGACCGGACGTCGACACCCCACCGGAGTTGTCGGCGCGCCGCGGCGGCGCGACCGGCGACGGCCGTGGCGGGAGCATCGAACTGAGCGTCGGCGCGTCGGGGGAGCCGGGATAGAGCGGGTCGTCCGGATCGGCCAGCAGCGGGCGCAGCCGCTGCCGCACCTCCTCCAGCGGCATCCGGCGCTCCGGCTCCTTGACCATCAGCGCCGCGATCACCTCGGACACCGGCCCCGCGTCGCGGGGGCGGGGGACGTCGCCGTCCACCACCTCGGTGATCGTGGAGACGGGATCACCTCGCACGTCGTAGGGCGGGCGGCCCTCGATGGCGGCGAAGAGCGTCGCCCCCAGACCCCAGAGGTCGGCGGCCGGCGTGACCGCCTGACCGGCGGCGACCTCCGGCGCGATGTAGGCCGGCGAGCCCAGCACCAGGCCCGCGGTCGTCATCGGGGCGTCGGCCGCGTTGCGGGCGATGCCGAAGTCGGTGAGCTTGACGCGGCCGTCGTCGGCGACCAGCACGTTGCCCGGCTTCACGTCGCGGTGGGTGATACCGGCCCGGTGCGCGGCCCGCAGCGCGGCCGCCGTCGCGAAACCGACGACCGCGGCCTGCCGGGCGTTCAGCGAACCCTGCTCGGCGATCATCGTGGCGAGATTGCGCGACGGCAGCATCTCCAGCACGACGAGCGGCTCACCGCCGACGTCGACGACGTCGTAGACCGTGATCACGTTGGGGTGCGACAGCCCGCCCAGGGCACGCGCCTCGCGCAGCATCCGCTCGCGCATGGCGAGCGCCTCCCGCTCCGGGATGCCGGGCGGGACCTTCAGCTCCTTGACCGCGACGCGCCGCTGCAGCACCTCGTCGTAGCCGGACCACACCGTTCCCATGGCGCCGCTGCCCAGCTGGGCCGACAGCAGGTAGCGGCCGCCGATCCTGCGCTGCTCGGCCTCCTCGGGCGTGGACACGCACCCATTGTTCCCGCCGCCGGTCACGGTGTGCGACAGCCCCCGCGCCCCGAGGGCCGTTGTGGACACTCGGTGAGCGATCGCGCACCCTCCGCAGGTCGCCGAGCGGCCAGAACGTCCGCTCGTCGCCCACCGCGCTTACCGTTCGTCATCGTGCGGCCGCCCGCCTGCAGCAAGTGAGCAACCCCTCGGCGAGGATCAGGGCGACAACGCCCTTTGGGGTTGGTACACCGCCGTCCGGGTGAGCACCATGGGTTGATGCTGGTTGGAACAGCGAACCCCCCGTGCGGGGCCGTGCGGAACGGTGGTGCCCGGTGACCTTGCTGGAGGCGCACGCCGACCTCACGTCGTCGGCCGACCCCGTGGTCGCGGACCTCGGCGCGGGCAGCGGCCCGTCGTGGCTGGACTCCTGGCTCGGGCTGCATCGGGCCGACCTGGTCACCTGGCGGCGTTCCCTGCACTCCGTACCGGAGCTCGCCCGCTCCGAGCACCGTTCCACCGCACTCGTCGCCCGGCGCCTGATGGCCGCCGGTCTCGAACCGCGCACACTGCCCGGTGGCACCGGACTGGTCTGCGACGTCGGATACGGCGATCGCTGCGTGGCGCTGCGCGCCGACATGGACGCGCTGCCGCTGGCCGAGGACACCGGCCTGCCCTTCGCCTCCACGGTGCCCGGCGTGATGCACGCCTGTGGGCACGACGCGCACACCGCGATGGTGCTCGGTGCCGGGCTCGCGCTGGCCTCGGCGCCGTCGCTGCCAGGGCGGGTCCGGCTGCTCTTCCAGCCGGCCGAGGAGGTTCAGCCCGGCGGTGCGCTCGACGCGGTCGCCGACGGCGCGATGAAGGGCGTCGAGCGGATCTTCGCGCTGCACTGCGACCCGCGGCTCGAGGTCGGCAGGCTGGGCACCCGGGTCGGTCCGATCACCTCGGCGTGCGACCTGCTCGAGATCCGGCTGACGTCCCCCGGCGGGCACACCGCGCGCCCGCACCTGACCGCCGACCTGGTCCAGGCCATCGGGCTGTTGATCACCCAGCTGCCGCTGCTGCTGACCCGTCAGGTCGACCCCCGGTCCGGCACCGTGTTGGTGTGGGGCGCGGTCGAGGCCGGCGAGGCGGCGAACGCGATCCCGCAGCACGGCGTGCTGCGCGGCACCCTGCGCACCGCGGACCATGCCACCTGGGGTGAGCTGGAGGGCAAGCTGCGCACGCTCGTCGCCGCGCTGCTCGCGCCCACCGGGGTGGGATACGTGTTCGACCACATCCGTGGCGTGCCGCCGGTGGTCAACGACGAGGTCAGCTCGGACATGCTGCGCGACGCCGTGGTGGCTGCCCTCGGGCCGGACGCCGCGGTCGGAACCGAGCAGTCCAGCGGTGGCGAGGACTTCGCCTGGTACCTGGAGCACGTGCCCGGCTCGATGGCACGGCTCGGGGTGTGGCCGGGGCACGGCCCCATGCGCGACATCCACCAGCCCACCTTCGACCTCGACGAGCGCGCGCTGCCGGTCGGCGTGCGGGTCCTCGTCAACGCTGCCCTCACCGCCCTCGCAGCCTGACCCACACCCCCGCGAGTCGCGGTATCCCCGTGCGCGAGTCGGGGTAATTCCGTGCGTGAGTCGCGGAGTGCACGCAGGCGAGTCGCGGGATCTCCGCGAGACAACCGAGGCCCTATCCGGGCAGATCTCAGACACGCCGGCAGTTGCCCACAAGACGCACCGGTTGTCCACGGCCCGGCGGCGACCCCTGCCGCGTGAGCGCCCGGTGCATCAGCGTCGAGCGCATGCTCCTCTCGACGCTGGGCCTGCACGGGGCCTGCTTGCGACGTGATGCCGTGGCCGCGCTCGGTGAGTACCGAGTGCGGATCGCACTCGAATCGGGTGAACTGATCTCCGCATTCGGCGGGGTGGTCATGGAGCCCGGCCGAACAGCAGACCCGCTGACCGTCGTCTCGTCGGCGGTGTTGGCCGCCGGCGATGACGCCGTGGTCGCCGGCGCCACCGCGGCGCACCTCCACGGCTGCTCCGCCGTCGACCCGTTGCCCGTCCACCTGATGGTCCCCTACGGCCACTGGCTCCGGTCGGGAGCGGGACTGGTGGTGCACAACGGGCGGTCCGTCGAGCGGGATCGCGAGATCGTCCAGGGTGTGCCTGTGCTCGGCCTCGAGCGTGTGGTCACGGACATGCTGTGCCGGGACCGGCCGCAAGACGCGCTCGCGGTGGCGGACCAGGCGCTCGCCCGGATCGACGCGTCGCACCGGGACGGTTTCCGGTCCCGCATCCGGCAGCGGCTCGATGAACGGCCCGACCCGAGAGGCACGCGGTTCGCCCGCCACCTCCTGGGGCTGGCCACCGGTCGGGCCGAATCACCAGCGGAGAGCTGGCTGCTCTGGGTGATCGTGGATCTCGGCTTTCCGATACCCGAAGTGAACTGGTCGATCCGGGGCGTCGACGGCCGTGAGATCTATCGGGTCGACCTCGCCTGGCCCGCTCTGCGCATCGCGGTGGAGTACAACGGCTACTCGGCGCATGCCGAGCGCACGGCAGACGATGAGGCGCGGGTGCGGGACCTGAGGAAACGCGGATGGATCGTCCTCGTCGTGGAGGCCGACGACCTGCGGAGCCCGGCGCGGGTGGAGCTGGAGCTCCATGCGGCCTTCGTGAGCCGCGGATGGGATCTGCGGCAGCGGAGCGTCGGCACGACGAGGCGGCGTCGGCACCGCGATTCTCGCGCGTCCTGACCGCGGCTCGCGGACGCCGACCCGTGCGCGGATCCCCCGGCCCACTGGCGGGGTACCGCGACTCGCGCGCGGGGGTACCGCGACTCGCGCGCAGGGGCACCGCGACTCGCGTGCGGGGGCACCGCGACTCGCGCGCACAGATACAGCGACTCGCGGGCATGGGACCCCGACTCGCGCGCACAGATACCCCGACTCGCGGGCGGGACTACCGCGACTCGCGGGGGAGGGGTGG
>NZ_JAAXKZ010000011.1 GCF_012911875.1 Pseudonocardia bannensis | reverse complement strand
GGGGGATGGGGCGACGAGCGACTGTCGGTCACCGAGTGCACCGCGACCGGCAACGGCACCAACGGCATCTTCGTGGAACTCCAGCGGGAGGCCTGGCCACCACCACGCGGCATCAGCATCACGGGATGCCACGTGACGGACAACCGCTTCGGCATCTCCGACTGGGGGGCGCAAGGGCTCGTGGTCTCGGCCTGCACGATCACCGGCAACCACCAGGTCGGCTTCGACGTGTCCTCCCGCGGCACGGCCACCGTGGGTGGACGCGGCGGTCTGGTCACGGGGTGCCTGATCGATCTCAACGTCGGTGACGGGGTCGCCATCGGCGGTACCCCCGGCCCCTACACCGTCCAGGGCAACCGCATCAGCGGCAACGGGGGTCACGGCTACCGGGTGCACGACATCGGCTGTGCCGAGCCGGTCACGGCCCAGGAGGTCGTCATCGAGGGGAACGGCATCCGGGACAACGCGCTGGACGGCGTCCGCCTCGACGGCGCGACCTGCGATGCGTTCGTCGTCGGCAACCGCATCCGCAACAACGGCAGGCGGGCCGCGCCCGCAGCCTGCGGCGGCGGCCCGAACGTGCGGTACACCGCGCTGAGCATGATCGACCAGGGGGCGGCCTGGCTGCCGGACGGGCACCGCGGCAAGATCCTCACCGCCGGGGACGAGACCGCCGTCGTCACCGCCAACAGTGGCACGGGGCTGATGCTCGCCCCTGTCCGGCCGGGCGCGTCGTCCGCGTGGGCCGGTGATCCGCCGGCCGGGGGCACGCCGTACCGGCTGCCCGATCCGCCGTCGACCCGTGCCGGGATCACCGTCAACGCGACGGCGGTGAGCCCGACCCTGCGGGCCAACCGCAGCTGGGACAACCAGCAGACCCGGAGCCAGACCCACGGGCTCTGGATCACCGCGGACGGCCGGTGCACGGACGGCCGGGTGGTGGACAACGATCTGGAGGGCAACGCCGTGGGAGCGGCGCGGTTCGACACCGCCCCGGCCGAAGGGTTGTGGGAGCGCAACCACGGCCTGCCCGCCCGGCGCGGCGACGGCCCCACCCCCGCTCCGATCGGACAGCCTGCGACCGGGCCGTCCGGCCCGGGATCCTCCGGCTGCTGAAGGAATTCCGGGTTCGCGAGGGATGTACCGGACGGATCCGGGTACGCAGACGGATGCCGGAATTGGTGCAGGGGAGCGGTGGCATGCTCACGATAGGTGTCCTGGGTTCCTACGGGGGCCTGAACCTCGGTGACGAAGCCATCCTGACGTCGATTCTCGCGGGCCTGCGCGCGGCGAGGCCCCGGGCGCGGTTGGTCGTGTTCAGCCGCAACGCCGAGCACACGCGGGCGCACCATCGCGTCGACGAGGTGGCGGAGTGGGAGTCGGCGGACAGGAGGCAGATCGCGGCGGACGTCTCCCGGCTGGATCTGCTCGTGCTGGGCGGTGGCGGCATCCTCTACGACGGGGAGGCGCACCGCTATCTGCGGCTCGTGTTCGCCGCGCACGAGGTGGGGGTCCCGGTGTTCGTGTACTCCATCGGTGCCGGACCGCTGAACGACCCGCACGAGCGGAGCAGCGTGAGCCACGCCCTCGCCGACGTGGTGGATCTCGTGGTCCGCGACGAGGAGTCCAAGCGGGTCCTGGAGAAGGCCGGCGTCGACCGCGAGATCGTGGTGACAGCCGATCCGGCGCTCCTGCTGGGGCCGGCCCCGTTCGGGCGTGACCGGCTCACCCGGGAGGGGATCCCCGACGGGGTCCGGCTCGTCGGGGTCTCGGTCCGCGAGCCGGGACGGGCCGCGGAGAACCTCGACGAGGACGGGTACCACTCGCTGATCGCGATCGCGTCGGACTTCCTGGTGCACCGGCTCGACGCGCGGGTCGTGTTCCTGCCGATGGAGCACGATGACATCCGGCACTCCCACGCCGTGCTCTCCCGGATGACCGACCCGGCCGGCGGCCGCATCCTGCACGGCCCGTTCGAACCGGCCGACGTGCTCGGCCTGATGGACCACCTCGACCTGATGGTCGGGATGCGCCTGCACCTGCTCATCTTCGCCGCGATGGCGGGCGTGCCGTTCCTGCCGCTGCCCTACGCCGGCAAGGTCTTCGACTTCGCCCACGCGGCCGGCGCCCCGCAACTGCGCGGCCTCGTGCGTGAACAGGCAGGCCCGCTGCTCTCGGAGATCGACCGGCTCTGGGACGAGCGGCCCCAGCGGGTGGAGACGGTGCGCGAGCGGGTGGCGGCCCTGACCCAGCAGGCCCTCGTCACGCGCAGCCGCATCGCCGCACTGCTCGACCAGCTGGACCCGCCCGTGCCCGTTCCCGTCACCGAGCTGGTGCCGCGTCACGGAGTCGCCTGATGACTGTCCTGCCCCGGCCGGACGAGCCGGTCGAGGTGACCCTGCCACCTCGCAGTGCCGTCCTCGCAGCCCGGACCGACGTGCTGGTCGTCGGCGGTGGCCCGGCCGGTCTCGGCGCGGCCGTGGCTGCGGCGGAGGCCGGGGCCGACGTGGTCCTGGTCGAGCGGCACGGCTTTCTCGGCGGCAACGCGACCGCCGCCCTGGTCATGCCGCTCATGTCGTTCCACAACGAGCGCAAGCAGGCCGTCATCGGCGACGAGACCCGGCTGCTGCCCACCGACCACGGTGAGGGCGATCCGGTCGTGGCCGGTGTGCTGTGGCGGCTGCTCGACCGGCTGCAGCGCATGGGCGGTGCGGTCACGCCGGGGCCGGAGACCGGCTACACCGTGCCCTTCGACCCGGAGCAGTTCAAGCTGGCCGCCCAGCAGATGCTCGAGGAAGCGGGGGTGCGGGTCCTCCATCACGCGTTCGCCTCCGGCCAGGCGCCGATCGACGACGGCCGCCGGGTGGTCTTCGAGACCAAGTCCGGACCGCTCGTCATCGACGCGAAGGTGGTCGTCGACGCCACCGGCGACGGGGACGTGGCGGCCGCGGCCGGGGCGTCCTATGACGTGGGCCGCGAGGAGGACGGGCTGGTGCAGCCGATGACGCTGCAGTTCCGGATGGTCGACTTCCTGCAGTCCCACTTCGCCCGCTACGTGCGCGCGCACCCCGACCAGTGGCGCGGTGTGCACGGCCTCTGGGAGCTGATCCGGGAGGCAACCGAGGCCGGCGAGCTGGACCTGGCCCGCGAGGACGTGCTGTTCTTCGCCACCCCGCACGAGCGGGAGGTGAGTGTGAACAGCACCCGGGTCAACGGGCTCGGCATCGACGTGTGGGACCTGACCAGGGCCGAGATGACGAGCCGCCGGCAGATGGACCAGATCGTCCGGTTCCTCCGCACCAGGGTGCCCGGCTTCGAGGAGTCCTACGCCGCACAGAGCGGTGTCATCGGCGTGCGCGAGACCCGGCGGATCCGCGGCGACTACGAGCTCACCGGCCACGACGTCATGGCCGCGCGCAAGTTCGACGACGCCATCGCCCAGTGCTCGTACCCGATCGACATCCACAACCCGAAGGGCAGCGGCACCCTCCTCCGGCGGGTGCCGACCGGGGAGTCCTACGACATCCCACTGCGCTCGCTGCTGCCCCGCGGCGTCGACGACCTGCTGGTGGCGGGCCGCTGCATCTCCGGCACGCACGTCGCGCACTCCTCGTACCGGATCATGCCGGTGGCCATGGCGACCGGGCAGGCCGCCGGGGTGTGTGCGGCACTGGCAGTGCGCGAGGGCCGCACACCGCGCGACGTGCCGGCCGATCTCGTCCAGCGCGAGCTCCGCAAGCAGGGCGCCGCCCTCCGCGACGGTCTCGGCGAGTAACGCCCACTCCGCCCGCTCCCGCTGGCCGCGCGCCGCTCTCCCCGGCATCATCGCCGGCGACCGCAGCCGTCTGGCGGAGGAGCGCACATGAGCCGGCCCGACCTGAAGCCCCGCAGCCGCGACGTCACCGACGGGCTGGAACGGACCGCCGCGCGGGGGATGCTGCGGGCGGTGGGGATGCGCGATGAGGACTTCGACAAGCCCCAGATCGGGATCGCGTCGTCCTGGAACGAGATCACCCCGTGCAACCTGTCGTTGCAGCGGCTGGGGCTCGCGGCCAAGGAGGGGGTGCACCGGGCGGGGGGCTATCCGATGGAGTTCGGCACCATCTCGGTGTCGGACGGGATCTCGATGGGCCACGTCGGGATGCACTACTCGCTGGTCAGCCGGGAGATCATCGCCGATTCGGTGGAGACGGTGGTGCAGGCCGAGCGGCTCGATGGCACGGTGCTGCTGGCCGGTTGTGACAAGAGCCTGCCGGGGATGTTGATGGCTGCGGCGCGGCTGGATCTGGCCGGGGTGTTCGTCTACGCCGGGTCGATCCTGCCGGGCCGGGTCGGGGACCGGGAGGTCAACATCGCCGATGCGTTCGAGGCCGTCGGGGCCTGCCGTCGGGGGCTGATCACCCGCGAGGAGGTGGACGCGATCGAGCGGGCGATCTGCCCGGGGGAGGGCGCGTGCGGCGGGATGTACACGGCGAACACGATGGCCTCGGCGGCCGAGGCGCTGGGCATGGCGCTGCCCGGGTCGGCCAGCCCGCCCGCGGTGGACCGGCGCCGGGACGGGATCGCCCGGGCGTCGGGGGAGGCGGTGGTGGGGCTGCTGGCGCAGGGGATCACGGCCCGGCAGATCCTGACCCGGGAGGCGTTCGAGAACGCGATCGCGGTGGTGATGGCGTTCGGCGGATCGACCAACGCGGTGCTGCACCTGCTGGCGATCGCCCGCGAGGCCGAGGTCGGGCTGGGCCTGGACGATTTCAACCGGGTCGGTGACCGGGTGCCGCACCTGGCCGATGTGAAGCCGTTCGGCCGCTACGTGATGTCGGCGGTGGACCAGGTCGGCGGCGTGCCGGTGGTGATGAAGGCGCTGCTGGAGGCCGGGTTGTTGCATGGGGACCAGCTGACCGTGACCGGGCGCACGGTGGCGGAGAACCTGGCCGAGATCGACCCGCCGGACCTGGACGGGAAGATCATCCACACGTTGGCCGACCCGATCCACCCCACGGGCGGGCTGACGGTGCTGCGCGGGTCGCTGGCCCCGGAGGGGGCGGTGGTGAAGAGCGCCGGGTTCGACTCGGCGATGTTCAAGGGCGCCGCCCGGGTCTTCGACGGCGAGCAGGGCGCGCTGGATGCGGTGACGAACGACGAGCTGCGTCCCGGGGACGTGGTGGTGATCCGCTACGAGGGTCCGCGCGGCGGTCCGGGGATGCGGGAGATGCTCGCGGTCACCGGGATGATCAAGGGCGCGGGGCTGGGCCGGGAAGTGCTGCTGGTGACCGACGGCCGGTTCTCCGGGGCCACCACGGGGCTGTGCATCGGGCACATCGCGCCGGAGGCGGCCGACGGCGGGCCGATCGCGCTGGTCCGCGACGGAGACCCGATCACCCTGGACATGACCACCCGCACCCTCGACATCGGGGTGTCGGCCGAGGAGCTGGCGCGGCGCCGGCAGGAGTGGACCGCTCCGGCGCCGCGCCACCGCGGCGGGGTACTCGGCAAGTACGCCAAGCTCGTCGGCTCCGCAGCCGAGGGCGCCGTCTGCTCCTGACCGATAGGTCCGAACGATCCTGTCGGAGGTGTTCGCTAGCGTCCGCACCCGATGAGCGCCATGTGGACGAGCTTCCTCGGCGGGCTGCTCGGCGCTCTGCTGGGAGCGACGGCCACGCTGCTGGTCGGCGAGGGCAAGCGCCGCCGTGACGAGGACACCGCGCTGCTGGGCTGGTGCAGCCAGGTCTACGACTGGGTCGTGGACGGGAAGGTGTCGCCCGACGCCGCCCGGCACATGCTCGAGGAACGGCGGATCACCGCGCACTGGTGGACGTTCAACCGCCGCTACGCGGCGCGGATCGACGCTATCCTGGACGAGCTGGACCGGGCTTTCACGCCACCGGAACCACCCGGCGACGGGGCCCGCGAGAAGTTCATCCTGGGGCCGGAGGAGGGTGATTGACGTGGCGCACACCGACGAGCAGCCGGACCGTGGCCCGCAGATCCCGGTCGTCACCGAGGTGAGCCCCGGACAGGTCCGGGCGGCCCGCTTCCGGGTGTCCCGCGACTCGGCCCGCGGGCGGTGCACACCCGCCCGGATCGTCCGGCTGGCCCGGGTCGTTCTCCCCGGCGATCACCCGCACCCGGCCTGATCACGAGCCCTGACGGGCGCCGAGGGCCCGGCGAGGTCGGCCGGCGGGCCCCCGCAGTGGAACAGCAGCGGCTGCTCGGCGACGAGCAGGTACTGGTCGGACGCCAGATCGGCGGGCTCCACGGAGGTCGACAGCCGGTTGCTCCGGTCGCCGAGCTCGTCGACACGGGTCTGCGTCAGAACCGGACCTCCGTCCCGAGCAGGCCCTCACGTCGGGGGTGAGGATCGGTGCGTCACCCGTCGCGCGGGCGATGTCGACGCGGTGCATCCAGGTGCCCCGGGTCAGGATGACGTCGACCAGGTAACCGAAGGTCCACGCCTCGTCGACGCCGTTCACCCGCTGCCGGTCCGGCATCGTCCGCCTCCGGATCAGGGCCGGGGTCCGCAGGCGCCCCGTGCACCGCGCGTGGGGCCACGTCGGCGAACCGGGCCGTCACGTCGCCGGGGTGCAGACCGGCCCGTTCGTCGACCTGCAGGGCGGTCAGCGCATCGATCATCACGCCGCCGCGGCGGTGGGGGGTGCGGCGATCCGCCAGAATCAGGACGTGACGAAGAAGAAGTCCTCGGCCGGCCAGCGGCGGGCGGCCAAGGTCAAGGCCCGGCAGCGCCGGGCCGGGGAGCGCCGGGCCGGGGCTGGAGCGACGGCGCGGCGCGAGGTGGTCACCGTGGCCGGCCTCGACGAGTTCGAGGGGCTGCCCGAGGACCTGGTCGAGGTCCCGGCCGATCTTCCGGCCGACCTCACCGGCGGCCTCGACGAGCTGGCGGAGATACAGCTGGCGCTCGCCGAGACGCGAGCCGAGCGGGAGCTCGGCTACCACCTCGACGAGGACGACGTCGTCGGGTTCTCCGGTGCGCAGCGCGCGGCCTGGATCGGGGCCGTCGAGCGGCACCTCGCGGTCCTCACCGCGGAGGGACCGGAGGCCCGCGACGAGGCCGCCGACTTCGTCGAGCTCGTCGAGGGCCGGCTGGTCGCCGCCGTGCGACGGACGCTCGCCGACTCCTCGCCCGAGGCCGCGCGCTCGGAGCTGGACCTGATCGCGGGGGCCGACGGCGGAGACTCCGAGGACGAGACCGCGCCGGGGGTCTCCATCGCGTTCGCCATCCTGCTGAGCTGGCTCGCCGACCAGGAGCGGCGGCCCCTCCCCGACGGTGCCGCCGACCGCGTGCGTGGCTGGATCCAGGACACGCTCGGCGCCGGACCGGCCGCCGCGGCCGGGACGGTCATCGGTGTCCTCGGCACCGACGAGCAGCGGCGGGCCGCCATCGGGCGGCCCGCCGACGAGCTGGGCGAGGACTTCCTGCCCACCCTGCTCTGGATCACGGCCGGGCTGGTCGCGGTGTATGGCCACGGGGACATCGGCTGGCTCCCCAGCGCGGAGGAGACGCGCCGCCGGTGACCGCCGCGATCCCGGAGGGTCGCCCACGATGGACGCGTTCGGTGGTCGAAATTGGATCGCGGCACCCGGCAGGCTGGGGGCATGACCCAGCAGACGACCGGCGGCGCGCCACCGCTGCCCGACATCGTGTCCACGATCGCCGACCGCCTGGGGCGTGACCAGGTGTTCGGTCCGCCCGTGGAGCGCGGCGGGACCACGCTGGTCCCGGTCGCCCGGGTGCGGGCGGGCGCCGGAACGGGGGGACCCCGGGTGGGCGGCCCGGGTAGCGGTTCGGGAGGCGGCATCGTCGCCAAGCCGGTCGGCGCGTTCTCCATCGGGCCGGGCGGCAAGGTCGCGTGGCATCCCGCGGTCGATGTCAATCGCATCGTGCTCGGCGGTCAACTCGTGTTCGGCGCGGTGGTCGCCCTGGCCGCCGTCGCGGGACTGCGCCGCCGGCGGGGTCACCGTGTCGCCCTGCCGCTGCGGGTCTGACCCGGCGGAGCCACCGCCGCGGCCCCGCTCCCACGCCCACCTGGATGCAGAAGAGCCGCTCTCACGCCATCCGGCGGCGTGAGAGCGGCTCTCCTGGACAGGACACGCCGCAGGCGCTGCGGTCAGATCGCGCAGCTGCCGTCGGCGCAGGCCCCGCCCTCGTCGGATCGGGCGCCGGTCGGGGTGAGCAGCGTCAGCGGGTTCGCCTCGGCCCAGGCGGTGTCGAGCACCTCGCGCAGGGCCGCGGCCGGCTGGGCGCCGGACACACCGTACTTCTCGTCGATCACGAAGAACGGGACGCCGTTGATGCCGTAGCGACGGGCCTGCAGCTCGTCGGCGCGGACGGCCTCGGCGTACCGGTCGCTCTCCAGCACCGCGCGGGACTCGTCGGCGTCGAGACCGGCCTCCGCGGCCACCCGCACCAGGGCCTGCGGGTCACCGATCGGCTCGCCGTCGGTCAGGTAGGCGCGGAAGAACCGCTCCTTGAGCCGGTCCTGCAGCTCCGGTCCGCCGGTCTCCAGCGCGTGGTGCAGCAGCCGGTGGGCGTCGAACGTGTTGCCCGACCGGGCCCGGTCGAAGTGGAACTCGAGGCCGTCGGCGGCCGCGACCTCGGTCATGTGCCGGTGCATGCCGTGGGCCTCGTCGACGCTCACGCCGTACTTCGCGGCCAGGTTGTCGGCCAGTGGCTCCGGGTACTCGCGGGGCGCCTGCGGGTCGAGCTCGAAGCTGTGCCAGCGCACCTGCACCTCGTCGCGGTGCGGGAACTCGGCCAGCGCCGCCTCGAACCGCGCCCGCCCGATGGCACACCACGGACAGACGATGTCGGACCAGATATCCACCTTCACACCTGGTGCAACGCGATGGCCGGAACGGTCATTCCGACCCCGACCGCGCCGGGGCGTACCCCAGCCGCACCAGCTCGCGAACGGGGGTGTCGGGCAGATACGCCCTGGTCAGGGCGATCCCGATGCGTGGCAGGTCGCCCTCGTCGCGGTAGGCGAGGTACATCGGGACGTAGCGGGGCCGGAACTTGGCCTTGAACGTGTGCAGCGAACGGAACCCGTACAGCGGCTCCATCGCCGCGCCGATGCCGTCGAGCACCCGCTGCAGCCCGGCCACCGGGCCCTCGTCCTCGGTCCGCGCCAGCGGAGCCCCGGACAGGGACACGAACTCCGCGCCCTCGGCCTGGAAGGCCAGGCAACTCGACGCGATGAGGAACTCCACGACCGCCCGGAACCCGTCCTGGCGGCGACGCATGACGTCGAGGGCCCAGCCGCGGATCCGCCCGTCCCCGCCGTGCACCGGTAGCCAGGACGTCACGCCCTGCAGTGTCCCGTCGGCGCCCTGCGCGAGCCCCACCCGGACCCGGGGGTCGAGGGCCTCGTCCACCCCGCCGAGGGTGAACCCCATCTCCGGCAGCCCCTTGTCACCGACCCACTCCTCGGAGATCGCGCGGACCCGCTCGACCACCGACCACGGCTCGTCGGCGAGCCTGACCAGCCGGAAGCTCACACCCTGCTTCGCCGCCCGGTTCATCGCCGACCGGACGTTCTGCCAGGCCTTGCCGGTGAACGTCAGCCCGGGCAGGTCGACCAGGGTGTCCTCGGCGACCTGGACGTGCTGCCATCCGAGCCCGTCGGTGGCCGCCGCGGTCGCCGCCGTGACCGAGAACAGGCACGGGACGAGAGCCGAGCGCTCGGCCATCCGCGCGAACTCCGTGACCGTCGCCGCGTGGGTGCCGGGCGGGCCGATCGGGTCGCCGAGCCCGACGGCCACTCCCGCGTGGCTCTGGTAGGCGAGGTAGCTCTGCCCGTCGGCGGTCAGGAACCAGGAGTTCGCCGGCCAGGTGCTCATCCAGGACAGGGTCCCGCCGCCGTGGCGGGTGAGCAGCGCGGTCGCGGTCTCCCGGTCGGTCGCGCCCGGTGCGCCGCGGCGCAACCGCCGTCGCGAGGGCGTCCGGAACGCGTGCCGTCCGGCCAGGAGGATCACCAGCAGCGCGGCCCAGACCAGCCGGTCGGCCACGAACAGTGGGACCCCTTCCAGCGTGACGGGCTGATCGAGTGCGGTCGCGACGGCCACCAGCACCGCCACCGCCAGCCCGATCGCGCTGTTCAGCCCGGCGACGACGACCGCCCACCACCAGGCCGTCCGGCGCCCCTTGCGCAACCCGTTCACGAGCAGCGCGGCCAGCACCAGCGTGACGACGACGTCGAGCCAGGACTCGTCGACGCCGGCGGTCGAGCCGAGCGGGCCGTCGCTGGGAACCAGCCACAGCACGACCGTGGACACGGCGATGAACACGACGCCGGCGACCGCGAGCAGCCGCCACTCCCGTCGGCTCGGACGCCCGGAGCGCTGCGGAGTGCGGTCCCGGGTCAGTGCCCGGCCGGCGGGCAGGGCGACCAGCGTGGAGATCAGGTGTTCCAGATCGGTGAGGGTGCCGATGTACATGATCGAGACGAGCAGGTACACGCCGAGCGCGAGCCGCAGCCGCAACCGCCACGGCGACCGCACCGTCGCCGACGCCACCGCGATCGCGGCCAGCGCCCCCGCCGAGAACCCGACGTCGAGCTGCCCGGCGAGCTGCGCGGCCCAGGGCCAGCCCGTGTTGCGCACCGCGAGCAGCAGCAGCGTCGCGCCGACGATGCCCACGAGCTGCCCGCCGATCGTCACCAGCGCGGTCCGCCGCGTCCCCAGCCGCCACTCGGTGAAGCCGACGAGCAGCGCGAACCCGCCGGCCATCGGCAGGTAGAGCAGCGGGCTGGGGGCGAAGAACGACGCGGTGACCGGCGTCCACCAGCGGCCTTCGGCGACCGCGGGCAGGCCGTAGGCGATCTGCGGGTACCACGGGCGTTCGGTGACCGGATGCCAGAGCGAGCCCGTCGCGACCCCGGCCGCCA
The DNA here is from genome assembly GCF_012911875.1 of Pseudonocardia bannensis. Lineage (GTDB taxonomy): Bacteria > Actinomycetota > Actinomycetes > Mycobacteriales > Pseudonocardiaceae > Pseudonocardia > Pseudonocardia bannensis. Next base: position 73,570 of record NZ_JAAXKZ010000011.1, on the reverse strand, counting down.
GCATGATCGTCACGATCGTGGTGGTGAACGGCACCCGCCGGAGCACACCGGCCCTTACGCGCGCCGTGCGCGTCGCCCTGGTCACCTGCCCCGACGGGGTCCGTTTCGCCGTCCGCTCGGCCATGCCCGCCTCCGTGTCCCGGGGTGCGTCGCCCGGGGCAGGGTCCGCCCCCCGCTCCCGGCGGGGTAGGGACTTCGGGCCCTGGTGCGCCGACCGGCCCCGCGACGGCGACCGGGCACGTGGCGCGGTCAGGCCAGGTCGGCGCGGACCACGGCGCGGACGGCGCGGCCGTCGACGAGCAGCAGCAGCGGGCGGCCGTCGTCCGGGCCGAGCCGGACCAGCGCCGCCGCAGCGGTCTCGCCCGCTCCGACGGTGGCCGGTGCGGGGCCCATGTGCCCGGCCACCGGCCCGTCGGCCGCAGCGGGGTCGGCGGCGACGGCGTCGCGCAGCGCCGCCAGCCGCACCGAGCCGACGATGTCGCCCACCGACCAGCTCGCCGCGTCGGTCCGCCGCGGCGCCACCACCGGGACCGCCGCGGGCACCGGCCCGACCGCGGCCAGCCCGTGCAGCGCAGCGCCGACCGAATCGGTCGCCGGGACCACGACCAGCCCGTCCGGGCCCGCGCCGACCCGGTCGCGGACCCGCGGGCCGTCGGGGGCGTCCAGGAAGCCCAGCTGGGTCAGCCATTCGTCGTCGAAGTACTTCGACAGATAGGCCCGCCCGGAGTCGGGCGCCACCGCGACCACGACGTCGCCGGGGCCGGCCGTCGCGGCGACCCGCAACGCCGCGGCGATCGCGGTGCCGGCCGACCCGCCGACGAGCAGCCCTTCCTCGCGGGCCAGCCGCCGCACGGTGGCCAGCGACTCGCGGTCGGGGATGCGCTCGAAGCGGTCGACCGCCGAGGTGTCGTAGACCGTCGGCCACACGTCCTGCGCGGTCTGCGGGTGCAGGTAGTGCCCGATGGCCTCGACGTAGTACGGGCTGCCGTCGCCCCCGGCGTAGACCGACGACTCCGGGTCGGCGCCCACGATCGTGACCCGCCCGCCGCTGATCTCGCGCAGGTGGCGGGAGGTGCCGCTGATCGTGCCCCCGGTGCCGACCCCGGCCACGAAATGGGTGATCCGCCCCTCGGTCTGCGCCCAGATCTCCGGGCCGGTGGTGAGCTCGTGCACCCGGGGGTTGGCCGGGTTCCCGTACTGGTCCGCGAGCCAGCCGCCGGGCGTCTCGGCGGCGATCCGCTCGGCCAGCATGATCACGTGCCGCGGGTCCTCGCGCGGGACCGTCCCCGGGGTGAGCACGACCTCGGCGCCGTAGGCCCGCAGCAGCGCGATCTTCTCCCGCGCGGTCCGGTCGGGCACCACGACGATGCAGCGGTAGCCACGGCGGGCGGCGACCATGGCCAGCCCCATCCCGGTGTTCCCGCTCGTCCCCTCCACGACGGTCCCGCCCGGGGCGAGTGCACCCGACCGCTCCGCCTCGTCGATCATGGCCAGCGCCGCGCGGTCCTTGACGCTGCCCCCGGGGTTGGCGAACTCGGCCTTGACGTAGACCGCCGCCGGCAGCCCGGCGGTCACCCGGTCGAGCCGGACGAGCGGGGTGGCGCCGATCGCGTCGAGGAGGGAGTCGTGGACCGGTCCGGGTGTCCGGGTGCGCTCTGTCGTCACGCTCCCGATCTTGCCGGACGGACCTGGACGACCGGTTTGCCCAGCCGGCGCTCGTCGGAGTCGACGTAGATGTGCGCGGCCACGATGTCGTCGAAGCCGAAGATCCGGTCGATGACGGGGACGAACGCGCCCGCCTCCAGCCCGGCCCGAACGAAGTGCTCCGCCCGCCGCAGCCCGGCCGGGTCCTTGGTGATCTCGAACAGCGTGTAGCGGCGCATCCACACCGGCCCGAACCGGTTGCCGGGTAACGGCGTGGGCTGCCCGCTGAGGTTGCCGTGCACGATGATCCGCCCGTCCGGTGCCATGGCCCGGGCCAGCTGCTCCACCTGCGGCCCGCCGACGGCGTCGAACGCGAACTCGGCACCCCGCCCGCCGGTCGCGGCCCGGATCGCCTCGGTGAGGTCCTCGGAGTCGGTGGCGATCACGGTGGCGGCGCCCGCCTCGAGCAGCGCCGGGTGCTTCTCCGCGGTGCGGGTGGTCGCGATCGGGATCGCGCCGAGGTGGCGCACCACCTGGATCGCCGCCATCCCGACGCTGTTGGTGGCCGCGGTGATCACGACGTGGTCGCCGGGCCGGACCCGGGTGACCTCCTGCAGCGCGCCGTAGACCGTCACGTACGGCATCCAGATCGCCGCGCCGGTGACCGCGTCCATCCCGTCGGGACGCCCGACCAGCGCGGCGGCCGGGACGACGGCCTCCTCGGCGTAGATCGGATAGTCGTTCTGCGAGAACGCCGGCACCACGCTCACCGCGTCGCCGACGGCCCAGCGCGCCACGTCGGGACCCACCTCCAGGATCTCCCCGGACGCCTCGTAGCCCAGTCCCGCGGGCAGCACCGGGTCCTCGAGGTACGTGCCCCGCCGGAAGTTGACCTCGGCCCGGTTCAGCCCGAACGCGTCGACCCGCATGCGGACCTCGCCGGGGCCGGGGGAGCGCACCGGAAGGTCCTCGTAGCGGAGTACCTCCGGGCCGCCGAGCTCGTGGAACCTGATCGTCCGCACCATGGCCCGACCCTACGGGGCCGTAGGCTCGTGCCCGTGTCCACAGGTGAGACAGGGCTGCCCGGTAGCTGGGAGCGGTGGCGCCATCAGGTCGACCTCGGCGCCTACGACGAGCGCTGGGCCCGCATGGCGGCGGCGGGGCAGAACCCGCACGGCGAGGCCGACCTCGTCGCGTCCTACACGCCGGGCTCGGTGCTCGACGGCGGCTGCGGCACCGGGCGGGTCGCGACCGAGCTGGCCCGCCGGGGAGTGGCCGTCGCCGGCGTGGACAACGACCCCGACATGATCGCCGCGGCCCGGGCCAAGGCGCCGTCGCTGCGCTGGCACGTCGTCGGCCTGGCCGAGCTGGACCTCGGCGACCGGTTCGACGTCGTGGTGCTGGCCGGTAACGTCGTGCCGTACATGGCCGCGCCGGACCGCGCGGCGGCGATCGGCGCCTGCGCCCGGCACCTGGAGCCGGGCGGCCGGTTGATCGCCGGGTTCCAGCTCCAGCCCGGCTGGCCCACCCTCGGCGACTACGACGGGTGGTGCGCCGCCGCCGGGCTGGAGCCCGAGGACCGCTGGGCCACCTGGGACCGCGCCCCCTACACCGACGGCGACTACGCCGTCTCGGTCCACCGCGCCTGCCCGTGATGAGCGACCCGGCGGCCGTCCCCTCGGGCGGCTGATCCCCTCAGCCGCGGGCCAGGATCTCGCCGTTCAGCACCGTGAACCAGCCGTCGGGGTGCGCGGCCCATTCCCGCCAGGCCGCCGACATCGCGGCCAGGTCGTCGCGGGTCGCGAGGCCGCGGTCCACCGCCTGCTCCGCCACCGCGGAGGACCGGATCCGGTCCGCCCACATGCCGCCCCACCAGGCCCGTTCGTCCGGTGTCGCGTAGCACCACACCGACGCCGACGGTGTCACCTGCGTGAACCCGGCTGCCCGGGCCCAGGCCAGCAGCGCGCGGCCCGCGTCCGGCTCGGCGTCGTTGCCCCGGGCCACCCGGCGGTACACGTCCAGCCACGCGTCGAGCCGTTCGTCGTGCGGGAACCAGGTCATCGCGGCGTAATCGGCGTCGCGGGCGGCGACGAGCCCGCCCGGGCGGACGACCCGGCGCATCCGGGCGAGCGCGGCCACCGGGTCCGACACGTGCTGCAGAACCTGGTGGGCGTGCACGACATCGAAGCCGCCGAACGACGTCTCGAGGCCGTCGAGCCGGTACAGGTCCTCCTGCGCGAAGGCCACGTTCGCCATCCCCCGGGCGGCGGCCCGGGCCTCGTCCAGGGGTGCCGCGGCGGCGTCGATCCCGAGCACCCGCCCGGGCGCGACCCGGCGGGCCAGGTCGACGGTGATCGTGCCGGGACCGCAGCCGACGTCGAGCAGATCCATCCCGGGGCGCAGGTGCGGCAACAGGTATCCGGCCGAGTTCTCCGCCGTCCGCCGGCGGTGCGAGCGCAGCACGCTGTCGTGATGGCCGTGGGTGTAGCGGTTGCTGCCGTCGGCTGTCATGCGCGCAGTCTGGCCGGGACCGTCACGCGCGGCGGACCCGGATCGGCCTTCGCCGCCGGATCGACGACCCGCCCGTCTGCACGACGTGCGAGTCCCCCGGGCGCGACCGGACGCGGGGCGGCCACCCGGGCCGGTTCCGTCAGCTCGCGCCGGCGCTCGGCCCGCCGGGGGTGGTCAGCCGCGTGCGAGCACCGCCGCGTCGAGCGCCTCGCGCATGGCGTCCACCGGTCCGGTCCGGCCGGTCATCAGCTCGACCTGCGCGACGGCCTGGTGCAGCAGCATGGCCAGTCCGCTGACCACGGTGCACCCGGCCGCGGCGGCCCCGGCCGCGAACGCCGTCGGCCAGGGCGCGTAGATCACGTCGACCACCGTCGTCGACGGCGCCCACGGGGCCACCGCCAGCGCATCCGCGGCGCCGGCGGGCAGGGTGGAGATCACGACGTCGGCGTCGGCGAGCTCCGCTGCGGCCCGCTCCGGCTCGGTCAGCACGGCGCTGACGGTGGGGGTCACGCCGAGCCGGTCGGCGGCGGCCCGCAGCTCACCGGTCCGGCCGGCCTCGCGCACCAGCACCAGCGGGTCGGACACGCCGAGCTCGCGCAGCGCGGCGAGCGCGGCCTGCGCGGTGCCGCCGGCCCCGAGCACGACCGCGCGGCTCACCTGCGCGACGCCGGCCTCGTGCAGCGCCGCCACGATGCCGATGACGTCGGTGTTCTCCGCGAGCCGCCCGTCGGGGCGCAGGACCAGGGTGTTCGCCGCGCCGGTGGCGGCGGCCAGCGGGGAGATCCGGTCGGCCACCTGCAGGGCGACGCGCTTGAGCGGCATGGTCAGCGACAGCCCGGTCCACTCCGGACCCAGCGCGTCCACGAAGCCGGGCAGCCCCGCCTCGTCGCACTCGTGGGCGTCGTAGTGCCAGCCGTCCAGACCGAGCGCGGCGTAGGCCGCGCCGTGCAGCACGGGGGACAACGAGTGCCGGACGGGAGAGCCGAGCACGGCGGCCCGTCGTGCGATGGTCACCGGGCCAGTATGCCGAGCGTCCGGGACGCTCCGTTCCCCGGTGAGCCTGGGCCGGCCGCCGGTCGGCTCACGCCCAGCGGCGGAAACGCTCGACCGTGACCGTGCCGTCCGCGGCGTCGGGGAACCGGGCGGCGGCCTGTTCGATACGGGCGATCGAGATCGCCGACTCCGCGCACCCCATGCCGTACTTGGCGCGAACGCGGTCGCCGGCGAGCTGCAGGGACTCCCGGCTGCGCGCCACGAAGTCGTCCAGCGGATAGGCCTGCCCGGCCTCGAAGTACTCCTCCACGATCAGCGACGGGGAGTAGAAGGTCTGGACCGACCCGTCCGGCCAGCGGGTGTCGAACAGGACCTCGGGCACGGTGCTCCTCTCGGACCGGGGGATCCGATCATCGCATCACGCCCGTCGACGCGGGCAACGGCCACCGAACGGCGGTGCGTGCGCGGCCACGGCTCGGGTACCCGGCGGAAGTGTGCCTTCACAACGGACGGATCCCATGAGGTGGCCGGAGCCGGATCGTTGCCAGCGTGCTGACCGGGATGCTGCGACGCGATCACGCTCCGTGCTGTCCGAAACGGTGGGTCACGGAAGCATGGAGTCATGAGCGGCACGTTCCTCAACGCGTTCCTCGTCCTGCTGTTCGTGCTGATCGGCGGTTACTTCGCCGCATCCGAGATCGCGCTGGTCTCGCTGCGGGACGCGCAGGTGCGCCGGCTGGCCGAGCGGAGCAAGCGGGGTCGCGCGGTGGCCCGGTTGCGCGAGGATCCCAGCCGGTTCCTGTCCGCGGTGCAGATCGGCGTCACCTTCGCCGGGTTCTTCGCCGCCAGCTACGGCGGCGCCACACTCGCGGTCGAACTGCAACGGGTACTGGTCGGGTTCGGGCTGTCCGAAGGCCTCGCCGCGACGGTGGCGCTGGTGGTGGTGACGCTGGCCGTGTCGTACGTGTCGCTGGTGCTGGGCGAGCTGGTGCCCAAGCGACTGGCCATGCAGCGCCCCGAGCCGGTCGCCCTGTTCGTCGCCCCGGTCCTCGACTGGGTCGCCCGGATCTTCCGCCCGGTGATCTGGTTTCTCACGGTGTCCACCAACGCCGTCGTCCGGCTGCTCGGGATGGACCCGCACGCCAGGACCGACGAGGTCAGTGAGGCGGAGCTGCGCGACCTGGTGGGCACCAACGAGGAGCTCACCGCCGAGGAGCGCCGCGTGCTGACCGACGTGTTCACCGCCACCGACCGCGTCCTGCGCGAGGTGATGGTCCCCCGGACCGAGGTGGACTTCATGCTCGGGGCGATGTCGACGCACGACGCGGCGAACTATGTGGCGGATCGGCCGCACTCCCGCTACCCGGTGATCGGTGCGTCGCCGGACGACGTCCTGGGCGTGGTCCACGTCCGCGACGTGCTGACCGCAGCCCACCGCCACGACCACGGACAGGACGCGCCGAGGACCGTGGCCGAGCTCGCCCGCGATGCGCTGGTCCTGCCCGGGAGCCTCCCGCTGGTGCCGGCCCTGGCCCGCATGCGCAGAGCCGGCCACATGGCGATCATCGTCGACGAGTACGGGGGTACCGACGGGATCGTGACGCTGGAGGACCTCATCGAGGAGCTGGTCGGTGACATCGAGGACGAGTACGACCTCCGCGGGCGCCCCAGCCGCCGGCACTCCGACGGCAGCATCGACCTCGACGGCCTGCTGCACCGCGACGACATCAAGGAGCTCGCCGGCATCGAGCTCCCGGACGGGCACTTCAACACCCTCGCCGGTTTCGTCGTCGACCGGCTCGGCCGGGCCCCCGAGGTCGGCGACAGCGTGACCGCGCTGCGGCACCGCTTCACCGTCACCGAACTCGACGGCCGGCGCGCCTCTCGCCTGCGCGTCAGCCGGGTGCCCGACGAGGCCGAGTCGGAGGAGACGCCGTCCGGGTCCCAGGCCGACAGCCGGTAGCCGCGCCGCCCCGGCGCTCGGGTCCGGCTGCGGCCGGCGACGCCGGGTGCGCCAGACTCGCGGCGTGGGCGGAACGGTGCTGGTCCTGGGCGGGCGCAGTGAGATCGGGGTCGCGGTGGCGCAACGGCTGGCCGCCGGGGGCGCGGACAGGGTGATCCTCGCGGCGCGGCGCAGCGCCGATCTCGACGACGAGGAGAAGCTGCTCCGGGAGGCCGGCGCGGGCACCGTCGAGCGCGTCGAGTTCGACGCCGACGACCTCGACCGGCACCGCCCGTTCCTCGACGACGTGATCGCCAGGCACGGCCGGCTCGACACCGTCGTCGTCGCGTTCGGGATCCTGGGTGAGCAGGCCCGCGCCGAGAGCGACGCCGCGCACGCCGTGCAGATCGTGCACACCGACTACGTCGCGCACGTGCACGTGCTCACCCACCTCGCCGAACTGCTGCGCGCCCAGGGCAGCGGCACGCTGGTGGTGTACTCGTCGGTGGCCGGGGTGCGGGTGCGCCGCGCGAACTATGTCTACGGCTCGGCCAAGGCCGGCCTCGATGGTTTCACCTCCGGACTTGCTGATGCGCTGTACGGCAGCGGGGTGCGGGTGCTGTTGGTCCGGCCGGGCTTCGTGATCGGCCGGATGACCGCGGGGATGCCGCCCGCGCCGCTGTCCAGCACGCCCGACCAGGTCGCCGACGCCACTGTCCGGGCGCTGCGGGCCGGCCGTGGCGAGGTCTGGGTGCCCGCCGTACTGCGGCCGGTGTTCTTCGGGATGCGGCTGCTGCCGCGCCCGATCTGGCGCCGGTTGCCCCGGTGAGACCGTCGTGAACACCGAGTTCGAGCGGTTCGAGCGGACCGGCTGGATGCGGCGCAGCAACACCTACGACGAGGGCTTCGGCCGGCTCGCGTCCGGTGCCCACGGCCCGATGCTGGAGCGCGCCGGGCTGCGTCCCGCCCGGCCCACGGGCCCCGCGCTGCTGCTCGACGTCGGTTGCGGGACCGGCCGGCTCGCCGCGGCGGCCCGGGCGGGGGGTGCCGAGGTCGTCGCGGCCGACGCGGTCCGGGAGATGGTCGCCCACGCAGGGCGTGCGGCATCGGGCGCGGTGTGCGCCGCGTTGCCCGACCTGCCGTTCGCCGACGCCGCCTTCGACGCCGTGCTGGGCGCGTTCGTCGTCAACCACGTCGCAGATCCGGTCGCGGCGGTCGCCGAACTCGCGCGGGTGACCCGGCCCGGTGGACGCGTGGTGCTCTCGGCGTGGGACACCGACGGGCACAACGCGGCGCTCGATGTGGTGGCGGCGGCGCTGACCGAGGCCGGCGTGGACCCGTCGGCCATCCCGGCCGGGCCGTCGGCCCGCGAGCACTACGCGGCGCCCGCCCCGTTCGCCGCGCTCCTGACCGGTGCCGGGCTCGCTCAGGTGCGGGTCGACCGGTGCACGTGGACGCACCGGGTCGCGCCGGATCGGTGGTGGGAGGACCTCCTCGGCGGCACGGTCCGCACCGCGGGCCTCGTCGAGGCCCAGGGCCCCGCCACCCGCGGCCGGATCCGGGCGGCGTTCGACCGGCTGATCGCACCGCACGTCGGGTCCGACGGGGTCGCCGAGCTCCCGGCGGCCGCGCTGCTGGCCGTCGGGCTGCGGGTTACCCGCTGCTAGGGCAGCCGGCCGTGGCGAGACCACCGTCAGGTGATCAACGCGATCCTGTGGAAGCTGCGCACCGGCGACCCGTGGCGAGCCTGTTCGACAGGTGTCGGAGCCAGGTGTCGATCGTGGCGAGGTGGATCGTTGCGGCGATTCCGCGCCTGCGCAGGGAGGCGCGGTCGGCAGGAGCTGTAGGCCTTGTCGGCCAGGACCCGGTCAGGGCGCGTTCGGGGCACTGCTGAGACGCCCACCGGGCCGGGCGGCGACCGCCGGAGTTGCGGTCCTGCGGGTGTTGCGGTCCTGCGGGTGTTGCGCGACGCCGACGACGTGGCTGCGGCCGGCTGACCCTGGGCCCGACCTCCCCGACTCGCGCGCGTGGATTCCCCGACTCGCGGGCGTGGATTGCGCGACTCGCGCGCGTGGATTCCCCGACTCGCGGGCGTGGATTGCGCGACTCGCGGGGTGGGGGAGCGTTGGGCTTGGTGAGTGGCGCTACGCCGAGCGCCGTTCGGCGAGGTAGGCCAACCGCCGCAGCGTCTCGCCGTTGCGGGGCGCGAACAGGACCTGGCGCACCGGTCCGGGTACGAGCCGGGCGGGGCCCTCGGTGACGTCCTCGCCCATGACGATCTCGCAGCCGCCGTCCGTGGTCGGCGCGAGGACCAGGTGCACCGGTGCCCGCCCGATGGGCCACACGCTGGCCAGCAGCACCAGTTCGCGCTCGGGTTCGCAGCGCAGGGACTCGGTGCGGTCGTTCACCAGCACCGGCCAGGCGCCGACCGAGTGGTGCAGCAGCGCCCCGGCCGCCGGCCAGTTCGAACTCACCGCGCGCACCCGCGCCGCGCCGACCACCCATGCCGGGTAGTACCAGCCGTTGGCGAGCACCTCCCACACGGCGGCGGGGGTCGCGGTGGTCGTCCGGCGTACCTCGCCCACGGTGCGAACGCTACGACGGGCCCGCTCCGGCGTCACTGGGGACAGCGCGCCGGGGCCGCCCGGCCCACGCTCGCGACCCCGGACGGCCGCGAGTCGGCGTCGGCCGGTCGCGTAGTGGAGCAGCCCTCACGCCGTGGGGAGCCCCTCGCGGGTACGGGTCGGCTCCACCGTGCGGCCAGGAGCACCGAGGGGCTTGCCGGGCTGCCGGGCGGCCGTCATGGTGATGGGCATGAGTGCATCGATTCTCCCCGCGGAGGACGAGCACCTGACGACGGGTTGGGAGCCGGACCTCGCGGCGGACGACACCCTCGTCCGGCAGGCGGTGCTGGTGCACGCCTCGTGGCCGGTGGCGGTCGCACGCGGCGCGGGCCGGCCGGGGCGGTCCGGGCCGACCTGGGCCGGGGGCTGGATCGGCGACCGGGGGGCGCTCACCAACCCGGTCGTCCTGGTCCAGCCGATGACCCGCCCCGAGGAGACCCTGCGCGAGATCGGCGAGCTGTTCCCGCCGCACGTGCCGTACCTGCTGATCAGCGCATGGCCGACGCCGGACCTCCGCCCGTACGGACTGGCCCTGATCGGGCATCCGCCGCTCATGGTGCGCCATCCCGGCCCCCGCCCGGCATCGGACGAGCCTGCGGTCGAGGTGCGCGAGGTCCGGGACGCGGCGGGCCTGGCGCTGGCCGAGCGAGTCCTCGTGGAGGGTTATCCGATGCCGGAGCTGGAGCCGCTGGCACCGGGTGATCTGCTGGGACCGACGCTGCTGACGTCAGCGACGCGGGTGTGGCTCGCGTCGCTGAACGGTGACCCGGTCGCGGTGGCGGCAGCCCATCACCACGCCGGGATCACGCTCGTCGAGTTCGTCGCGACGCTTCCGGCGTGGCGCGGGCGGGGCGCGGGTGCCGCGGTGACGTGGGCCGCCACCCTGTCCGACCCCACCGCGCCGGCGGTTCTCATCGCCAGCGACGACGGCCGGCCCGTGTACGAACGAATGGGCTACATCGCTGTGGAGCGGTGGACGGCGTGGCTTCGTCCGGAGCGAGAGACACCGGCGGGCTCGCGGCCTCGCTGACGACGCCGACCCGGGGCCACGGCGCGAACCGGGCCCGCAGAATCGGTACCGAAGACGTTTCCGGGGCACGACGCGGGCTGTACGCTCGGCCCCCCTCAGTGGCCGTCGGCCAGCACAGGATGTCCGGGAAGCGTCATCGGTGACGTAGCCGGAAGTTGCCGGGTCTCCCTCGAATGGTCCTGGAGAGCCGCCGGTCGCGGTGGGGAGGGAATCTCGACCACAGGAGGCTGATCAATGACCGCGCAGGGTGCCGGGAAGGTGACGGCGGACGTCCGGGACGATCCTGCTCGGGAACTGGGGCTCAGCTTTCGAGGGACACTCGTCCGGCCGGCGGACGAGGACTACGACGCCGTCCGTCAGGTGTGGAACGGGATGGTGGACAGGCGTCCGGCTCTCATCGCGCGCTGCGCCGGCGTCGCCGACGTCATCAGCGCTGTGAACCACGCGCGGGAGCGGGGCCTTCCGGTCGCCGTGCGCGGGGGCGGGCACAACGTGGCCGGTAGCGCGGTCTGCGACGACGGCCTGGTGATCGATCTGTCGCTCATGAACGGTATACGCGTCGATCCGGGCAGCGGAACCGTCCGGGCGGAGGGCGGGGCCACGATCGGGGACCTCGACCATGAGACCCAGGCCTTCGGGCTCGCCGTGCCGATGGGGGTCGTCACGGCGACCGGCATCGCGGGTCTCACGCTGGGTGGCGGGCTCGGGTGGCTGCGTCGCAGGCACGGTCTGAGCTCGGACAACCTGATCTCGGCCGACGTCGTCACCGCGGACGGCCGGTTGGTGACCGCGAGCGAGGAGGAGAACGCCGACCTGCTGTGGGGCCTGCAGGGCGGCGGGGGCAACTTCGGGGTCGTCACCTCGTTCGAGTACCGGGCGCATCCGGTGGGACCCGATGTCTTCCTCGCCTTCGTGGTGCATGCCGGCACGGACGCGGCCGACGCGCTGCGCTTCTACCGCGAGTGGGCCCCCACCGCTCCCGACGAGGTCAGCTCGTTCGCCATCCTGTGGCACGCGCCGGAGATCGACGAGATCCCGGCCGAGCACCATCACGCCCCGATCGTCGTGTACCTCGCGGTGCACTCCGGCGACGTCGGCCGCGCGCAGCAGGATCTGACGTCGCTGCGCGAGTTCGGTTCGCCGATAGCGGATCTGTCCGACACGCTGCCCTACCTCGAGGTGCAGCGATTCTTCGACGCCGATTACCCAGCTCACGAAATGCGCTACTACTGGAAGTCCCACTACCTCCAGGGCCTGCCGGACGACGCGATCGCCGCGCTCGTCGAACTGAACGAGAACACCCCGTCACCGCATTCGACGCTCGATGTGTGGCAACTCGGGGGTGCATTCAGCCGAGTGGGGCCGGGGGACACCGCCTTCGGTGACCGGTCCGCCCCGTTCCTGCTCGGTATCGAGTCGAACTGGGAGAGCCCGGCGGACGACGCCGCCTGCGTCGAGTGGGGCCGGGACGCGTTCCGGGCGCTGGAGCCCTTCTCCACCGGTGCCCAGTACGTCAACTTCCCCGGCCTGTACGAGGACGGCGACGAGATGGTCCGCGGCACCTTCGGCGCCAACCTGGACCGCCTCGTCGACCTGAAGAGCCGCTACGACCCGAGCAACCTGTTCCGGCTGAACCACAACATCCCCCCGAAGTGACGGCCGGCCGGGCTCCGGGTTCGAGGGACCGACGGTGCGTGCGACCGGCGGCGGCCCGGTCAGCCTCCGGAACGCAGCCGGGGGCGTAGGTCGTCGGCCGTCGTCACGCCCGCACCGGACCGCTCGATCCGGTCGGCGAGCGCGCTCGCGTGCCGATCGAGGCCGCCCAGGTCCAGTGACGAGGGCGGGTTACCCACCCACCGCGCGATCCCGTCCGCCCCGCGGCGCAGCAGCGCCACCGCGCCGCGGGCGTTCCCGCGCTGGGCGTGGGTGAGCCCGACGGCGACCTGAGCCAGGGCTCGCCACAGCTCACGCTGGTCGTTCCCGGCCGCCTTCCAGGCAGCTTCGAGCACCTCGTGCGCCTGGAACGGCAGGCCGTCGTCGAGGAGCCGCTGGGCCTCGTCGACCGTCTCGTCCACCGTCAGCACCAGGTCCTCGGGCACCCGCTCGACGCCGGTCGTCCCGCGCGGCAACGGGCGCCCCATGGCGTCGCGGGGCCGGGCGTTGCGGGCCCGGCCGTCAGGGTCGCGGTCACGTGCGGTCACCGGCATGTGCCCCACCGTGCCACGGCGGCCGTGCCGGCGCACCGTCCGCGTGGGCGACGCCGCGGCCGGCTCCGATGCCCCCGGGCGACCAGCAACCCGGGGGCTGCCCGAGCGTTCCGACGACGGGAGGTCGCGAGGCGGGGGCCCACCCCGGACCGCACCCGTTCGGGCGTGCCGTCCGGTGCTCGTCACGGCCGCCTCCTGCCGATGTCGATGTGGCCGATCGAGCCGCTGACGGCGCTGGACACGACTCGATCCAGGTCGACGAGATTTCGGCGGGACGCGGGCGGTGGGAGCGCAGTCCACGCGTGAGTGTCAGATTCCCCTGCCGAGTTCCTCGCGGCGCTGTGCCCGCAGCACGAATCGCTGGATCTTGCCGCTCGGGGTCTTGGGCAGCTCGTCGGTGAAGTGCACCCGCCGCGGGTAGGCGTGGGCGGCGTAGCGGGTCTTGACCAGGGTGGCGAGCTCGACGGCCAGGGCGTCGGCGGGCTCGAACCCGGCGCGCAGCACCACGAACGCCTCGACGACCTCGCCGCGGGCGGCGTCCGGGACCCCGACGACGGCCGTCTCGGCCACCGCGGGATGGGCGCTGAGCACCGATTCGATGTCGAACGGGCCGATCCGGTACCCCGCCATGATGATCACGTCGTCGTCGCGGGAGGAGAAGAACAGGTAGCCGTCGTCGTCGACCTGCCCGGCGTCCCCGGTGAGGTACCAGCGGCCGTCGGCGGTGAACTTCTCCGCCGAGGTGGCGGGGTCGCCGTCGTAGCCGGAGAACCACATCAGCGGGCTGTCCGCGATGTTCACCGCGACCCGGCCGAGACTCCCGGGCGCCGCGGGCTCGTCGCTGTCCTCGGCGAGCACGCCGATCGTGAACCCGGGCATCGGCCGGCCCATCGATCCGGGCCGGATCGGGGCCTCGAGGTCCGGGTGCCAGCCGTTGATCACGACCATGCCGAGCTCGGTCTGGCCGTAGTGATCGCGCACCGGGACGCCGAGCGCGTCCTGGGCCCAGGTGACGATGTCGGGGTTGAGCGGCTCACCGGCGCTGGAGCACCGGCGTAGCGCCAGGCCGGCGGGCGCGGCGATGCCGGAGCTGCGCAGCGCGCGGTAGACCGTCGGTGCGGACGCGACGTTCGTGACGCCCAGATTCGCCAGCACGTCCCAGGTCAGCCGGGCGGAGAAGCCGGCGTTGAGCAACACGGTGCACCGGCCCGTGGCGAGCGGGGCGATCAGCGCGTAGTACAGCCCGTAGGCCCAGCCGGGGTCGGCGCCGTTCCAGAACACGTCGTCGGGGGAGACGTCGAGCCCGAACTCCTGGTAGGCGACCATCGAGGCCAGCGCCCGCGCCGGGACGACCACGCCCTTGGGCCTGCCCGTGGTGCCGGAGGTGTAGAGCTGGACCATCGGCCCGTCGGCGCCCACGGCCACCGGAACGGCATCCGACGCGGGCGTGGCGGCCAGGTCGTCGAACCGGACATCCCCCGCCGCGGGCTCACCGACCGTCACGATCGTCCACGGTGGGTCGGACGGCATGTCCTCACCCGGGTCCAGCTTCGGGCGCTGGCCGGCGTCGGCGATCACCACGCTCGCCCCGCTGGCCAGCAGCCGCAACGCGATCGCCTGCGGCGCGAACGCCGTGAACAGCGGCACGTACACCGCGCCCAGCCGCCAGATCGCCAGCAGCGTCACGGGCAGCTCGACGGTCTTGGGCAGCAGGGCCGCGACCCGGCTGCCGGGGCCGACGCCGAGCGTGGCCAGACCCGCGGCCAGCCGCTCGGAGCGCTCCCGCAGCTCCCCGTAGGTGAGGTCGACGGTCTCGAGGTCCGGGTCGACGAGCGTGGCGGCCACCGCGTCGGCCGGGTGCCGGTCGCACAGCAGGTGGGCGACGGCGAGGTCGGGGGAGCCGTACTCGGCCTGCAACTCGGCGACGCGCTGTGCGGAGTGCGACATGTCGCGATCGTCGCACGGCCCCACCGGACGGCTACGGTGCCCGTGATCGGGACTCGACGAGGAGGCGGACGCGTGGGGCTGTTCGACGTGACGGGCAAGGTCGCGGTGGTGACCGGCGGGACCAGCGGGATCGGGCTGATGATCGCCCGTGGGCTGGTGGAGGCCGGCGCGACGGTCTACGTCAGCAGCCGCAAGCCCGAGGGTTGCGTCGCCGCGGAGGAGGAGCTGGGCCGGTTCGGCACCGTGGTCGGGATCCCGGCCGACCTGTCGAAGGAGGCCGAGTGCCTGCGGCTGGCCGATGAGCTCGGCCGGCGCGAGGAGAAGGTCCACGTGCTGGTCAACAACGCCGGCGCGACCTGGGGGGCACCGCTGGAGGAGTTCCCCGCGCAGGCCTGGGACAAGGTCCTCGACCTGAACCTGAAGACCCCGTTCCTGCTCACCCGCGCGTTCCTGCCGCTGCTGGAGAAGGCCGGGACCGCGGACGACCCGGCCCGGGTGATCAACATCGGCAGCATCGACGGGATCCGGGTGCCGGAACTGCCCAACTACTCCTACTCGGCGAGCAAGGCCGGCGTCCACCAGCTCACCCGGGTGCTCGCCCGCGATCTCGGCCCGCGGCACATCACGGTCAACGCCGTGGCACCCGGGCCGTTCGAGTCGAGGATGATGCGCGCGACCCTGGAGGCCGCGGGCGACGCGATCGCGGCGGCCTCGCCGCTGGGCCGGATCGGCCGGCCGGACGACATGGCGGGCATCGCCGTCTTCCTGGCCAGCCGGGCCGGCGCCTTCGTCACCGGGGCCGTGATCCCGGTCGACGGCGGGATCGCGACGACCACGTAGCGGTCATCTCGCCATCGCCGGGTACGACCCGTTCAGTCGACGTGGTCGCAGCGGCGGCCCACTACCTCGGCGGCGACCCCGGCGTGCCGCGTCGACTCGGATTCACCTGGTAGCTCTCGAGCCGGCTGAGGGCGTCGTCGGCGAAGGTGACCGGTCGATCACGAGGGGGATGTCGGCCGCGGTGAGTGGCAGCCGCGAGGCCATCCCGTGGAAGTGCAGGTGCGGTTCCTTGCGCGTGCGGTCCCCGGTGGACGCGGCCACCTGTCCTCTCCGGACGTCGTCCGGCGGACGGGCGGCCGGGTCGACCGCACCCGGTCGACGGCGTAGCGCTCCGAGCCGTGGATGCGCCGACCGACCGGGATCATCGCCCGCGGTGCGACGAGACGGCGTCAGCGCCGAGATGACCAGAAGGGCAGGGAAATACCTCGGCGCCGGCGGCTGTGCGTCGACGGAGGGCGTCCTCAGACGACTTCGACCTCCACACGGGTGTCGGAGAACGTCGGGGCGTTGCCGAGGTCGGCGAAGACGAACGGGTTGACGGCGTTGACCGTCGACTGGTTCTTGGCGTTCTTGGGCCAGGCGCCCATGGGCGACATGACCACGCCGGGCGCGATCTCGTCGGTGACCCGTGCCAGCGCGACGAACTGCCCGCGGTCGTTGAACACCCGCACGTACTGCCCGTCGGTGACGCCGCGCTCGGCCGCGTCCTGCGGGTGGATGGTCACCGCGGGCTCGCCCTGCACGCGCCGCTGCGCGGGTTGGTCGGCGGCGCTGGAGTTGAGGTAGGCGTGCGACTTGGGCGAGATGAGGTTGAGCCGGTAGCCGTTGTCGGCCGTCTCCCGGGGTGGGACGTAGTGCGGCAACGGGTCCACCACGCCGCCGGGCTGGAACTCGTTGGAGCCCTGCCGGAACAGCGGCGCGACGAAGTTGCCCGCCTCGGCGGCGATCGACGAGCGGAACTCCGTCTTCGCCGACGGCGTCGGGAAGCCGCCCTCGGCGTGCGGGGCGTACTCGTCGGCTGACGGCAGGTTCAGCCGGGCCCACCCGGTCTCGCGCAGCGACTCGACCGTGATGCCCGCCATCGCCGGCGCGGACCAGTCGAACGCCTCGGCGATCATCTCCTCGTCGGTACGCGTGAAGCACGGCTCGGTGAAGCCCATCCGGGCGGCGAGTCGGCGGAACAGTTCGGTGTTGGAGACCGCCTCGCCCAGCGGCGCGATCGCCGGGGTGTTCAGCGAGACGTAGAAGTGACCCCAGCTGAACATGATGTCGTGCTGCTCGAGCTGGGTGGTGGCCGGCAGCACGATGTCGGCGTACCGCGCGGTGTCGGTGAGGAACTGTTCGCTCACCACGGTGAACAGGTCCTCCCGGGCGAGCCCGGCGGCCAGCTTGTCCTGCTCGGGACACACGACCATGGGGTTGGAGTTGTAGACCATCAGCGCGGTGATCGGCGGGTCCAGCGCCAGTTCGCCGGTGAGCGCGCGGCCCAGCAGGAACTGGTTGACCACCCGGGTGCCCGGGGTGGCCAGCTCGGGGTGCATCAGCGCGCCCCAGTTGACCGGGAACGCCCACAGCGGCAGTTGCAGCAGGCCGCCGCCGACCTTGCGCCACGCGCCCACCAGCGCGGGCAGGCACGCGATCGAGCGCACCGTCTGCCCGCCGCCCGCCTGACGCTCGATCGCCACCCCGATCCGGATCATGGACGGGTCGGTGGTGGCGTACTCGCGGGCCAGGGTGCGGATGTCCGTCGCCGGGATGCCGGTCTCCGCTGCCGCCCACTCCGGGGTGTACTGCTGGACCCGCTCGACGAGCTCGGCGTAGCCGACCGTGTGGTCGCGGATGTACGCCTCGTCGGTCAGACCCTCGTTGATGATCACGTGCATCATGGCCAGAGCCAGCGCACCGTCCGTACCCGGCCGGATCGGGATGTGCCAGTCGGCGTGCTTGGCCGTGCGGTGCCTGACCGGATCGATCACCACGACCTTCGCGCCACGGCGCTGCGCCTCGGCGACGAACGGCCAGAGGTGCAGGTTGGTCGACACCATGTTGCAGGCCCAGATGATGATGTAGCGGGAGTGCACGAGGCTCTCCGGATCGACTCCCGCGGTGGCACCGATGGTCATCGTGTAGGCGGTGCAGGAGCCGGAGTCGCAGTAGGTGCGCTCGGCGATCGTCGCGCCGAGCTTGTTGAAGAACGGGTCGCCGACGTTGAGTCCGTTCAGGATGCCTTCGGTGCCCAGGTAGCTGACCGGCATGATCGCCTCGGGGCCGTGCTCGGCGATCGTCGCCCGGAATCGTGAGGCGATCTCGTCCAGCGCGGCGTCCCAGGAGATGCGCTCGAACCGGCCGCTGCCCTTGGGGCCGGTGCGCCGCATCGGGTACAGGACACGGTCCGGGCTGTAGACCTTGTCCACGTAGTTGTTGACCTTCACGCACAGCCCACCCCGGGTGAACGGGTGCTCGGGATCGCCGCGAACCTCGGTTGCCCGGCCGTCGGTGACCGTCACCAGCATCGCGCAGGTGTCGGGGCAGTCATGCGGGCATGCCGCGCGCACGGTGCCGGTCGTCGTCACGGGGATGTCCTCGGTCGCGGTCATCAGACTTCTCCCGGGCCGGCATGGTGGGTGCCGCTGCCGGGCCCATGCGACCGCGGAACCGGGGCCGCGCCTGCGATGGGGCGGCGTCGGCAGATTGTCCATCGGTGCGCCCGAGCGCAGAAGGCCCGATCGGGGCAGATCTGCTTCGCCGGCGGCTTCCGGGCATCAGTCAGTGCTGTGTCCCGACCGCGACGCCCACCGTGCGCCCCGAGCTGACGCGGGTGCCTCGTGGCGAGTTGCCGGTCATGGCCCTCGTCCCGGACGAGGCCGGCATCGGCTCGGGTCTTCAGGTCTTCAGGTCTTCAGGATCGCCTGCACATCCAGGGTGATCCCGATCGTGGAGCCGATCACGGGCAGTCCGCGCGCGAGCGTCTGCTGCCAGTTCAGGGTGAAGTGCTCGCGGTGCAGCTCGGTCCGCGCGATTGCGCCGGCGCGCGCGCCGTTCCACTCCTGGAGGCCCAGGAACGTCGTGTCCAGCTGCACGTCGCTGGTCAGTCCGTGCAGCGTGAGTTCACCGTCGATGAGCCACTTGTTGCCGCCCCGCCGGGAGAACCGGGTGCTGGAGAAGCGCAGCTGCGGGAACCGCTCGACGTCGAGGAAGTCGGCCGAACGCAGGTGGGCGTCGCGCTGGGCGATCTGGGTATCGACGCTGGCCGCGTTGATGACCACGTCGACGTGCGAGTCCTCGAACGGCTCGGTGATCTGGATCTGGCCGCGGAACTCGTTGAACCGGCCGAACACGCGGGACATCGCGATGTGCCGGGCGACGAAGCGGATCGAGGTGTGGTCCGGGTCGATGTCGTAGACGCCCGGCGTGGGCGGGGCCTGGGTGACGTCGGGCGGCAGTGTCACCTGACCGAGGTCGGCGTGCTTGCCCCACTCGACCTCGGCGGATTCGGTGACGCTGCGGTAGCCGCCGGCCTCCGCTCGGATCCGGTGCTCCCCCGGCGCGACGGCGGCGGCGAAGAAGCCGAACGAGTCGCTGTCGACGCGGGCCACCCGGCGGCTGGACCGGTCGAACACCGAGATCGTGGCACCGGCCAGGGGCTGCCCCTGGGCATCGCGGACCTGGCCGGTGAGCAAACCTCCGGTCAGCGGGATCGGGATCAGGGCATGGCGTCCGGTCTCGAGACCGCGCCCGGCGCGGCCACCTCGGCGAAGGAAGCGCAACATCCCCGACAACAACTCCGTTCAGTACTCGGCCGTGGCCGATGTCAACGCTGTGGAACCGTCCCGGCTCCCCGGGTGCCGTGGCGCCCGATGGATCGGAGGTGGAACGCCCCCGGCCCGGCGCACGTCGCCGGGCGCACCCCTGACGGGTCCCGGGTGGCAGTGCCGGGTGGGATGGGAGCGCCGGGACGCCCCGACGGTAGGGGCAGACCCCCATCCGTGCCACGGAACTGCGGTGAGCGGTGACATCGCAGCGGCCGATGGTTGCCCTGTGTAACCATCTGCGTCGCACAAGTGGGTCGCTTCACCCACCGGGTACCGCAACGAACCGCTGACTGAAGGCTCCCGGGCAGCCGCCACCCGGCTGAGCGGCGGCTCGAGTCCGGGCGAAGCTCCCTCAAGGGCCGGGGCCGGTGGCGCCACATTTCCGGCGGCTATCGCGCGCCCGCCGCGGAGCCGCCTCAGGCCACCGCGCGCGACTGCTCCACCGCGAGGGCGTCGACGAGGTCGTTCATCGGGTCGCCCGAGTGGCCCTTCACCCAGCGGAACGAGACGTTTCCCCGGTCGTTGACCAGCGTGATCAGTGGCTCCCACAGGTCCCGGCTGACGACCGGCTTGCGCGCGCTGGTGACCCAACCGCGGGCGAGCCAGCCCTTCCACCAGCCGTCGCGGAAGCAGTTCACGACGTAGGTCGAGTCGCTGACGACCACGAGCGGGCCGTCCAGGGCTCGGACCGCCTCCAGCGCGGCCCGGATCTCCATGCGCTGGTTCGTCGTGCCCGGCTCACCGCCGCTGCCCTGCCGCCCGTCCCGGGTGGCCCACGCCCAGCCTCCGGGGCCCGGGTTGCCCGAACACGCGCCGTCCGTCCAGACCTCGAGGGCGCCGTCGGCGGCCGGCATGTCCGGTCGCGGCGCGGACCGCACCGGACGGGCGCTCGGCGCGAGCGACGTGGACACCTTCACGGTCGTGGCGCTGCCGGCGCAGGCGACGTGCGCCCACGTGCTGCCGGCCCGTGCGATCTCCTCGCCGGGCTGGATACGGGACGAGCAGACGCCGCAGGTGGTGGCGTACTTCGCGGTCATCGGCACCTGGACACCCTAGGGGTGCCGGACGCAGCACCTCCGACAGCGGCCGCTGTGCAGGACGATGAGCCGGCGGCGCAGAGGATCCGGAGAGGGCATCGTCAACTTGGCGTTGACGGTCCCGACATCGTCAACTTAGGGTTGACGCATGACGAATCCGGTCCGAATGACGAATCCGGTGCGGCTCGACGACCTGATCGAGGCCATCAAGAAGGTCCACCCCGACGCCCTCGACCAGCTCTCCGACGCGGTCCTCGCCGCGGATCACCTCGGCGACGTGGCCGACCATCTGATCGGCCACTTCGTCGACCAGGCGCGACGCTCGGGCGCGTCCTGGACCGACATCGGCAGGAGCATGGGGGTCACCAAGCAGGCAGCTCAGAAGCGTTTCGTCCCGAAGGTCCCCGGCGAGCCGTCGGATCTCGATCCCAGCCAGGGGTTCAGCAGGTTCACCGAGCGGGCGAGGAACGTCGTGATGGCGGCGCAGAACGAGGCCCGCGCGGCGGCCAACCACGAGATCCACCCCGGGCACCTGGTGCTGGGGCTGCTGAGCGAGCCGGACGCCCTCGCCGCACGGTCGATCGTCGCGCAGGGTGTGCCGCTGGAATCGGTCCGGCAGGCCGCCACCGCGACGCTGCCGCCGGCGGTCGACCAGGTGCCCGAGCTCATCCCGTTCGATGCGCAGGCGCGCAAGGCGTTGGAGCTCACGTTCCGGGAGGCCCTGCGGATGGGCCACAACTACATCGGGACCGAGCACATCCTGCTCGCGCTGCTGGAACTCGAGGACGGCGCGGGCGTCCTCGCCGGCCTCGGCGTCGACAAGGCCGCCGCCGAAGCCGACGTCACCGCCGCCGTGGCCGCCGCTCTTGCCGCCCACGAGCAGAGTGGACCGTGAGGGAACCCCGGGTAGGACGTCTCCGGGCGGGTGCGCGGCCGCCGATGCATGGGCAGCTCAGATCATGCACATGGTTATGCGCGATGTCAGGGGGGTAACCGGGCAAAGTGCACAAGCGTGCACGACGGCACCTGTGGCGGCTCACCCGCGGCGTCATGACCGGAGGAACCCGATGATCAGCGTCTCGAGGACCGAACACCGCTCCCTGGCTCGCGTCCAGGAAGCTCGGCAGATCCTCGCCGACGACGGCCTCATCGAGGCCCTGCGCAGCGGGGAGATCGGGACCGACCACGACGACCCGCTGGTCAGGATCCTCGCCCGGTGGCGGATGTCCGTCCTCGCCGGAACCTGACGCGGGAGGGAGCCCCCGCCCCGGCGAGGGTGAGTGCCGCTCGGGCTCCCCGGAGGTGCAGCGTGAACCGCGACGAGTCGCGCCCTACCTCAGTTCTCCAGGCCCTTCAGCTCGGTGCAGAACTCGTCGAGGAACCCCCGCCACGACGTGACGGGAACGGCTGGGCGCACCACGAACTTCGTCAGCCCGACATCGACGAAGCGGATGATCTGCTCGCGCACCGCCGCCCAGCCACGCAGGACCAGTTGCTCCGGCTCGACGTCCGGGCGGCGTTCCCGGGCGCGGGCCAGCGCGGCGTCGGCCTGCGCGTCGGTCGCCTCCGGTGGCAGGACCGCGACGTTCGTGCCGTAGTGGTCGGGCTCGATCTCCCGGCCTGCGTCGGCCGCGGCCCGCTCGATCTGCGCGCGACAGTCGGCGGCCTCCTCGGGTGTGACGAAGCTACCGAGCCAGCCGTCGGCGAGGCGGCCGATGCGACGCATCCCGACGGGCGCACGTCCGCCGAGCCACAGGTCCAGCGGGCGCGCCGGGAGCGGGCCGACCGACGCGTCGTCGAGGTGGAAGAAGCGGCCGTGGTGGGTCAACCGGGGCTCGGTGAGCAGCCGCCGGACGACCGTCAGCGCCTCGTCGAAGACCGCGCCGCGCTCGCCGCCGGGCACGGGGTAGAGCTGACGCTCGCGCGCGGTGGCCGGCCGGACCCCGAACGCGGGCAGGATCCGCCGCGGGGCCAGGGCGGCCAGCGACGCCAGCTGGGCCGCGACCAGCGCCGGGTTGCGGCCGGGCAGCACGAGGACGCCGGTCCCCAGCTTGAGCGACCGGGTCCGCCCGGCCCCGAAGGCCAGCCCGACGAGGGCGTCGACGTTGTCGGAGGAGACGATGTCGGGCAGCCAGATCGAGTCGACATCGCGTTCCTCGAGGGCGTCGATGAGTTCGGCGAAGGCGGGCCCGGGCCGCTCGGCCACCGGGAGCGACCCGATTCCGATCCGGACCTTCATCGGCACACTCGGGTTCACCACATGATCGACGCTAGCCTCGGGGATCGGCGCCCCGCAACGGCGACCGCATCCCGGGTCGTATCGCGTGATGTGCGCCGCACCACGCCGCCGGGCGGTCCCGGACCGCGCCACCGCTCCGGCGACGACGATCGACCGGTGCCTGCCGCAGTCCTTTTCCCGGGCCTTTCATGAAGGAGCCCCGCGAGTATCGGCGGACGCTTTCCGGGGCCGGTCGATGTCGGCCCGGAGAGGTTCCCGCCGCCACTCGGACGAATTTTCGGATGAATCGGCTACACCCTTTCCCGTAAGCGCGGCCGCATCGTGGTGGCGGGCCGCGGCGGGACTGGCGAGCCCTCTGTGATGTGGCCGTCGGTGCTGGTAGACACAGCTTGATGAGGTGGACGCAGGCGGCCGCCCGACTCGCCGCCCTGACCGTGGTCGCCGGTTTGATCTTCGCCGCATCGATGCTCACCACCTTCGGGGGCACCAGATCGATGGCCTCCCGGATCAGTGAATCCACGATCGCCGGCATAGTGGATCTACGGGCCGGAATTCTGCCCGCAACCACGACCGTGACCGATTCCGGGGGCGAGGCCATCGCGTACCTGTACGACCAGTACCGCTATCCGGTGGCGGCGTCGCAGATCTCCCCGGTGATGAAGGCCGCCATCGTCGCCATCGAGGACCGCCGGTTCTACTCCCACGGCGGGGTGGACGCGCGGGGCGCGCTGCGCGCGCTGGTGATCAACTCCGGTGGCCGGGCGCGGCAGGGCGGCTCCACCCTCACCCAGCAATACGTGAAGAACTACGACCTCTACGTCACGGCGCAGACCGACGAGCAGCGGCAGGCCGCGGTGGCTCCGAGCTACACACGCAAGATCAGAGAAGCGGAGCTCGCCGTCACCCTGGACCGGGAACTGAGCAAGGACGAGATCCTCGCCCGTTACCTGAACATCGTCTACCTCGGCCACAGCGCCTACGGCGTGGAGGCGGCGGCGCGCCTGTACTTCGACACCACCGCCGCCGAGCTGACCCTCCCGCAGGCGGCGCTCCTGGCCGGGCTGGTGCAGAGCCCGGCGGAGTACGACCCGATCCGCCGCCCCGCCGCGGCGGTGGGCCGGCGCAACCTCGTGATCGATCAGATGCGCCAGCAGGGGGCGATCACCGGCCCTCAGGCCGCCGCCGCGAGCGCCGCGCCGCTCGGTGTGCAGGACGACGGCGAGGTCCCGGCGGGGGGCTGCTTCGCCGCCGGGGACGCCGGGTACTTCTGCACCTACGTGGTCGCCTTCCTGGAGCAGGCCGGGATCACCGCCGAGCAGCTCACCCGCGGGGGCTACACCGTCCGCACCACGCTCGACAGCGACGCGCTGGCCCAGGTCAAGGCCGCCGTGGACGATCAGGTCGACCCCGCCACGCCGAAGGTGGCCAACGTGATGACGGTCGTGGCCCCGGGAACCGACGCGCACCCGGTCCTGGCCATGGCGGCCAACCGCACCTACGGCAACCAGCCCGGGCAGACCAGCTACGGGATGCCCTACCGGGCCGACAACATGGGCGCCGGTTCGGTCTACAAGATCTTCACGGCGGCGGCGGCGCTCGAGCAGGGTGTCGCGGGCATCGACTCGATCCTCGACGTCCCGGAGAGCGGGTACATCTCGCCGATCTACCGCGACGACAACGGCAGACCGATCCAGGTCACCAACATCACGGACTACCCCGCGCGGTTGTCGCTCGCCGACGCGCTCGCCCGGTCGCCGAACACGGCGTTCGTCAAGCTGCTGGAGAGCACCGGGGTCCCGGCCGTCGTCGACATGGCGCAGCGGCTGGGAGTGACCTCGCTGGCCACGACCCCGGCGGACGGGAAGCCGGGTTCGCCGTCGCTGGCCGATGTCGCCCGCTCGCGGCAGCAGGCCTCGTTCACCCTCGGCGTCTCGCCGACGAGTTCCCTGGAGCTGGCGAACGTCGCCGCGACCCTGGCCAGCCAGGGCACCTGGTGCCCGCCGAGCCCGATCGAGTCGGTCACGGACCGCACCGGAGCGCCGGTGGCGCTGCCGCAGCCGGCGTGCCGCCAGGTCCTGGACCCCGGTATCGCCGACACCCTGATGTACGGGCTCGGCAACGACGACCGGGGTGGCGGAACCTCCGCGGACGCCGCCGCGTCGCAGGGCTGGACGCGCCCGGTGGCGGGGAAGACCGGCACCACGCAGGATCACAAGTCGGCGGCGTTCGTGGGGGCCACCCCGCAGCTGGCCGGGGCCTCGATCGTGTTCGACGACTCGCCCTCGCCGCAGCCCATCTGTGACGGCTCGCCGCCCTACAGCTGCCCGGAGGGCACCCTGTACGGCGGCACCGTGCCGGCCCGGACCTGGTACCGGGCGATGGGGGAGATCCTCGCCGGCGAGCCGGCGGCCCCGCTGCCCGACCCCGACCCGCGCTACCTCACCGGCCGCATCCCCTGACCCACCCCGCGAGTCGGGGTTCTCCGGTGCGCGAGTCGGGGTTCTCCGGTGCGCGAGTCGGGGTTCTCCGGTGCGCGAGTCGGGGTTCTCCGGTGCGCGAGTCGGGGTTCTCCGGTGCGCGAGTCGGGGCGTGGGGAAGGCGCCCGGCCACCTCCCCATCGCCCGCCGCTGCCGAGCCGGGGGATCAGCCGACCGGTCCCAGCGTCGCGGTGAGCGCCCGGTCGAGGTCGGCGACGAGGTCGCGCGGATCCTCCAACCCGACCGAGAACCGCAGGTGCCCCCAGCGGCGGAACTCCTCCGGGTAGTACGGCGCCCGCTCGTCGTCGGCCGCGACGTGCACGATCAGCGACTCGTCATGGCCCAGCGAGACCGCCGAGGTGATGATCTGCAGCGCTGCGACGAACCGGTTCTGGGTCGCGGCGTCGCCCCGGACCGCGAACGCGAGCATGCCGCCGAACCCGCCGTCCAGGGTCTTCGCGGCCAGCTCGTGCTGGGGGTGCGAGGGCAGCCCCGGGTAGGCGACGTAGGCGATCCGCGGATCGGCGGCGAGGAACTCCGCGACGGCCTGCGCGCCGGCGCAGTGCGCCCGCATCCGCATCGGCAGCGTCACCGACCCGCGCATGATCAGCCAGGCGTTGAACGGGCTGATCGTGCCGCCGACGTTGACCATCGCCTCGGCCCGGATCCGGTCGATCAGTTCGGCGGCGCCGATCACCGCGCCGCCCATCGCATCCCCGTGGCCGTTGATGTACTTGGTGAGCGAGTGCACCACCAGGTCGGCGCCGAGGCCGAGGGGACGCTGCAGGACCGGGGTCGCGAAGGTCGCGTCCACCGACAGCAGGGCGCCGGCGGCGCGCGCGATCTCGGCCACGGCGGCGACGTCGGTGATCCGGGTCGTCGGGTTCGCCGGGGTCTCGATGTGCACCAGGCGGGTCTCGGGGCGGATCGCGGCGCGCACCGCGTCGAGGTCCGACGAGTCGACCAGCGTCGCGGTGATCCCGTACTTGGCCGGCAGCAGCTCGGTGAGCAGCCGGAAGACCGCGACGTAGGTGACGTCGGAGGACACCACGTGGTCGCCCGCCTTCAGGAACGTGAACAGGACCGCGTGCAGCGCCGAGACACCGCTGGCCAGCGCGACGGCCGACTCGCCGCCGTCGAGCACGGCGAGCTTCTCCTCCAGCCAGTGCTGGTTGGCGCCGCCGTTGCGGGTGTAGAGCGCGGTGTCGGTGCCCGACCAGCTCAGTTCCGACGGGTCCTCGGGCAGGGCGTAGGAGTTGGCGGTCACCAGCGGGCGGCGGATCGCCCCGGTGCCCGGGTCGACCGCGTTGCCGGCGTGCACGCTGAGGGTGGCGATGCCCGGGGCGGTGGGGGAGGAGTCCATGGTCTCTTCGTAGCGCACCGGGCCGGGAGGAGACATTCGACACCCGGTAGAAGGCCCGGTGCGGGGTTGCGGCACAGTGGAAAGGGACGTAACGACCGCACCATCCTTGGAGCTGCCGCCGATGAGCGCCCCGATCACCGATTCCGCACCTGCGACCCTGTCCGGCCACGGCCGGGTCTTCCGGGCGATCGCGATCGCCGAGGCCTGTTCCTGGGCCGGCCTGCTGATCGGGATGCTCTTCAAGTACGTCGTCATCGGCAACGAGATCGGGGTGAAGATCTTCGGCCCGATCCACGGCGCGTTGTTCGTGGCCTACGTCGTGATCACCTTCGTGGTGGCCCGCCCGCTGCGCTGGGACGCCCGCACCATCGTGCTCGCTCTGATCGCGAGCGTCCCGCCGCTGTTCACGCTGTGGTTCGAGCGGTGGGCGGCGCGGACCGGCCGGCTGAACAGCCCGGCCGCCACGCGCTGACCCCGGCGGCCGCAGGCTCAGTCCGGCTGCTCGCCCAGCGCCCGGTAGGCGGGGCGGAGCAGGTCGGCGACGCGGTGCCCGCGGACGGCGATCGGGAACGCGGGGAGCTGGTCGAGCAGCGCGTCGGGCGGTGTCGGGCTCGACCCGATCCGCCCCACGTCGGCCAGTCCCGGCCCGGCGGTGAAGAACCTGTCGAGGCACTCGGTCAGGGGCGCGGCCTGGCTCTGCGCCGCAGTGTCCTCGGCCGTCTCGCCGCCACCGCGGCGGGCCCGGAGGTTGGCCAGCAGGGTCTCGCGGTCGCGGCCCCGCAGCGCCAGCACCTGGAACGGGTCGGCGTCGAAGCGCTCGGCGAGCAGGTAGAACACCGCGGCCAGGTGCTTGCACGGCACGGCGTGATCAGGGCAGGAGCAGTCCATGCTCAGGTCCCGCCCACCCGCCGGGAACAGGGCGAGCCCCAGCGAGCCGAACAACTGCTCGATCTCCGGCGGCATCCCCCCGGCCAGCAGTGTCGCGGTGTACCACGCGTCGTCGGCCAGCGCCTGCTCCACCGCGGCCCACTCGGTCTTGCCGTAGGTGGTGAGGCCGACCCGCACGCGGTAGGGCTCGGGCCTGCTGCCCTGCACCCGCGCGACGGCGGCACCCGCGTCGACCTGCAACTCGAGGATCTGCCCGGCCCGCGCGTAGGAGCGCCCGCGGGCCAGCCGGCCACCGACGCCGAGCGACTCCAGTACCTCGATGAACCGAGCCGACCACCAGGTCTGGGCGATGCTCCCACGGGTGCTGTGGATCTGGATGCCGCCCGCGACCCGGAGCGGCCTGCTGGGCGGGGCGTCGAGCCACCAGGGGCTGGGGGGCTCAGTCATCGACGGCATCCGCGCCGAGCGCGAAGACCTCGCGCAGCTCACCGGTGGACAGCTCGGTCAGCCAGGCCTCGCCGTCGCTGATGACCATGCCGGACAGCGCCTTCTTCGACTCGATCATGGTGTCGATCCGCTCCTCGACGGTCCCCGGGCACACGAACTTCCGCACCTGCACCGTGCGGTGCTGGCCGATCCGGAACGCGCGGTCGGTGGCCTGGTTCTCCACCGCCGGGTTCCACCAGCGGTCCAGGTGCACGACGTGGTTGGCGGCGGTCAGGGTCAGCCCGGTGCCGCCCGCCTTGAGGGACAGCAGGAAGATCGACGGGCCGTCCGCCGACTGGAACCGGGACACCATCTCGTCGCGCTTCGGTTTGGGTGTGCCGCCGTGCAGGTAGAGCACCTCCTGATCGAACCGGGCGGTCAGGTGCGGCACCAGCATGGACGCGAACTCGGTGAACTGGGTGAAGCACAGCACCTTGTCGCCCTCGGCCAGGATCTCGGCGAGGATCTCCTCGAGCCGGATCACCTTCCCCGATCGCCGGCCCAGCCCGGCGGCCCCCGAGCCGTCGTGCAGGAGCTGGGCCGGGTGGTTGCAGACCTGCTTGAGCTTGGCCATCGCCGCCAGCACGTTGCCGCGCCGGGCGATGCCGTCGGAGTCCTCGATCTTCTCCATCATGTCGTCGACCACGGTGCGGTACAGCGAGGCCTGTTCTCGCGTCAGCCGGTAGTGCTGGGTGATCTCGATCTTCTCGGGCAGGTCGTCGATGACCGTCGGATCGGTCTTGACCCGGCGCAGCAGGTAGGGCCGGGTGATGCGGCGCAGCAGGTCGGCCGCGTCGGTGTCGCCGTGGCGCTCGACGGGGATGGCGAACCGGGCGCGAAATCGCTGGGCCGTGCCGAGCACCCCGGGGTTGAGGAAGTCCATCACCGACCACAGCTCGGCCAGCCGGTTCTCCATCGGGGTGCCGGTGAGCGCGATCCGGTGCCCGGCCCGCAACCGGCGCACGGCCCGGGCATGCGTGGCGTGGCTGTTCTTGATGGCCTGCGCCTCGTCGAGCACCACGCGGCGCCACTCGACCCCGGCGAGCTCGTCGATGTCGCGGGCGGCGGTGGCGTAGGTGGTGACGACGAGGTCGCTGGCGGCCACCGCCGTGCCCAGCTCGCCGCCCCGCGCCCGGGCGCCGCCGTGGTGGACGTGCACGCGCAGGCCGGGCGCGAACCGCGCCGCCTCCCGCTGCCAGGTGCCGACCAGCGACATCGGGCACAGCAGCAGCGTCGGACCGCTCGCGCCGCCCGCGCGCTCGTGCGTCTCCAGGGCGAGCAGCTGAACGGTCTTGCCCAGACCCATGTCGTCGGCCAGGCACGCGCCGAGTCCGAGCGAGGACAGGAAGGCGAGCCACGACAGCCCCCGCTGCTGGTAGGGCCGCAGCGTCGCGCGGAAGTCCGGCGGCGGCTCCAGCGGGACCAGGGTGCGTTCGGCGGTGCCGGTCAGCAGGTCGCCGAGCCAGCCGTCGGCGTCGACACCCGTGACGGGCAGCGGGGTGTCATGATCGGCCGGATCGGCCTGGGCGAGCGCGAGGACCTCGGCCGCGGTCGGTGCGGGGCGCCCCCGGCGGGACCGGCGCAGGAACTCCAGCCCGGTGCGCAACCGGTCCTGGTCGACGGTCACCCACCGCCCACGAAGCCGGACCAGCGGCGCCTTCGCCGCGACCAGCTCGCTGATCTCCTCCTCGTCGAGCACCTCGTCGCCGACCGCGAGCGCCCAGCGGAAGTCGGCGACCTGCTCACGGCCGAGGCCGCCGCGGGTGACGACGCCGGCGGTCGCCGTGGAGCGGACGGACAGCCGCAGGCCCAGGCGGCGGCTGCCGTCCCAGCCCGACGGGAGCTGCACACCGAAGCCGGCGGCCAGTAGCAGCGCGGCACCCTCGGTGAGGAACCGGTGCGCGCCGTCGAGATCGAGATCGAGCGCCTCCGGGCGGGCCTGACGCAGCGCCGACTCCAGCGGCGGGTACACCAGGGCTGCCCGGCCGAGCTCGGCGAGCAGCAGCTCCTGCGGCGCCGCGATCAGCCGGCCGAGCGCGCCGGAGCCGCCGCTCCACACCCGCTCCGCGGGCACGAGCAGGCTCGGGTCCTCGGTCGACTGCAGCAGGAACTGCAGCTGCCAGCGGGTGCCGTCGCCGGTCTGGTCGGTGCCCGGCCCGTCCGGGTCGGCGGGGTCGTCCAGAACCCGGATCTCCGCCAGCCGGAAGCTCGCCCGGCCGGGGCCGGTGGGCTCGGTGCCGATCCGGTCCCACGGCGCGAGCGCCCGGGCCAGTTCCTCGAGCTCGCCGGGGTCGGCGTCGATGCCCGCGTCCGGGGTGGTGAGCGCGGCGAGCCAGGCCTCGGTCGCCGGCAGGCGGCGCGGGATGCGGCCGCGCCGCGGTGGCAGCAGGGCGACGGGCTCGTCGGCGCGGGCCAGCCGGTCACGGACCGCGGCGTCGACGAGGACCGCGACGGCATCGCGGACCAGAGCCGCGGGGTCCTGGCCGGTGCGCTCGGGGCCGGACCGGGGTACGCCACCCGTACCCGGCCCGCTCCCGCGGTGGGGGCGCTGTTCGGCCCGGCCGACCGGGGGCATCGCGGCGACCAGCGTGTCGAGCGCGACGGCGTCGAGTCCCTGGACCACGGGCCGCCAGCGCGCCTCCGGACCGGGTTCGCCGCGGGTCAGCGTGGGCGCCACCCGGCCGCGAGCGGCCAGATCGGCGGCGAAGCGGGCGAGCGCCCGCAGGTGCGCGACCGACGCGCCGTAGCGCGCCTCCTCGGCCGGGTCGTCGAGCTCGGCCGGGTCGACGACGACCGCGGGCACGGTCCAGGGCTGCAGGCTCGGGGCCGACCGGGTGCGCCCGACCCGGACGGAGCGGACGAGCTCGGGGGAGTCGAGCGGGCCGCTGCTGCGCGACGGCAGCAGCAGTGTCACGGTCGTCGGTTTGCCCGGGTGCAGCGCCGCGAGCTCGGAGGTGGGCAGCGCGAACGGGTGCGGCCGGGCCGACCGCAGGGATCGGCGGCCGGTGGTGGACGGGCGGGAACCGTCCTCGGCCCACAGCAGCAGACCGCGACCGGGGGACCAGAGCCCGTGCACGGCCAGCACCGCACCCCTCCTCCCGCCGCCGACGAGGGCCCAGGCTACGACGCCCCTCCGACATCCCGGGGCCTCGCCCGGGGGACGGTGTTCCGGTCGCCTCGTCGTGGATCTCCGACCGTCGTCCTCGGTGCCCCGGAGTGATCAGAGGTCGTAGCGGGACCGCTCCGCGACGAGGTCCGCGTAGCCGGGGTGCTTCGCGATCCAGCCGCGTACGAACGGGCACTCGGGCCGCACGGCCCACCCGCGGTCGCGCACCGTGTCGAGTGCGGCGCGGACCAAGGTGGAGCCCAGGCCCTGACCGGCGAAGGCGTCGTCGATCTCGGTGTGGGTGAAGGTGATCGCGCCGGGCCGGGTGCGGTAGGCCACGAACCCGGCGAGATCGCCGTCGACGCGGATCTCGAAGCGCGAGCGCTCGGGCACGTCGCGAACCGTCTGTTCCGGGGTGGCCACGGTCAGGATCCCGTCGATCCGCCGAGGCCGCCGTGCGGGACGTAGGTCGCCGGGATGACGCCGAGCTTGCCCTTCTGGTAGTCCTCGAACGCCTGGAGCACCTCGGCCTTGGTGTTCATGACGAACGGCCCGCCCCACGCGATCGGTTCCCGGATCGGCTGTCCGCCGAGGATCACCACGTCGAGCCCGGCCAGGTGGGACTCCTGCTTGACCGCGCCGGCCACGGTGATCACGTCGCCGGGGCCGAACACGGCGAGCTGCCCGGTGCGCACCGGCCGGCCCTCGGGGCCGACCGTGCCGGCGCCGGAGAGCACGTAGACCAGCGCGTTGAAGTCACGCCGCCAGGGCAGTCGCACGGTCGCGCCGGGGCTGACCGTCGCGTGCATCATCGCCATCGGCGTGTGCGTCGAGCCCGGGCCGCGGTGGCCCGCCAGCTCACCGGCGATCACCCGGATCAGTGCGCCGCCGTCGGGGGTCGTGAGCAGGACCGATTCACCGGCCCGCAGGTCCTGGTACTTCGGCTCCAGCCACTTGTCGGCCCTGGGCAGGTTCACCCACAGCTGCAGGCCGTGGAAGAGCCCGCCGCTCATCACCAGCGCCTCCGGTGGCCGCTCGATGTGCAGCAGACCCCCGCCCGCGGTCATCCACTGGGTGTCGCCGTTGGAGATCACCCCGCCGCCGCCGTGCGAGTCGGCGTGCTCGAAGGTCCCGTCGATGATGTACGTGACCGTCTCGAAGCCGCGGTGCGGGTGCCACGACGTGCCCCTGGGCTCGCCCGGGGCGTACTCGACCTCGCCCATCTGGTCCATGTGCAGGAACGGGTCGAGATCGCGCAGGTCGGCCCCGGCAAAGGCGCGGCGCACCGGGAAGCCCTCACCCTCGTACCCCGACGGCGCGGTCGTGACCGACCGGACGTGCCTGTCGACGTCGGTCGGCCCGGGCTCGGGCACGCGGGGCAGTGTCGTGACATCGGAGACGGTGACGGCGGGCATCGTGACCTCCACTCAAGCAGTTGAGAACGCAACTACTCCGCTCAACCGTACTCCTCCGCCCGCCATTCCTCGTGCCGGGCCGGCCGGCGTCCGGGAGCGTCGGTCCTGATGATCCCGGTGCTGCCCCTCGGTGACCGTCCCGATGTCAGCCCGGCCGGGCGTGATCGATCTCGACGGTGAACGCTGTGATCATTCGGATCTCGGGCGGGTGGCCGACACGCGGTACGCGGCCCACCGGTAGGCGTCCAGGACGCTGATGGCGTAGACGAACAAGCCGCCCGCGTAGCGGCCTGTGAAGGAGTGCTCAGGAGTGGTGAGCTGATAGGTGATCGTGCCGAGCAGCAGCATGTAGAACACGAAGATCAGGCCCCGCACCGGCGTGCGGTTGAGGACCTGGCCCACGCCCGGCAGGACGATCGCCACGCCGAGCACGAGGAGCGGCCGGGGCCGCATCAGGTCGGCTCGACGCGGCCGACGGCGAGCAGGTCGCCGATCCCGCTGACGGTGTCCAGCAGCTCTCGCAGGCCGTCGGGGCGGATCTGCACCGGCCCGAAGTCGGCGCGCCGCGCGGTCCGGTAGGGGCCCTGGGCGCCCTCGGCGAGCCGGCGGACCACCCGCACCCCTCCCGCCGTGAGGAGGACGTCCTTGGTCCGCGGGTCGTGCAGCAGCGGCGCCAGGAACTCGAGTGCGCCCGGCGCCGGGGCGGCGGCGGGGTCGGGGCTCGCGATCCGGACGTGTGAGGGGAACCCGGCCGGGCGCTCCAGCTCGTGGGCGAATCCCGCGTTGGGCGAGAAGAACTCGGTGCCCGACGGCCGGGTGAGGATGTCGAGCGGTGCACCGACGTCGAGCTCACGGTGCTGGGTGACGAGCAGCCAGAGCACCGGCAGCTTGCGTAGCGCGAGGGCTTCGACGACGGGCTCGAGCCGCACCGGGTGGCCGCGGTAGGTCCCGGTGAGCACCGGGTAGCCCAAGCCCTCGCGGTGCACCCGGGCCGCGTCCAGCAGGTGCCCCGCGTCGTCGAAGAGACTGCCCCGTTCCCGGCGCTCCCGGCGCACGTGGGAGAGCTGGAGCCGGGCGAGCACCCCGATGGCGGCCAGGGCGGCCAGCACCACGAGAGTGGTCGTCATCGGCATCGCCCCCCGGGGCCTGTCGTGCTCAGTAGCCCCGCGGGCGCGGCAGGTCGGCGGTGAACTGCGCCCCCCTCCGGACGTACTTGTAGCGCCGCAGCACGAACCACACCGACGCCAGGAAGTAGAAGGCGAGCATCGACAGCAGCGATGTGCCGTAGCCCAGGAACGTCGCGAAGAAGACCGTCCCGGACAACCCGATCAGCGCGATCGCCGGCGCGGGGTGGAACGGGAGGACATAGCCGCGGGTGATCGAGCCGATCGGCCAGAGCTTGCGGAACCGGATGAAGTTGGGCCCCATGAAGCTGTACATGAGCAGCCCGGACAGGATCGAGAACGTGATCACCGTGGCGAGCAGCGTCGGCTGGTTCAGCAGCACCGGGAGCAGGGCGAACGCGATCGCGACCGGGACCAGGAACACGATCGCCCGGAACGGGGTGTGGTAGCGCGGATGCACCGCGCCGAACCACTCGGGCAGGTAGCGGTCGCGCCCCATGGAGAACCACGCCCGGGAGGCGTCGTTGATGCAGCCGTTGGCCGACGCGAGGGTCGCGCACAGGGTGCCGAGCAGCAGCAGCACCACGAGCGCCCCGCTGCCGGTGACCCGCGCAGCGTCGAACAGCGGCGTGATGGCGGTGCCGAGGTACTGCCAGGGCAGCAGGCCGGCGCAGATGTACCAGGTCAGGGTCGCGGCGATGATCAGCGTCATCATCCCGGCCATGCTCCCGATCGGGACCGACCGCGGCGCCGAACGGCACTCCTCCGCCGCCTGCGCGGTCCCCTCGATGCCGAGGTAGTACCACATCCCGAACTGGAACGCGGCGATCACGCCGAGCCAGCCGTAGGGCAGGCCGTTCTCGAGCCGGCCGACCAGCCCGGCGAGCTGCAGCTCCCCGGCGGGGTTCCAGGCGCCGGTGCCGACGAACAGGATGAGGATCGTGAGAAAGGCGAAGCCGGTGATCACGAAGTTCAGCGACAGCGTCGCGAACACGCCGCGGTAGTTCAGCCACGCCAGAGCGAGGATCGCGAGGGTGGCGAACGGGTACGGCGAGAGCTCCTCGGTGCTGCCCATCAGGTTCGCCAGCGTGGTCAGCAGGTAGCTGAGCACGTTCGCGTTCGCGGCTTCGAGCATCGTGTAGGCCAATGTCAGGTAGAGCCCGACGTTGAACGCCATCAGCGGCCCGACGGTGTGCTTGGCCTGTGCGTACTGCCCGCCCGCCGCGGGGATGGCTGACGTGATCTCCGAATTGATCATCACGATGGACGTGTAGAGCAGGCCCACGACCCACGCGGCGATCAGAGCGCCGTACATGCCGCCCTTCTCCACCGCGAAGTTCCACCCCATGAACTCGCCGACGAGGACGATGCCGACGCCGAGGGCCCAGATGTGCATGGGGGAGAGGACCTTGCGGAGTGCGGGCCGCTCCGCCGTGGTCACCTCGTCGATCACGCCCGGCGTGGGCGGGTCGCTCGCCGCCGTACTCATGCGCGTCCACCTTCCGCGTCCCGTGCGCCGGCCCGCGGCTCGGCCGGCGTGTCGATCAGTTCGGCCGCGTTGATCAGCAGGTGCTCGTCATGGGTGCGTGCGACGCGGACCACGTCGAAGACGAGCCAGCCGGCGATGATCGCGCTGAGGATCCAGGCCACGAGTTCGAGGCCACCGGCGATCGTCATGCCGACCCACCTCCTTCCCCCGGGCCGAACTTCTCGTCGATCACCTCGCGGTACTCCCGGAACGAGGTGCGGTACACGAAGGCGAGGTACACCGCGAGGAGCGCGGCCGTACCGAGCAGCGCCGCGACGCTGAAGTCGTACTTGTCCGATCCGGCCTGGTTGGTCTCCACCGCGGCCGTCGCCCCCGCCAGGTCGGTGGCGCCGGAGTCGATCAGCTTCTGGAACTGGTCCCGCTCGGTCGCGGTGATCTCCAGTTCGGCGAGCTCGCGGGCCGGGGGCGCCGCCGGCGCGGACGCGGTCTCGGCCTCCTGGCCGAGGAAGGTCGTGACGAACAGCGTCGCGAAGATCAACACCAGGACCGTGGCGGCATCGAACAGCTGGCCCCGCTTGGACTGCACCGGCGGCTCGTAGTGCGCCACGTCAGGACCTCCCCCGCGCGCGCTCGTGCCGCATCCGGTCCAGGTTGACGATGTCCGGCCGGTAGACGAGGTCCTTGTTCGCCGCGTAGCGGCGCACCAGCGCGACCATCGAGGCCGTGTTGAACAGGCCGAGCAGCAGCAGTGACGCCACGAGCGCCACGACGATCCCCGGGCTGGGGGCGACGGCGCTCGCCACCGTCAGCACGAACGCGAGAACGCTCCACATGAGCGCCGTGAACGTCACGGCCAGGAGGCGGTCCCGCCGGGCCAGGGCGTCGATGCGCGACTCGATGGTGGATTGCACGGGCGTGGATTGCACGGGTGCCTCCGATCCCGCGGAAGGGGCGCCGGGCCGCAGGGCGGGGAGCACCTTCGCTCGAGAGCTGGGAGATCACGTCCGGGCCTGGTGGTGCACCCGGACTGCTGGCAGGACACAGCAACACCCGAGGTCAGGGGGTATGCCCCGGGTCAGTGGTTCGAGGTCCGGACCTCGAACCACGGGTCATACGACCATCGGGGTCGGACGTGTGTCAAGGGTCACGCAGCGGGAAGCCGGGCGGGATCAACCGGTCTGGGCGCCGCCGCTCTCGGAGCCGAAGACGATGTCCCGCAGCTGGCGGCGGGTGCGCTCGATGTGCTCGCGCATGGTGGCCGCGGCCGCCTCCTCGTCCCCGTCGCGAACGGCCTCGTAGATCTGCTGGTGGTCGCGTACGGACTCCTCGACCGGGTCGACGAACGGCAGCAGGTCGTGCGGGCTGAACAGCTCGCCGCGGGCCGACTGGATCGCGTTCTCCAGTCGGATGTTGCGGGCGGCGCGGGCGAGCCCGTCGTGGAACTGGGAGTCGGTCAACCGGAACGCGACCCGGCAGTCCGCCTGGCCGAGCTTCTTGATCGCCGTTCGCAGCCCGACCAGGTCCGACCGGTCGCGGCGGCGCGCCGCCAGCCGTGCGGCGTCGGTCTCCAGGGCGATGCGGAAGTCGATGATGTCGTCGAACTCGCCCGACTCGGTCCGCATCCGGGCCCGCCAGCGTTCGACCGGCAGCTGCAACTCGGTCACGTAGGTGCCGCCATGAGCGCCGCGGCGCACCTGCACGTACCCGTCGTCCTGCAGGATCTTGATCGCCTCGCGCAGGCTGATCCGCGCGACGCCGAGCTGGTCGGCGAGCTCGCGCTCGGCCGGCAGACGGTCGCCCGGCCCGACCTCGCCCCGGTGGATCAGGTTCCGGAGGTGCTCCGCGACGGCCTGCGTCAGCGTCAGGGAGGTGACGGTCCGGGCCATACCCCGAGGTTATACGCGCGATCGTCCCGCTCCGGGAGGGCGCCGTCGCACGTGCTCTTGACAACAACCCGGACCGGTGGTCGCATGTGAAAGGTCCTAAGTCCAGACCTTGAACGGAACTCGACCCACCGCGCAGCGACCGGAGGCCGACATCGGCGGCCCGTCACCGGCCTCGCGGGACGATCGGTGAAGGAGCGGGCCATGTGCGGGATCGTCGGTCTCCATCTGAAGACTCCCGAGCTGCACCCCCGGCTGGGTGAGTTGCTCGCCGCCATGCTCGACTGCATGTCGAGCCGGGGGCCCGACTCGGCAGGCGTCGCGCTCTACCGGGAACCCTCGGACGGCCGGCTCCGGCTCTCGCTGCGTGGCGACGGCCGGGATTGGGACGCGCTGAGCCGCGATCTCGCGGCCGACCTCGGCGCTGCGGTCGAGGTCGAGAACTTCGGCGACGCCGCGACGCTGGCCGCGCCCGGGGAGCCCGGCCGCGTGCTCGCGGCCCTGGAACGGATGGCGCCCGACATCGCGCTGGTCGGACACGGCCGGGCGATGGAGGTCGTCAAGGACGTCGGCCCGCCCCGGGACATCTGCGCGCACTACCGGGTCGGGGAGCGGGCCGGTTACCAGGGCATCGGCCACACCCGGATGGCCACCGAGTCGGCGGTCACCACCGAGCACTCGCACCCCTTCGCCCCGCGCGCCGACATGTCTCTGGTGCACAACGGCTCGTTCTCCAACCCGGCCACGGTCCGCCGCCGTCTGGAGCGCGAGGGGATCCACTGCGTCACCGACAACGACACCGAGGTGGCCGCCCGCTTCGTCGCCCACCAGGTCGACTCCGGCGCGGACCTGTCCGACGCACTGCGGATGGTGCTCAAGGAGCTCGACGGGTTCTTCACCCTCCTGGTCACGACCGAGACGCAGTTCGCGGTCATGCGCGACTCGTTCGCCTGCAAGCCGGCCGTGATCGCCGAGACCGACGACTACGTCGCCGTCGCCTCCGAGTACCACGCTCTGGCCGACCTCCCCGGTGTCGCCGACGCGACCGTGTTCGAGCCCGTCCCCGAGGAGGTCTACACGTGGACCAGGTGACGCTGAACTGCGCCGAGTTGACGACCCGCGAGGTCAACGCCGCGCTGGCCGCCCTCCCGGACGGATCCCGCGCCCGGATCCTCGAGCCCTGGGGCCGGCACAACCTGGCTGTCGGCCTGGTCAATCGCATCACCGTCGAGATCGAGGGCAACGCCGGCTACTTCATCGGCGGGCTCGGCGACGGGCCCGACGTCGTGGTGGACGGCTTCGTCGGCTGGTCGGCCGGGGAGAACCTGATGAGCGGCACGGTGCGTGTGCGCGGCAACGCCTCGGAGTGCACCGGCGCGTCGGCCCACGGCGGCGCCGTGATCGTCGAGGGCGACGCCTCGTCCCGCGCCGGCATCTCGCTCAAGGGCGGGACCGTGCTCGTCGGCGGGGACGTCGGGCACATGAGCGGCTTCATGGCGCAGGCCGGCGTGATGCTCGTGGGCGGTGACGCCGGGCACGCGCTGGGCGACTCGCTGTACGAGACCGTCATCTACGTCGCGGGCTCGATCGCCTCACTGGGATCCGACGCACGCGCGGAGGACCTCACCGACGACGACGTCCTCACGGTGAAGCAGCTCGCGGCCCTGGCCGGTTTCGACCACATCGACCCCGAGAACGTCACCCGCGTCGCGTCCGCCCGCCAGCTCTACAACTTCGACGCGCTGAAGGACCAGAGGTATTGATGACCGAGCTGTCGAGTGAGGCCCTCCCCACCCCCGGCCTGCGCAACGGGGCGGCCCGACACCCTGCGCCGGCGCTGCCGATGGACGCCCGGCGTGCCAGCCACTCCTACCCGCCCGAGGCGATCGCACAGATCCAGCGGATGGCCGAGGAAGGTCACTACGAGATCCGCGGCTGGGGCGCCAAGCGCAAGCTCCCGACGTTCGACGACCTCGTCTTCCTCACCGCGTCGGTCTCGCGGTACCCGCTCGAGGGCTACCGGGAGAAGTGCGAGACCCGCACCGTGCTCGGCACCCGGCATGCCACCAAGCCGATCGAGCTCGACATTCCCATCACCATCGCGGGGATGAGCTTCGGCGCCCTGTCCGCCGCGGCGAAGACCGCGCTGGGTCGTGGGGCCACCGCGGTCGGCACCTCGACGACGACCGGTGACGGCGGCATGTCGGAGGAGGAGCGGGCGGCCTCGCACCTGCTCGTCTACCAGTGCCTGCCGTCGCGATACGGGTTCAACCCCGCCGACCTGCGGCGGGCCGACGCGATCGAGGTCGTGATCGGCCAGGGGGCCAAGCCCGGCGGCGGCGGGATGCTGCTCGGGCAGAAGGTGAGCCGGCGGGTCGCCGACATGCGCACGCTGCCGCCCGGGATCGACCAGCGCTCCGCCTCCCGGCACCCGGACTGGGTCGGCCCGGACGACCTGCGCATCAAGATCGAGGAGCTGCGCGAGGCGACCTCGTGGGAGAAGCCGATCTACGTCAAGCTCGGCGCCACCCGCG
Organism: Pseudonocardia bannensis; assembly: GCF_012911875.1. Lineage (GTDB taxonomy): Bacteria > Actinomycetota > Actinomycetes > Mycobacteriales > Pseudonocardiaceae > Pseudonocardia > Pseudonocardia bannensis. The sequence continues at coordinate 33,979 of NZ_JAAXKZ010000011.1, read as the reverse complement.
TGGTGAACGACGTCAAGCTCGCGGTGGCCGCGGGGGCCGACGTGGTCGTGGTGGACGGGATGCAGGGTGGCACCGGCGCCACCCAGGACGTGTTCATCGAGCACGCCGGCATCCCCACCCTCGCCGCGGTCCGCCAGGCCGCCCAGGCGCTGCGCGAGATCGGCGTGGAGGACGAGGTGCAGCTCGTCGTCTCCGGCGGCATCCGGACCGGCGCCGACGCCGCCAAGGCGATCGCACTCGGTGCGACGGCGGTCTCGATGGGGGTCGCGCCGCTGATCGCTCTGGGCTGCAACAGCCGCACCTATCTGCGCGGCGGCGTCGAGCACGACGTGACGGCCGACTACCACGCGCTCGGGACCGAGCCCGGGTACTGCCACCACATGCACACCGGGCGCTGCCCGGTCGGCATCGCCACGCAGGATCCCGAGCTGGAGTCGCGACTGGACCCCGACGTGGGGGCGCAGCGCGTCGTGAACTACCTGAAGTCGGTGACGATGGAGCTGACGACCCTGGCCCGCGCGTGCGGCAAGTCCGACGTGCACAACCTCGAACCGGAGGACCTGGCGGCGCTCACGATCGAAGCGGCCGCCATGGCCGGAGTGCCGCTGGCCGGTACGAGCTGGATTCCCGGTAGTCCCTGAGCCGCCGCTACGTATCCCCCTCGACAAAGGAGTTGCCATGGGTGATGGGCGCGAGGACCTGCGAACACGCGCCGAGGAGGACGGGATCGAGTTCTTCCTCGCGATGTTCGTCGACCTGCACGGCAAGCCCTGCGCGAAAGCCGTGCCGATGGCCAGCTTCGATCTGTTGATGGACGGTGGTGCGGGGTTCGCCGGCTTCGCCGCGGGTGACCTCGGCCAGTGTCCGGCCGACCCCGACATCACAGCCATGCCCGACCCCGCGTCGTACACCCCGGTGCCGTGGAAGCAGGGAGTCGCCGTCCTGCACTGCGACCCGTACGTCGACGGCGAGCCGTGGCCCTACGCGCCGCGGGTCATCCTCAAGCGCCAGCTGGCCCAGCTGGCGGCGCAGCGCGGCTGGACGCTCAAGACCGGTGTGGAGGCGGAGTACTCGCTGCTGCGGCGCACCGAGGACGGCAAGATCGAGATCGCCGATGCGCTGGACTCCTCGTCGAAGCCCTGTTACGAGGTCAAGGGCCTGACCCGGATGTGGGACTACCTGTCCACCTTGTCGAAGCACATGAACAAGCTCGGGTGGGGCAACTACGCCAACGATCACGAGGACGGCAACGGGCAGTTCGAGAGCAACTTCGTCTACTCCGACGCGGTGACGACGGCGGACCGGACGATCTTCTTCCGCTACATGGTGCACATGCTGGCCCATGACGCCGGCATGACCGCGACCTTCATGCCCAAGCCGTTCAGCTCGGTCACCGGCAACGGGCTGCACATGCACCAGAGCCTGTGGACGCTCGACGGCGAGCCGCTGTTCGGTGACGACGCCGACCCCCTCGGGCTGTCCAAGACGGCCTACGCCTACGTCGGCGGCCTGATGGAGCACGCTCGGGCGAGCGCCGGGGTCATCTGCCCGACCGTCAACTCCTACAAGCGGATCGGGGTGGGGGCGCCGCAGTCCGGCTCCACCTGGGCCCCGGCCTACGTGGCCTACGGCGGGAACAACCGCAGCCTGATGCTGCGGGTGCCCGAGGGCGGCCGGATCGAGCACCGCGGGGTGGACGGCTCGGCGAACCCGTACCTGGCCTCCGCGGTACTGCTCGCGGCCGGCCTCGACGGCGTCGACCGAGGCCTCGACCCGGGGGAGCAGGTGACGGACAACCTGTTCGCGCTGCCCGCCGAAGAGGTGGCCCGCCGCGGCATCGTGCACCTCCCGAAGACCCTCGACCGTGCGATCGAGGAGCTGGTCGCCGACCCCGTGCTGCGCGCGGCGCTCGGGCCGGTCCCCGGTGGCGACTTCATCGACTACTTCGCCGAGGTCAAGCAGGCGGAGTTCGACGAGTACCACGCGACGGTGTCGGAGTGGGAGATCGACCGGTACCTCACGCTCGCGTGAGCGCGGACCCGATCGCAGCACCCCATCGCAGCACCGCAGAGCCTTAAGGATCCCCAGGTGAGCAGCTCGAACAACGGTACGGGCAATCGGAACGGCTCGCGCAACGGTCACCGGCCGCTGCGGCGGGGGCGGCGTTACTCGGCGTGGAGCCTGCTCCAGCACGGGCTCTCCGGGGCCGACTGGCCGGTGACCTTCCGCAGCCACCCCAAGCGTGACAGCTACGACGTGGTGATCGTGGGTGGTGGCGTGCACGGGCTCGCCACCGCCTACTACCTCGCGGCCAACCACGGGATCCGCAACGTCGCGGTGCTGGAGAAGAGCTACATCGGCTCCGGCGGGTCCGGGCGCAACACCGCGATCCTGCGGTCGAACTACCTGACGCCCGAGGGCGTGCGGTTCTACGACCGCTCGGTGAAGCTCTACGAGCACCTCGCCGCGGAGCTGAACTTCAACGTCATGTTCTCCCAGCGCGGCCACCTGACGCTGGCGCACAACGACGCCTCGCTGCGCACCATGCGGTGGCGCACCGAGGTCAACAAGCTGCAGGGCGTCGATTCCGAGGTGATCGGCCCGGACGAGGTCAAGAAGCTGGTGCCCTACCTGGACACCTCGAGCACAACGCGGTACCCGGTTCTGGGCGCGCTGTATCACCCGCCCGGCGGCATCATCCGCCACGACGCCGTGGTCTGGGGGTACGCGCGCGGGGCCGACGCGCACGGCGTGCACATCCACCAGAAGACCGAGGTCGTCGGCATCGACGTCGAGGGCGGCCGGGTCACCGGGGTGCGCACGGACGACGGTCACCGCATCGCGACGCCGGTCGTGGTCAACTGCACCGCGGGCTGGTCCACGCTCATCTCGGACATGGCCGGGGTGTCCATGCCGGTGCAGACCTTCCCGCTGCAGGCGGCGGTCACCGAGCCGGTCAAGCCGTTCCTGGACACCGTGATCGTGTCCGGCACGCTGCACGTCTACGTCAGCCAGACCGACCGGGGCGAGCTGGTGTTCGGGGCGAGCGTCGACCCGTTCGCGTCCTACTCCACCCGGGGTTCGCTGGAGTTCGCCGAGGGCGTGGCGGGCCACGTCCTGGAGCTGATGCCGGCGCTGTCGAAGATGCGGTTGCTGCGGCAGTGGGCCGGCCTGTGCGACATGACGCCGGACTACTCGCCGATCATGGGGCCCACCCCTGTCGGCGGCTTCTACGTCGACGTCGGCTGGGGCACCTACGGCTTCAAGGCCGGGCCCGTCTCGGGTGAGGCGATGGCCGACTGCATCGCGAACGAACGACCGCCCGAGATCATCTCGGCCTTCGGGCTCGACCGGTTCGAGGCCGGGCGCCTGGTCGGTGAGAAGGGCGCGGCGGCCGTGGGTCACTGAGCGGACGCCCGGCACGTTTCCCACCGAAGACCGGCACGACACACCACAGGGAGATCCACCGATGATGTTGCTCCCGTGCCCGTGGTGCGGGCCTCGCAACGCCAGCGAGTTCCGCTACGTCGGCGAGACCGGGCCGCGGCCCGATCCGACCACGGCCACCCCCGAGCAGTGGCGTCGCCACCTGTACTTCCACGCCAACCCCCGCGGCTGGGTGCGGGAGAGCTGGTACCACCGCGCCGGCTGCCGCCGCTACTTCGCCGCCGAGCGGCACACCGCGACCAACGAGGTCCGCAGTTCGGGAGGCCACTCGTGACGCAGGGATCGACGGCGACGGCCACCGGCGCCGCGATGCGGCTGGGCCCGCAGCCCGGCGAGGTCATCGACCGCAACCGCACGATCGAGTTCCGCTGGAACGGGCGCGCATACCAGGCGCATCCCGGGGACACGATCATCTCGGCGCTCGCCGCGGCCGGCGAGCGGGTGTTCTCGCGCAGCTACAAGTACCACCGTCCCCGGGGTCTGCTCACCGCGGACTTCCTGGACCCGGGGTGTCAGCTGCAGGTCGGGGACGAGCCCAACGTGCGCGCGGCGCACCGCCTGGTCGAGGCGGGCATGGACGTCCGCTCGCAGAACACCTGGCCGTCACTGAAGTTCGACGTCAAGGCCGTGAACGGTCTGGCCGGGCGGTTCCTGGCCACCGGCTTCTACTACAAGACCTTCATCAAGCCCGAGCGGCTGTGGCCGGCCTACGAGCGGGTGCTGCGCAAGTTCGTGCACGCCGGTGAGGTCTCCCCGGACACCGAGCACGGCTACTACGACAAGCGTTACGCCCACCCGGACGTCCTGGTCACCGGCGGCGGCCCGGCCGGCATGGCGGCTGCAGTGGCGGCGGCGCGCGCCGGGGCCCGGGTGTTGCTGGTCGAGGAGGAGCACCACCTCGGCGGGCACCTGCGGTGGGGTGACGACACGGCCCGGGCCGTGCGCGCCGAACTCGCCGAGCAGGTGCGGTCCGAGCCGGGCATCGAGGTGCTGACCGACTCCGTCGTCGTCGGGCGCTACGACGACAACTGGATCGGGGTGATGCAGCGGAACCTGCCGCACGTGGTGGAGCGCCTGGTCAAGGTGCGGGCCAAGTCCTTGGTCGTGGCGCCCGGGCTGGTCGAGCGGCCCTACGTGTTCACCGGCAACGACCTCCCCGGCGTGATGCTGTCGACCGCGGCTCGCCGGCTGATCAACCTCTACGCCGTCAAGCCCGGCGAGCGCGCCGTCGTGCTCTCCGCGAACCCGGAGGGCGACGCCGCCGTCGCGGACCTGCAGCGGGCCGGCGTGGAGATCGCGGCCGTGGCCGACGCCCGGCGGGGGCAGCGGGTGGTGCGTGCGCGCGGCCGCGGCGGGGTGCAGTCCGTGGAGCTGGCCGACGGTTCCCGGATCGACTGCGACCTGCTCGTCACCGCGGTCGGCTGGACCGCGCCCACCTCGCTGCTCAACATGGCCGGGGCCCGGCCGGTCTACCGGCCCGAGGTGGCGCGTTTCGTACCCGACCCCGCGCACACGCCCGATGGCGTTCTGGCCGTCGGCGGGATCGCCGGGGACGGGACGCTCGACCAGCTCCGCGAGCATGCCGACGCGGTGGGCCGGGAGGCCGCGCGCCGAGCCGCGCAGCTCGCCCACCGGCTGCACGGGGCGCTGCCGACCCGGCCGCGCGACGCCGCGCCGCAGCCCGCTCCTGTCACGGACCCGGTGCCGATACCCGAACTGCCGCTCGCCGAGCACCCGGAGTTGTTCTTCTCCACCCACGGTTTCGTCGACTTCTCCGAGGACGTGTCGTCCAAGGACCTGGTCACGGCGGTGAAGGAGGGCTACGACTCCGTCGAGCTGGTCAAGCGCTACACGACGGCCACGATGGGCCCGGCCCAGGGCAAGCTGGAGACGGTCAACACCGTTGCGATCGTCGCCGCGGCAACCGGACGCAGCATCGCCGAGACCGGGACCACGACCTGGCGGCCGATGTACGCGCCGGTCACGTTGGGTGCGCTGGCCGGCCGTAGTTTCGAGCCGATCCGGCACTCGCCGATGCAACCCTGGCACGAGCGGCACGGTGCGACCCCGCTCGTCGCCGGCCAGTGGATCCGGCCCGAGCACTACGGCGATCCCGCCGCGGAGGTCCGGACGGTGCGCAGCGGCGTCGGGATCATCGACGTCACCCCGATCGGCAAGCTGGACCTGCGCGGGCCGGACGTCGCGAAGCTGCTGAACCTGCTCTACGTCAACAAGTGGTCGAAGCTCGACATCGGGCGGGTGCGCTACGGCGTGATGTGCGCCGACGACGGGGTCGTGCTCGACGACGGCGTCACCGGCCGGCTCGGCGACGACCACTACCTGATGAGCACGACCTCCTCCGGGGCGGCGACGGTCTGGGAGTGGGTGGAGAACTGGCTGCAGACCGAGCACCCGGACTGGCAGGTCCATGTCACCCCGGTGACCACGGCGTACGCGAGCATCAACGTCGCCGGACCGCGCTCCCGCGAGCTGCTCGGCCGGCTCACCGAGGGCGTCGACCTGCGCCCCGAGGCGTTCGGCTACATGAACGTGCGGACCGGCACGGTGGCCGGCGTGCAGGACTGCGTGCTGTGGCGCATCGGGTTCACCGGTGAGCTCAGCTACGAGATCCACCTCCCGGCGTCCTACGGCCTGCACGTGTGGGAACGGCTGATCGAGACCGGCGCCGATCTCGGTGTGGTGCCGTTCGGGGTGGAGGCGCAGCGGATCCTGCGGCTGGAGAAGGGCCACTTCATCGTCGGGCAGGACACCGACGGGCTCACCCAGGGCTACACCGCGGGGCTGGGCTCGCTGATCAAGCTGGACAAGGCCGACTTCGTCGGCAAGCCCGAACTGGCCTGGCAGGCCGAGCGCGGGGGCTACCCGCAGCTGGTCGGGCTGCTCCCGGTGGACGGGGACGTGGTGCCGCCCGAGGCCAGCCAGATCATCACCGGTGGCGGGCACATCGCCGGACGGATCACCTCGAGCCGGATGTCGCCGACGCTCGGCCGGGCGATCTGCCTGGGCCAGGTCGACTCGGGGCTCGCCGAAGCCGGCACCCGGGTCACCGTCCGGCTGCCCGACGGCCGGGACGTCGAGGCCGTGATCACGGCCCACCATGCACAGGTGGACCCGGAGGGGGAGAGGCAACGTGTCTGATGCCGACCGCAGCGCCGATGGCCCGACGGTCACGATCGCGCGCAGCCCGATCGCAGCACCCGAGCCGTTGGTGCCCCACCGCGGCTGGGAGGTCAGCGGACGGCGCAGCGCCGCCGCGCTGACGATCACCGATCTCACGCCGCTGGCCAAGGTCGCGGTGCGGGCGCCGATGGACGGGGCCGTGCAGCGCGCCCTCGGAGCGCCGTTCGGGCGCGCCGCCCGCGACGGTGCCCCGGCGCTCGACGGGACGCTCGTCGTCGGCTCCGGCCCGGGGGAGTGGCTCGTGCTCGCCCCGGTGGGAACGGCCGGCGAGGTGCGCGAGCAGTTGGCGGGGATCGTCACGGAGGCCGGGGAGTTCGGTACGGTCGTCGACCTGACGCACGGCCGGGCGCTGCTGCGGCTGCGCGGCGAGGCGAGCGCCGATCTGCTCGCCAAGGTGTGCGCGGTCGACCTCTCCGACGCCGTGACCCCGGACGGCGCGGCGTTCCGCTCGTCGGTCGCCAATCTCGTCACCGACGTCGTGCGTGACGACGCCGGCGGCGTCCGGTCGTACCTGCTGCACTGCGAGCGGTCGTCCGGCCAGTACCTGGCCGCCGCACTGCTCGACGCGGGGGCCGAGTTCGGCATCGACGTCGACGGGTTCCGCGACCCGGGGATCTGAGCAACCGTCCGTCTCGACCCCCCGACCCGTCCCGGCCGCCCGCCGGGACGGCCACCCAGCATGGCCGCACTCGATGGGGAGATCATGAGCCAGACGATCGCCGAGTATCCGGTCGATCCCCGGCCCGGCCCGGTCCGGCGCCCGGATTCCCGCAACGGACGTGCCGAGGACATCGGCCGGCTGTTGGTCTCGTGCGCGGACGGACCCGGGATCGTCTCGGCGATCACCACGTTCCTGCACACCCGCGGCGCGAACATCGTGCAGTCCGATCAGGACTCGACCGACCCGCGTGGTGGACGGTTCTTCCAGCGGCTGGTGTTCCACCTGCCGGGGCTCGCCGAAGCGCTGCCGCGCCTGGAACAGGAGTTCGCCACCGAGGTGGCCGGCCGGTTCGCGATGACGTTTCGGATGCGGGATGCGGCGGTGCCGACGCGGGTGGCGTTGTTCGTCTCGCGCTACGACCACTGCCTGCTGGACCTGCTGTGGCGGTGGCGGCGCGGCGAGCTGCCGATCCAGGTGGTCCAGGTCGTCTCCAACCATCCGGACCTCGCCGACGACGTCGAGTCCTTCGGGGTCCCCTACGCACACATCCCGGTCGCCAAGGCGACGAAGGCAGAAGCGGAGGCGCGGCAGCTGGAGCTGCTGGCGGGTCGGGTGGACCTGGTGGTGCTGGCCCGCTACATGCAGATCCTCTCCGGCGACTTCCTGGACCGGATCGGCGTGCCCGTGATCAACATCCACCACTCGTTCCTGCCCGCGTTCGCCGGGGCCGGGCCGTACGAGCGGGCCAAGGAGCGCGGCGTCAAGCTCGTCGGCGCGACGGCGCACTACGCGACCGAGGACCTCGACGAGGGCCCGATCATCGAGCAGGACGTCGTGCGTGTCTCGCACCGGCAGAGCGCCGCCGATCTGGTTCGCCGCGGCGCGGACATCGAGCGCAACGTGCTGGCCCGCGCGGTCGGCTGGCACTGCGAGGACCGAGTGCTGGTCAACGGCCGCACCACCATCGTCTTCTGAGGAGGCCGGCGTGGTCGCAACGATCATCGACGGGAAGGCCGTCGCAGCCGAGCTGCGCGACGAGGTGGCCCGCGACGTGGCCACCCTCGCCACGGCGCCCGGGCTCGCCACCCTGCTGGTCGGGGACGACGAGGCGTCGGCGATCTACGTGGCGAACAAGCGGCGCCAGTGCGTCGAGGTCGGGATGCGGGACCTGCATCGGCACCTGCCGGGCGACATCGGGCAGAACGAGCTGGGCGCGCTGATCGACGAGCTCAGCGCCGACCCCGACGTCACCGGGATCCTGCTGCAGCTGCCGCTTCCGCCACATCTGGACGCCGCCGCGCTGCTCGCGCGCATCGACCCGGACAAGGACGTCGACGGCCTCACCGAGATCAGCGCAGGCCGGCTCGCGCTCGGCAAGTCCGGGCTGCGCCCGTGCACCCCGTCCGGGGTGGTGCTGCTGCTCGACCGGGCCGGGGTGCAGATGGAGGGCGCCGAGGCGGTCGTGGTGGGCCGGTCGAACCTGGTGGGCAAGCCGCAGGCCCAGCTGCTGCTGGAGCGCAACGCCACCGTCACGATCTGCCACTCGCGTACCCGTGACCTCGCGGCCGTCTGCCGCCGTGCGGACATCGTGGTGGCCGCGGCCGGGGTGCCGCGGATGCTCGGGCCGGACGCGATCAAGCCGGGCGCCACCGTCATCGACGTGGGGATGCACCGCACCCCGGACGGGCTGTGCGGCGACGTGGACACCGACGCCGTGCGCGCCACGGCCGGCGCCATCACACCCGTCCCCGGCGGGGTCGGCCCGATGACGATCGCGATGCTGCTGCGCAACACGGTGACCGCGGCGCAGCGCGTGGCCGGCGGCCGGGCTCAGGACGCGTTGCGCTGAGCCCGTACCAGGCAGGCTCCGCAGGCCCGGGTGATCTCCGCCCTGTCGCGGAGCTGCCCTGATCAGGTGGTCGCGGTGGGCACCGCGTCCGCCCCGTCGGCCGGGGTCCAGGGCTTCATCCACGGCGTCTCCGGCCAGCCCTCGACCGCGGCCATCAGCGGGTAGGCGGTGGCCCCGTCGACGGACTCGCGAACGATGTCGGCGTGCCCGGCGTGCCGGGCGGTCTCCTCGATGACGTGCAGCAGCACCCAGCGCACCGACCACGCCTCGATATCGTCGGGGAACCACGGCACCCCCTGCGGGACCGGCACGGGCTGCCCGAGATCGGACACCCCGGCCACCGCCTCCTCGGTCTCGGCGGCGACCCGGTCGTAGAAGGCCAGGACATCGGCCAGGGTCTCGTCCGGGCCGAGCGTGAAGCCGTCGAGGTACTGATCCTCCCCGGTGTCACGGTCACGCTGCAGCATCGTGTCGATCCAGCCGCGCTCGGTGTGCGCAACGTGTTTGATCAACCCGCCGATGGTGAGCGTCCCCGCCGTGGTGCCTGCCGGGCCTGCTCGTCGGTCAGGCCGTGGGCGGCGATGCGCAGCGCGAGGCGCTGCTGGGCGAGGAAGGCGAGCAGGCCTGCGCGCTCGTCGGCGACCGGGCCGGGCATACCGGGCATGGGGCCCTCCTTCGGGTGCTTCTCCGGGGCCCGGCCGGACGGCCGGGCCACGAGGACGGCCGCGCCGCCACCGTGGTCGGGATGGGCGTGCGTCGACACGATCCGGGTGACGTCGGACGGGCGCTTTCCCGTCGCGGCGAGGCCCGCGACGATCCGCGGTGGGGCCGGCTTCGGGCCGGCGTCGACCAGGGTCACCGATCCGTCGTCGTCGACGAAGGCGAACGAGTTGATCCGGTCCGAGCCGAGTGTCGGGATCCGCCAGGCGCCCGGGGCGAGCTCGGTCGCTGGGGATGCGCCATGCGGGCGGAGCCTAGCCCAGTCCCCCGCCGCCGGCCGCTTCCCCGGCAGGATCCGGGGTGCGGACCGGCCCCGTCGAGCCACTCATCCGCCTGGGGAAATCGAGCTGAGGTGTCAGCGGTAGGCGGCCGCGTCGACGGTGAATCGAATGAACTCTCCGGTTGCCCAGCAGTCGGCGCCGTTTCTCACCCCCACGGAGGCGCGGCCCGGCGCGGTGGAGCCGCCGACCAGCCACACCAGCAGCTTGCGCAGGCGGCACGGCGCAAACATCGGGGGACGCAGGAGGGGACGCGGTGGCGGCGTGCTCCGCGTGGGTGCCCGATGCTCGAATCGGGGATCGCCGACCGGGAGCGCTGCGACGGGTTGTGCCGGGCGGCGGCACGATGGGGAGATCCCCGGCGAGCCTTCCCAACCGACGTTCCACACGCTGAGGCGCACCCGCCCGCTGTCGGTTTCGGTGCGGTTGAGCAACGCGGTCGTCGCTGACCAGCGGATTGGTCACCTTCGGCGAGTCAAGGTCAGCCGTTGATGTCTCATCGAAGGTGAGCAATTTCGTGAGGATCTGGTGGACGACATGGTCCCGGCGTCCTCGGGCGCCGAATAGCCGCCGACTCAAGGGAAGCTGCACTGTTCTCATCGGATCCGGTCCTGTCCGGTAGTCGGATGAGCCCGACCGGGCCAAGCCGGTTGGGGGGCCTCGTCCCGGGGGGCTGACGAAATCGTGCAGGGCCCCGCCAGATCCTGGCCTGCGCGCTCCGGCGCCGGCCGCCCGGCGCGCGCCAGATTCGGTGCTCGGGCCAGGATAGGGGCAGTCATGACGGGGACGGCAGGGAGCAGCAGGAGCATCCTGGAAGGCCGGGGAGAACGTTCGGGGAGGCGGTCGGGAGGGACTCGCACTCTTCTGATCGGGCTCGTCGCGGACCCGGGTTTCGCCACCGAGATCGCCCACCGGCTGGCCGAGGAACTGCCCGGGGCACTCGCGGAGCGGTCGGGGTACCGGCTGCACTGCCGCGTCACCGTGGTCTCGGAGACGCTCTCTCGCGGCGAGGGCGAGCGGATCATCGACCTGGCGGCCCAGCGGCGGGCCCGCGAGGGCTGGGACTTCGTCGTCTGCCTGACCGACCTGCCTCTTTCGGCGAATCAGGGCTACCTCGTGGGCGATCTGAGTAGGCGGGCGAACGCAGCGGTGGTTTCCGTCCCCGCGCTGGACATGCTGCGGCCTGCCGAGCAGGCCCGCGACATCGTGGTCCGGCTGATCCTGGAATGGGCCGGTGAGCTCCCCGCCGACAGCGGAGACCAAGAGATCGAGGGCGGCGGCGTAGGGGTGCGGTCCGGAGTCCAGCCGGTAGCGCCCACCGACGAGGACATCGACGTCGAGTACGCGGCACCGGCGGGCAGGTTGCGGCTGCTGGTCGGGATGGTCCGAGTCAACCGGCCATGGCGGTTGGTCTGGGGGCTCCGCAACGCGGTCGCCGCGGGGTTGGCCTCCGCGGCGTTCGGGCTGGTCTCCAGCGTGGTGTGGCAACTCAGCGGAGCGATGAGCGCCCTGCGGCTCGGGATCGCCACAGTGGCCTCGCTGGCGATGATCGTGTTGTGGCTCATCCTCAACCACAACCTGTGGCAGCACGCCGACCGACGCGACCGCGTCGAGTACCGGCAAGTGCGGCTCTACAACGCCGCCACCATGCTCACACTGGTTATCGGGTGCGGCGTTGCATACGTCGTGCTGCTGGCCGGCTCGTTGGCCACCGGGTGGTTCGTCGTGGTCCCGCAGGTGCTCTCGGCGGTCATCGGCCACCCGGCCCACGTCTCGGACTACCTCCGGCTGGCCTGGCTGGTGTCCTCGATCGGCACGATCGGCGGCGCGCTGGGTTCCGGGCTGGAGTCCGAGGACTCCGTACGAACAGCGACATACGGCTCCCGAGAACGACACCGGCCACCGCGGGAGCCCCAGCACACATGAGACGCCGTTCACGACGTCTCTGGCAAGTGCGACGTGCAGAAGGCTCCCCCAGGGGCGGAACCGAGAGCCGAACGACACGCCCGGCGTCCTGGATCAGGACAGATGGTGGTCGCGCGCGACCGACGAGGCCAGACTGGGCCCGCCCGGCAACGCGGCCGGGCGCGGGTCGATCTCAGGAGGCACGATGAGCGAGCTGTCGGTGGTGCTGGAGAAGTACTCGTTCCTGGAGGGCCCGCGCTGGCGGGACGGGCGGCTGTGGGTATCGGACTTCTACACCCACCAGGTCGTCTCGGCCCGCGCCGACGGCAGCGACGTCCGGGTCGAGGCCGAGGTCCCCGCGCAGCCCTCGGGCCTGGGCTGGCTGCCCGACGGCCGGCTGCTGATCGTGTCGATGCGTGACCACAAGCTCCTGCGCCGGGAGAACGACGGCAGCCTGGTCGAGCACGCCGACCTGTCCGCCCACGCGGGCGGCATCCTCAACGACATGGTCGTCGACGACCAGGGCCGCGCCTACGTCGGCAACTTCGGCTTCGACCTGATGAACGGGGCCGCGATGCGCAACGCACCGCTGGTCCGGGTGGACCCGGACGGGTCGACGACCGTCGTGGCCGAGGACCTGGTCTTCCCGAACGGCTCGGTGATCATCGGGAACACGCTGGTCGTCGCGGAGAGCTTCGGGCACCGCCTGAGCGCGTTCGACATCGGCGCCGACGGCGGCCTGTCGAACCGGCGGGACTGGGCGTCATTCGGTCCGGTGCCCCAGACCGACGACATCAACGAGGCGCTGCCGCAGCTGACGATCGCCCCGGACGGCATCGCGCTCGACGCCGAGGGCGCGATCTGGGCCGCGGACGCGCTGGGCAACCGGGTGGTTCGGATCCGGGAGGGCGGCGAGATCGCGCAGGAGATCTCCACCGGCGAGACCGGCTGCTTCGCCTGTGTGCTGGGCGGCGACGACGGGCGGACGCTGTACCTGTGCACCGCGCCCGGGTTCGCCGAGCACGAGCGCCGCGACACCCGGGAGGCCAAGCTGCTCGCCGTCCGCGTGGACGTGCCCGCAGCCTGAGCCACGGTGCCCGCGCTCGACGACGACGACTCGCGCCGCCGGTTCGCGGCGGCGCGGGTCGCCCGGCTCGCCACGCTGCGGGCCGACGGCACCCCGCGGCTCGTGCCGATCACGTTCGCGCTCGTCGACGGCCTGGTCTGTTCGGCCGTGGACGAGGTCAAACCCAAGCGCAGCACGAAGCTGGCGCGGCTCGCCGACGTCGAGCGCGACCCACGGGTGGGACTGCTCGCCGACCACTACGACGAGGACTGGTCCTCGCTGTGGTGGGTGCGCATCGACGGCACGGCCGCGGTGCAGAGCGACGGGGAGTTCCGGGAACGCGCACTCGACGAGCTGGCCGCCAGGTACCCGCCCTACCGCTCGGCACGCCCGCAGGGACCGCTGCTGGTGATCACGCCGCAGCGCTGGGCGGGATGGTCGGCGAGCTGAGCTCGTCCCCGGGGAGGGCCCGCGCTACGGCAGCGCGCGGATGAACTCGGCCACGGCCCGCTCGGTCGGCTCGGCGACCTCCAGGTGCGGGGAGTGCCCGCACCGCAGCGTCAGCAGCTGCACCGGCCCGGTCGCGGCGTCGCGCACCGCCTCGACGTGCGCCATCGAGCCGTACTGGTCGACCTCGCCCTGGACGGCCAGCACCGGGCAACCGATGCCGGGCAGCTCGGGGCGGATGTCCCAGTCCCGGAAGTCCGGGTCGAGCCAGACGTCGTTCCAGCTCCAGAACGTGACGTCCACGTCGCGGTGGTGCCGGGCCATCCGGGCGCGCAGGTCGCCCTCGGTGTACGCCTCGCGGGCCGCGGCGATCCCGTCCAGCCCCAGCTGCTCGACGAAGACGTGCGGCGCGAGCACGACGAGCCCGCTCACCGGCGCGGCGGCGTCGGCCCGGGCGGCGTGCAGCAGCGCGATGGACGCCCCGTCGCTGTGTCCCACGAGCACCGGCGCGCCCAGCCCGAGGGCGTCGGCCAGCGCCGGGACCACGTGCGCGGCCTCGTCGTGCATGAACGTCAGTGACCGCTTGGCCGGCGGCAGGTCCGAGAAGCCGTGCCCGAGCCGGGAGTAGGCCACGGCGCGGCGGCCGGTCGCGGCGGCGATCCGGCGGTGGAACCCGCGCCACAGGCCGACCGAGCCGAGCCCTTCGTGCAGGAACAGCAGCGGGGCGAGGGCGGGGTCGCCGGGCACGTCGTCGTACTCGTACGCCGAGCCGTGCAGCTCGACGTGGGGCAGCGGGGGAGCGGGGTCGGACACCCCCGCATGTTAACGACTGCTCACCGGCCCGATCGTGCGATCAGCTTCTTCGGTGCGACCTCCCGGGAGGCGTCGGTGACGAGCTCGGTCTGGGCGCCCGGCGGCGCCGCGCACCAGAACGCGACCCGGTCGTCGTGGTGGTGGTCGGTGTCCATCGCGAACGCCCGGCGCACGAACCAGGTCGGCTCGCCGTGACTGATCCGCTCCGGCTTCGGGACGGGCCGGTGGGCGCGGGCGGCGGGGTGGATGCTCATGACGAGACGGTAGGGCCCAGAGGCGACGCCGCAGCCCCGACGCCGCGGGTGATACCGCGGTTGTGGCCGCGGTCCGGTGCGCCCCCTACGATGAGCGCCCGACGCGTTCCGCGTCCTGGCACCGGGAGGTCGGTTGGTCTCTCCGGACGATGTTCTCGCCGATGCCGTCGAGCACCTTCCGGTGGGTTTCTTCGCGCTCGACGCGGCCGGCATCGTGCTCAAGTGGAACGCCGAGGCGGCCCGGATCACCGGTTGGAGCCACGAGGAGGTGCTCGGTCGCGGCGGGGCCGACCTCGGGGCGCCCATCGTGGACACCTCGGCCGCCTGGCAGCTGATCGAGCAGGTGCTCGCGGGGCGGACCTATGCGGGGCGACTGCCGGTGGTGGTGCCGACCGGGATCACGCTGTTCGTCCGTGCCGCGCTCGCCCCGCTGTCGCCCCGCGGGCCGATCGTCGTCGGCGTGCTGCAGGACGTGGCCGACTCCCGCGCCGGCGACGAGGCGTTCGCCCTGCTCGACGCCCTGTGGGAGACCGCGCCGGTGGCGCTCGCCTACTTCGACACCGAGATGCGCTACCGCCGGGTGAACGACGCGCTCGTGGACCAGGCCGGTGGCACCCGCGAGGAGCGTCTCGGCCGCACCCTGGTGGAGGTGCACGGCCCGATCGGCGCCGTGATCGAGGCGGGCCTGCGCGAGGTGCTGGCCACCGGCGTGGTCCGGCGCGACGTCCCGCTGCAGGGCCGGCTGTGGCACGGTCGCGGACCCTCGCAGAGCTGGCTGCTGAACCAGTTCCCGGTGCGCGGGGCGGACGGGGAGGTCATCGGGGTCGGCCTGGTCGTCACCGACGTGACGGAGGCCGAGAAGACCCGCCGTGAGCTCGTCGAGGCCGCCGGGCAGCGCGAGCGCGCGCTGAACCGCTACCAGAGCCTTGTCGAGGCGACCAGCGCCGCGGTCTGGATCCGGGAGCCCGACGGCAGCGCGGCTCAGGACTCGCCGAGCCTGCGGGCGATCACCGGTCAGAGCTTCGAGGAGTACCGCGGCTGGGGGTTCCTCGACGCGATCCACCCCGACGAGCGGGCCTCGAAGCGGGCGGCCTGGCTCGACGCCGTCCGCACCGGCTCGGACTTCACCCACATCAACCGGCTGCGGACGGCCGAGGGCCGGTACCGCTGGTTCCGCGCCCGCGCGGTCCCCGTGCGTGCCGAGGGCCGGATCGTCGAGTGGGTCGGCACCGAGACCGACATCGACGACGAGGCCCGCGCCCAGCACCGCATCGCGGTGCTGGCCGGGGCGACGTTCGCGGTGAATGCGGCGCTCGACCCCGAGACGGAGCTGATCGCGCTGGCCGACGCGGTGGTGCCGGCGTTCGCCGACCTGTGCCGGGTCTACCTGGTCGATCCGGTCACGCCGGGCGGTCGCGGCGTGATCACCGGCCAGCGCGTGGTCACCCGGGTCGCACCCGGGGTGGTGCCCGCGCCGCCGATCGACGAGCGCTTCGTGTTCGTGGCCGACCATCCGGTCACGCGGAGCGTCCGGTCCGGCACACCGCTGCTCGACAGGGGCCCGTTGTCCGACCGCGACGACTGGATGAGCACCGGGGAGATGTGGGAGTGGGCGAAGCAGGTCGAGCTCAACTCGACCCTCGTCGCGCCGGTGCTGTCGGAGGGCCGGGTGGTGGCGGCCCTGCGGTTGGTCGCCTGCGGCGACCGCCCGCCCTACACCGAGGACGACGTCGCGCTGGTCAGCGAGCTCGCCGCGCGGGCGTCCGCGGCCGTCGAGCACGGGCTGCGCTTCCAGCAGACCCGGCGGGCCTCCCTGGCGCTGCAGAACTCGATGCTCACCGAGCCCCCGCCGTCCGCGGAGATCGGTATCGGCGGGCTCGAGGTCGAGGCCCGCTACCTACCGGCCACGGCAGAGCTCGAGGTCGGCGGGGACTGGTACGACGCGTTCCGGCTGCCCGGCGGCGACCTGGCGCTCGCCGTCGGTGACGTCGCCGGGCACGACCTGTCGGCGGCCGCGACGATGGGCCAGCTGCGCAGCATGCTGCGGGCGCTCGCCTTCGACAGCGACGGTGACCCGTCCTTCGTCCTGAGCCGGCTCGATCGGGTGGCCTCCCGGCTCGCCGTCACCCGGTTCACCACGCTGCTCTACGGCCGGGTGCTGTGGACGGGAGACCGGACGCTGTTCCGCTGGTCCAACGCAGGCCACCCCGCCCCGATCCTCGTCGATCCGGACGGGACGCCGCGGCCCGTCCCCGGCGACGTCGACGTCGTGCTGGGGGTCGCGCCGGAGCTGCCGCGCGGTGACCAGGAGATCGAGCTCGCGCCCGGGTCGACGCTGCTGCTCTACACCGACGGCCTGGTCGAGCGCCGTAGCGACCCCGACGACCGCAGCGCCGCCCAGCTGCTGGATCTCGTCCGGCGCGGGGCCCGGCTGCCGCTGGCCGCGTTCTGCGACCACCTGGTGCGCGGGACGCTCGCCGACACCGGCGACGACATCGTGGTCCTGGCGCTGCGCGCCCGGGAGCGGTCCTAGCGCGAACACCGCCACGCCGCTCCCGGGATCAGCGCAGCTCGGTCTGCGCGTACACGGTCATCGCGTCGCGCAGGTAGGCGGCCAGTCCGGGCCCTGCCCTGTCGATGTTCGCGGAGAACCGCGGGTCGTCGACGTACAGGTCGCCCAGCCCGATGTAGGCCTCCCGGTTGGGGGTCCAGAAGTTGCCGACCCACGCGTGGTGCTCCGCGACCGCCTCCTGCACGGTCGGGTCGTCCACCGGGGTGCCGGCGCGCATCGCCGCGGCCAGCTTCACGTTCACCGCGTCGCCCCGGGCCTTGATCCGCGCTGCGGTGCCGGGGTCCCAGCTCGCCGCGCGGCGCTGTGACTCCACCGCCGTCTCGCCCCAGCGCTCGCGCGCCTCCTGCCCATACGGGTCGTTGGCGAACCCGTCGAACAGTTCCTCCGCCGCCATCGGCGTCCCACCTTCTCTCTCCTCGATGGTGCGGGCGACGGTGTCGGCCAGCCGGTGGAGCCGTTCGGCGTCGGTGAGCAGCCGGATGTGGTGCCGGCGCAGTGCCGCGACCTCGTCGGTGTGCCCGTCGAGCACCGCGGCGATGTCGGGCAGCCCGAGTCCCAGCTCGCGCAGCAGCGCATCCTCGACCTCCCGTCGTTCGCAGGAGGGACGCTAGGGGTTGACGTAGCGTCAACCGCAACCGTTCACGCGGAGTGGTGCGCCGCCCGGTGTGCGGCCAGCGCGTCGAACCCGAAGTCGGACTCCGGGTCCCGCCACACCGAGTGCGCGTGGTTGACCTGCCGCTGCGTGTTGTCGTACTCGACGAGCAGCCGGGGGCCCTGCAGCCGGTAGTAGTGCGGGTCCTCGGGCGCCGTGCCGCCCGCCCACGCGAAGTGGACGGTGTCGAGCACCGTGTCGGTCGGGGCGGCGGCGAGCCCGTCGGGCACCCGGCCCAGGTAGGTGTCGAGCAGCGCGCGCAGCACCTCACGCTGACCGGCGTCCAGCTCGGCTGCGGCCAACCCCTTCGGTGCCGCCGTGAGCGCCAGCGTCGCGTGGTCGGCGGCGTCGAAGCCCGAACCCGCCTCCGCCTTCTCGTCCATCATCGCGATGCGGTCGACGAGCCGCTGCTCGGTGAAACGCCCGCGCCAGATGTCGGTCAGGTGCAGCATCTCGTCACCGTCGGCGATCCGGGCCCGGTTGCCGGCGATGATGTCCGACGGCGCGCGGTCCAGGAGCACCGCGCGGGCCGCGAGCTCCGGCGGGAGCGAGCGGACCAGCTCGCGGGCCAGGTCCTCGGCACCTCCGAGCGGGCGCAGCGGGCTGGGGCCCAGCAGCGGGGAGGACGCCGGGTCGGCCCCGATGAAGCACGGCGTGGTGGACCGGACGGCGCCGTCGACGACCAGGTTGTTCAGCGAGACGTGATGCCCGCCGAAGCGCCAGCCCCACGGTGCGGTCCCGCCGGGCTCGCCGAAGATGCGCACGTAGTACATGCCCGGGTCCCGGCCGCGCTCACGGCCCCAGTCGACGTTCCAGCCCTCGACGTGGTCGAGCACGTTCTCCAGGCCCATGACGGTGGTGACGGTGTTGTAGCCCGCCGTGGACAGGCCGCTGGCGACCAGCTGCATGACCAGGCTCTGCTGGGCCGGGCGCATGTCCTTCAGCGGCAGGCCTCCGTGGTCGGTGGGGGTGTAGTACCAGCGGAGGCGCTCGGCGTCGGACTCGGCGTCGGAGCCCGGAGTGCCCCGGCGCGCGACGGCGGTCTGCTCGGCGTCCAGCGACTCCAGCAGCGCACCCGCGGCCGCGGCCATCCGGTCGGCGACCTCGCGGGCCCTGTTCTCGTCGATCCTGCTCGCGTCGGCGGTGACGGTGGCCATGACGGGCACCCTACGACGCCGGGCGGCCGGCGGCGCTGTGCCGGGCCACGTCGTCCACGCTACGAGCGGGGGCGATCTACAGTGCGACCTACAGCGCGGCCGACAGCGCGGCGAGGACGCGACGAGGGGGTGGACGGGTGGACACGTTCGCCGATCTCGTCGACCGCGCCCGGGAGCTCGCCGGCACCGGCGAACGACGGGTGCTGCTCGGCGTCACCGGGAGTCCCGGAGCCGGCAAGACGACGCTCGTCGAGGAGCTCGCCGCGGCGCTGCGCCACGATCCGCCGACCGGCCTGGCCGCGGGGGAGTGGGTCGGGCACGTGCCGATGGACGGTTTCCATCTCGCCGACGTCGAGCTCGTGCGGCTCGGCCGGCGTGACCGCAAGGGCGCCCCGGACACGTTCGACGCCGGGGGGTACGGCGCGCTGCTGCGCCGGCTGCGGGCCGACGACGAGGACGTGGTCTACGCGCCGGCCTTCGAGCGGGTCCTCGAGCAGCCGATCGCGGGCGCCATCGCGGTCCCGCGGGCGGCCCGGCTGATCCTCACCGAGGGCAACTACCTGCTGGTCGACGACCCCCGGTGGCGCGCCGTGGCCTCGGCGCTGGACGAGGTGTGGTTCTGCGACCTGCGGGCCGACGTGCGGATCGGCCGGTTGACCGCCCGGCACGAGGCGTTCGGCAAGGTCCCCGCACGCGCCGCGGCCTGGGTCCGCGACGTGGACGGGCCCAACGCGGAGCTCGTCGAGTCGACCAGGTGCCGGGCCGACGTGCTGGTGCCCAGCGGTGTACTGGAGTCGATCGGGGGGCGCCCGCCGGGTTGAACCCCGGCCTGCTGCTCGACGATCGAGGTGGGCGATGTGCTCGGCCGGCACCGAACCCTTGCCCACGTGGCACCGCGGGGTGAGGGTGGGCGGCGTGAGCGTGCCGGAGGTGCCGGCCTCGCTGCGGTCGTGGATGTCCGCGGTGAGTGAGATCGCGCGCGCGGTCAACGCGGCCGAGCCACTGGACGCGGTCCTCACCCGCGTCGCCGAGCAGGCCTGTCTGCTGATCGGGTTCGAGTACTGCGCGGTGATGCTGGCCGACGCCGCCGGGGAGCACCTGCAGGTGGCCGGCTGGTCCGGGCTGTCCCCGGACTACGTCGCGCTGGTCAGCGACGGCGGTTCGCTGCTCATCCGGCCGCCCGGCCCGCATCTGGACTCGCCCGCGGCCCGTGCCTTCCGGGAGGGTCGCACGGTCGCCGTGCCCGACGTCGCGACGGCGGCGAGCTACGGCCGGCTCCGGTCGCTCGCACCCGCCCAGGGCTACCAGGGGCTGCTGGCGGCACCGCTGCGCACCTCGGACGAGCTGGCCGGGGTGATCGTCGCGTACTCGGTCGCGGCCCGGGAGTTCGCCGCGCCCGAGGTGGAGCTGATCGAGCTGCTCGCCGGGCAGGCCGCGCTGGCGCTCGAGACGGCCCGGCTGCGCACCGCTTCGCAGGCCGTCATCGGGGAGCTGTCCCGGGCCAACGCGGAGCTGCGCCGGGGCCGGGCCGTGCTGGAGTGGGCCGAGGAGCAGCACCATCGGCTGATGCAGCTGGTGCTCGACGGGGTCGGATTGCCCGGTCTGGTCACCGCGCTGGCTGCGACGCTGCAAGCCTCGGTAACCGTCGAGGACGCCGAGGGAGCGCTGCTCGCCCGGGCCCCCGAGGTGGGTTATCGGCCACCTCCGGACTCCCGGGCGCGGCGCCGTCGTCCGGCCCGCGCGGCGCTGGAGGCCGGTGACAACCCGACTCGCCGTTACGAGGTGGTGCAGGTCCCGGTGGTCCGGCCGGCCGGACCGGTCGTGCCGGGCGCCCCCGGGCGGGCCGCCGGGGAGGTGGCCTGGGCGGCGCCGGTGGTACTCGGCGGGGAGCTGGTCGGCCGGCTGTGGGTGACCGCTCCGCCCGCTGCCCCGGCACCGGTCCAGCTGCGGGTGGTCGAGCGGTTCGCGCTGGTCGTCGGGCTGGAGTTGCTCAAGCAGCGCCACCTCGTCGACATGCAGGGCCGGCTGTCCGGGGACCTGCTCGGTGATCTGCTGCGGCCCGACGGTCCGGCCCGGCCGCAGGCGGTGCTGACCCGCGCCGCGGCGCTCGGGCACGACCTGTCGCGGCCGCACGTGCTCGCGGTGCTGGCGGTGGACGGTCCGGCGCCGGCCGCGACCCGGCTGTCCGAGTTGATCCGGGGCGGGGCCGAGCCGGACGCCCATCCGCTGGCCGGGCCCTACGACGGGTTGCACGTGCTGCTGCTGCGCGCCGAGCCCGGGCCGCCGGAGGTGCTGGAGGTGCTGGGCCGGATCCTGACCCACACCGCGGCGGCGCTGGCCCCGCGCGCGACCCCCACCGTCGTCGCCGGGCCGGTGGCGCGCACCCTCGGTGACTACGCGACGGCGTTCCGGGTCGCCCGCGGGGCTGCCGCGCTGCGCCGGGCGAACCGGCCCGGTGGTCTCGTCGACGTCCGGGATCTGGGCCTGTCGGCGTTGCTGCTGGAGACCGGCACGCCCGACGCGCTGCGCCGGTTCGCCCGGGGGCTGCTGCAGCCCCTGATCGTGCACGAGGCCGTGCGCGGCGGAGATCTGCTCGCCACCCTGCGGGCCTGGCTGGCGGCGGGCTGCTCGACGTCGTCGGCGGCGGCCGCGCTGGTCGTGCACCCGAACACCGTGGGCTACCGGCTCGCCCGCGTCGAGCAGCTCACCGGCCGCAGCCTGCGGGACACCGAGGTGCGTCTGGAACTGCAGCTGGCCCTGACGATCCGCGAGATCGTCCACCTCGACCACCCGACCTGACCGGTTGTGTACGGGCCCAGGGATCGTCGCTGTTTCCTGGGCCGGCACACATGGCCGGGTCGTGCGCGGCGGCACCAGGATCTCCCGTGCGCGTGCCGTGGATCACACGCGATCGGCCCGGTTCGCGCCGCCCACCACACCGCGTCGAGGAGGCCGCAGTGCACCGGAGGCCGATGTGAAACCACCGCCTTTCCACTACGCCGCGCCGAGTTCGGTGGCCGAAGCCGTCGAACTTCTCGTGGCCCACGCCGCCGCCGAACCACGGGTGCTCGCCGGTGGGCAGAGCCTGATCCCGCTGATGAACTTTCGGTTGGCCCAGCCCGGCCACCTCATCGACCTGCGCAACGTCGCCGAGCTGGACGGGATCCGCGTCGACGGCGGGGTCCTGGTGATCGGGGCGATGACCCGCCAGTCGGTCGTCGAGCGCTCGCCCGAGGTGGCACTGACAGCGCCGCTGCTGGCCGAGGCCGTCGGCCTGGTCGCCCACGCCCCGATCCGCAACAGTGGCACGATCGGCGGCAGCATCGCGCACGCCGACCCGGCCGCCGAGCTGCCCGCAGTCGCCCTGGCACTGGACGCCGAACTGGTCGCGACCGGCCCGGAGGGCACCCGCACGATACCGGCTGCGGAGTTCCTGCTCGGCCCGTTCAGCACCGCGCTGCGTCCCGACGAGATCCTCACCGAGATCCGGATCCCCCGTCGGGGAGGCGGGCACGCGTTCGTCGAGTTCGCCCGCACCCACGGCAACTTCGCCCTGGTCGGGGTCGCCGCCCAGGTCGAGATCGAGGCCGGCCGGGTCGCCCGGGCCGCGATCGCGCTCACCGGCGTCGCCCCCACCGCGATCCGCGCGACCGCTGCCGAGAACGCCCTGCTCGGCGCCGCCCCCGGCGCCGAGACCATCGCGGCGGCTGCCGATGCCGCCGTCACCGGCCTGACGCCCGCGGCTGACCTGCACGCGAGCGCTGCGACACGTGTCGCGCTGGCCCGCAGCTACGTCCACCGCGCGCTCGAACGGGCGATCTCTCGCGCCCAGGACCGGAGATGACCCCGTGACCGGACAGAAGCGCCACATCACGTTGACCGTCAACGGCCGGCCGGTGTCCGCCGACGTCGAGCCCCGTCGGTTGCTCGTCGACCTCCTGCGCGAGGACCTCGGCCTGCACGGCACGCACATCGGCTGCGAACACGGCGTCTGCGGCACCTGCACGGTGCTGCGCGACGGCGCGAGCATCCGGTCCTGCATCACGTTCGCGGTGCAGGCCGACGGCGCCGAGATCAGCACCGTCGAGGGGCTGGCCCAGGGCGCCACGCTGCACCCGTTGCAGGAGGAGTTCTGGGAGAAGCAGGGCCTGCAGTGCGGCTACTGCACCCCCGGGATGCTCATGCGGGCGTGCGAGATCATCGAGCGGAACCCGGATCCGACGCCCGAGCAGGTGCGCGAGGAGATCGCCAGCAACCTGTGCCGCTGCACCGGTTACCAGTTCATCACCGAGGCCGTCGTCGACGCGGCGAAGCGGATGCGCGCCGACTCGGATTCCACGACGGGAGCCCAGACATGACCATCGTCGACCGCTCCGCGCCTCCCGTGCGCACCCACAAGGACAACCGGAAGTGGGTCGGCAAGTCGATCCGCCGCGTCGAGGACCCGAAGTTCCTGCGCGGCGGGGGCGGCTACATCGCCGACCTCGTCACGCCGGACATGCTGCACGTGGCCGTGCTGCGCAGCCCGCACGCGCACGCCCGGATCGCCGCGATCGACACCGTCGCGGCGCTGAGCGCGCCCGGGGTGCACGCCGTGATCACCGGTGCGCGCGCCGCCGCGCTGTGCGATCCGCTGCCCGACTTCGGCCCCGACCCGGCGAACCACACATGGCGCTGCCTGGCCGTGGACACGGTGCGCTACGTCGGCGAGGGCGTCGCGGTCGTCGTCGCCGACGACCGGTACCTGGCCGAGGACGCGGCGGCGCTGATCGAGGTCGAGTACGAGCCGCTGGACCCGGTGGTCGACCCGGAGCGTGCGCTCGCCGAGGGTGCGCCGCTGGTGCACGAGCCGCTCGGATCGAACTGCGCCTACGACCGGACGTTCGACTTCGGTGACGTCGAGACCGACTTCGCCGAGGCCGACGTCGTCATCCGCGACCGGCTGCGCTGGCACCGCTCCGGCGGTCAGCCACTGGAGACCGTCGGCGCCATCGCCGACTTCGACCACGCGACCGGCGAACTCACCGTGCACACCAACTCGCTGAGCTTCACCAGCTACCTGTTCATGGTCGCGGGCACGCTGAAGATCCCGACGAACAAGCTCGACATCATCCCGGTACCGGCGGGCGGCAGTTTCGGTTCCAAGCTGTTCGCGACCAAGCCGTCGGTGATCGCGGGGATGTGCTCGCGCGAGGTCGGCCGTCCGGTCGTCTACCTCGAGGACCGGGTCGACAACATGTCCAACTGCGACCACCACGGCTCGGACCGGGTCTACGAGGTCGAGCTGGCGATGATGCGCGACGGCACCATGCGCAGCTTGAAGATCGACACGATCGATGACTACGGCGCCTACATCCAGTTCGGCGTCGGCCACCACGGCAACGCGCTCGCCCAGGTCACCGGCCCCTACCGGATCGGCAGCGTGCGGTACCGGGTGCGCGCGGTGCTGACCAACAAGAACCAGCAGGGCGCATACCGGGGCTTCGGCTCCGAGGTCAACAACTGGATGCTCGAGCAGATGGTGGACAAGGCCGCCCGCGAGCTGGGCCTCGACCCGGTGCAGGTGCGGCGCCAGAACTTCGTCCGGACCTTCCCACACTTCATTCCGACCGGGAACGTCTACGACAGTGGCAACTACGACGCCGTCCTCGACCAGGCCCTCAAACTGTCGGACTACGACCGCTGGCGGGCCGAGCAGCGGCGGCTGCTCGAGGAGGAGGGCCGCTACATCGGGATCGGGCTGATCACGGCGCAGGAGCGCAGCGTGTTCTCCGCGACCGAGTTCTGGTTCTGGTTCGACGAGCCCGGAGCCCCGGTCACGAGCATGCCCGAGAGCGTGACGCTGAAGGTCGACGCGACCGGCGGCATCACCGCGACGCTGTACTCCTGCGCCTTCTGGGGCAACAGCCCCGAGACGATGGTCGCCCAGATGGTCGCCGAGGAGTTCGATGTCGACCCGTACTCGGTGAGCATCGTCTACCGGGGCAGCCGCGACGGGCTGCCCGCGACCGGGCCCGGCGGGTCCCGGACCACGGTCATGCTGGCCGGCGCTGTCGAGGGCGCCACCGCGAAGATCAAGGCCAAGGCGCGGCAGGCGGCGGCGCACCTGCTCGAGATCGACCCCGACGACCTCGAGTGGGTCGATGGCGGCTACCAGGTCAAGGGCGTTCCCGAGCGGCGCAAGTCGCTGGGGGACATCGCGATCGCGCTGCACCTGTTCAAGCACAGCTTCCCGGAGGAGATCGAGTCCGGTCTCGAGGACAGCAAGGTCTTCGACCACCCGTACACGACGATGCCCTCGGCCGACCGCAAGGACCTCGGGGTCTTCTACCCGTTCATGGGCCACGCCTGCCACGTGCCGGTGATCGAGGTGGACATCGAGACCGGGGGCGTCCGGTTCCTCTCCTACGCCGCCGTGCACGACTGCGGAACACTGGTCAACCCGCGCTCGCTGGCCGGGCACATCGTCGGCGGCACCGCGCAGGGCATCGGGACGGCGCTCTACGAGGAGTTCGCCTACGACGACGACGGTCAGCTACAGGCAACCAGCTTCCTCGACTACCTGATCCCCTCGGCGATGGAGGTTCCGGAGCTGAAGATCGGGCACGCCGAGACGCCCTCGCCCTACACCCCGCACGGCATCAAGGGGGGCGGCGAGGGCGGCCGGATGATGGCCCCGGCGGCCCTGAACGTGGCGGTGAACGACGCGTTGGCCCCGCTCGGGGTACGAGTCACCGAGCTGCCGATGACACCGGACCGCCTGCTCACCGCCATCCGCAACGCCCGCGAGTCGCGGTGACACCGTGCGCGAGTCGCGGCGGGGCAGTGGGTGAGTCGGGGTGAGCCCGCGGGTCGCGGTCGTGACCGGCGGAACCGGGGAATCGGGCGGGCGATCGCGGTCGCGCTGGCCGCGGACGGGTTCGCCGTCGTCGCCACCGCCCGCGACCGGGCCACCCTCGCCGACACCGTCGCGGAGATCGAGAAGGAGGGTGGCACCGCGCTGCCGTTGGCGTGTGACGTCCGCGACGAGGCGTCCGTCGCCGTGATGGCCGAGGATGCCGCAGAGCTCGGCCCCGTGCACGCCGTCGTCGCCAATGCCGGGGTCGCCGGGCCGACCGCGCCGCTGCACGAGATCTCACTCGACGAGTGGCGGGATTGCCTGGCCACCGACCTGGACGGGGTGTTCCTGACCTTTCGCGCGTTCATCCCGGGGCTCGTCGAACGCGGTGCAGGCTCGCTCGTCGCGGTGTCGTCGATGACCGGGAAACGCCCGCTGCACGGCCGCACCCCCTACGCCGCGGCGAAGCTGGGCGTGATCGGTCTGGTCCGCACGCTGGCGCTGGAGCTGGGACCGCACGACATCCGGGTCAACGCCGTCTGCCCGGGTGCGGTCGCGGGGCCGCGGATCGACGACGTCATCGCCAAGCAGGCCGCCGCCCGCGGGATCACCGAGGACGAGGCGCTGGCCGCGTTCACCGGCCCCTCCCCGCTGGGCCGGCTTGTCGACGCCGGTGAGGTCGCGCGGGCCTGCGCGTTCCTCGCCTCCGACGATGCCGCCGCCATCACGGGTGAGGACCTCAACGTCACCGCCGGTGTGGTCATGTACTGAGTACCAGGAGCTGAACATGCAGATCATCGACCTGTCGCAGGACATCTACGAGGGCATGAAGGTCTATCCGGGCCACCTCAAGACGGTGCAGTTCGACCACGCCACGCACGAGGAGACGGCGCCGCGGTTCGACAGCGGCTTCTCCTTCCAGACCACCGGCTTCATGCTCAACGACAACGGCCCGACCCACGTCGACTCGTTCTCCCACCTCGACCCGGACCCGTCGGCGGAGACGATCGAGAAGATGCCGCTGGAGCTGTTCTACGGCACCGCGGTGTGCCTGGACGTCACCGACTTCAAGCCGCAGACCGACATCACCGCCGAGGACCTCGACCGGATCGAGTCGGAGTCCCCGGTGGACGTCCGGCCCGGCGACATCGTGCTGTTCCACACCGCCACCTGGAACCGCTACGCCGGGGACAAGCGCTACCTCACCGACTTCGCCGGGCTGGGGGAGTCGGCGAGTGAGTGGATCGTCCGCCGGCGGGTCAAAACGTTCGGGGTGGACAGCCCGACCCCGGACAACCCGGCCAGCACCAGCTACCCGTGCCACATGATGTGCCGCCGCGAGCACATCACCCACTACGAGAACCTGGCCAACCTCGACCGGGTCGTGAACACGCGGTTCACCTTCGCCGGGTTCCCGCTCAAGCTGCAGGGCGCGCACGGTGGGCCGACCCGCGCGGTCGCGCTGGTCGACTGATCCGGGCTGGACGGGAGGGGGCCGGGCTGGGGCCTCGCCACATTGTGAACGTGGGTTGCCGGGCAGGAGTGGGTCCTGGCCGGTAGAGCCACAAGATGTGGGAGGCCCAGGGGACCGGAAGCGTAGGAGTGCCGGGCTGGATGTGCACGCCCGATCGGTGGTGGCCTGCGGGCACCGGCTGTCTCCGGACAACGGAGCGGTGCCCGCGGCGACGTCCACAGGCACCGCTCCACCTTGCCGTCTGGACAGAACGGACTACATCTCAGGGCATCTCCGCCGGCCCCACCGGACCGCCACCCGGCCGGCCGAGCCGGATGTCGCAGCTGATGCTCGCGGCATCCAGTCCGGTCAGCTCGGCGATGAGGTCGCGGGCGGCGTCGTCGGCGTCGGCCATGTCGCGCACGCTGGTGGCGGCTTCGATCTCCGGCACGTACAGCACCATCCGGCGCTCGGACATCCACGCCACCACGTCGAAGCTGCGCTGATCCCGCGGCGCATCCGACCTGGTCACCGATCCACGGTAGCGGTCGGCGACGCCTGCGGGGAGGGCACGGCCTCAGCCGCAGGCGAAGAGTGTGCAGTCCTGCCGCGGGGTCGGCGTCGGCTCCACGGTCGGCTGCGGTCCCGGCGCAGGGGTGACCTGCGCTTCCCCCGCGTCCGCTCCCGGAGCGTCGGGGACGGGGGTCCCGGACGGCAGGGCCGGGGCGTCGCTTCCAGGAGGCACACCGTCGGGACCCGGCGGGAGCCCGCCCGACGGTGGGGCCGCCGACGGGGTCGGGGTCGGGACGGCCGAGCTCGTCGGGGTCTCGTTCGGAGCCAGGTCCGACGGTGGGTCGCCGATCGGGCGGAACGTCGGGAAGCTCTGCGGCGGTTCGTCCTGCACGGCGTCGGACATGAAGTCCTGCCAGACCTCGCCGGGGAGCGTCTTGCCGCTGATCGGGGTACCGCTGGCGGTGCGGATCGGTGAGTTCATGTCGGTGCCGATCCACACGGTGGTGGAGATCGACGGGGTGAACCCGCTCATCCAGGCGTCGTTGTTCTCGCCCTCGAAACGGGACTGCACGGTGCCTGTCTTCGCGGCCACCTGACGCCGGCCGGGCAGGGCGAGCCCGTCGTTCCCGGCCACGTTGAGCATGGTCTCGGTGACGTTGCGCGCCACCCGCTCGGGGAAGCGGCGCTCACCGTCGGCCTCGGGCGCCTCGTAGAGCACCCGGTCGTCGGCCGTCACCACCTTCGACACCAGGTGCGGCTGGTGCCAGACACCGCCGGCGGCGATGGTCGCGTAGGCCGACGCCAGCTCCAGCGGGGTGACCTCCTTGTTGCCCAGCGCGATGCCCTCGTTGACGTCCTCGAGCGGCGAGGTGATGCCCGCGCTGCGGGCGGCGTCGGCGACCTTCTGCGGACCGACCTTCCGCGCGAGCGTGTTGAACACGACGTTGTTGGAGATCGTCATGGCCTGTTTGAGGTCACACCGCGCGCAGTCGGCACCCTCGGAGTTGCGCAGGCCCGGCACCGCCTTGCCGTCGAAGGTCTCGCCCAGGCCGATCGGGGGGTCCTGTTGCAACCCGGCGAGGACGACGAACGGCTTGAACGTCGAGCCGGCCTGCTTGCGGACCCGGGCGTAGTCCAGGCCGACGCCGTTGTCCCCGCCGTAGTAGGCCCGGATGCCGCCGGTCGCCGGGTCGATCGCCACGATCGCGGTGCGCAGGTTCGCCGGCTGTCCCTCGAGCGCTTCCCGGGCGGCGTCGACGGCCTTCTGCTGCTGCTCCGGGTTGATGGTCGTGCTGATCCGCAGGCCCTCCTGACCCAGCTCCTGGTCGGAGATGCCCAGCGCCTCGAGCTCCTCCTTCACCGCGGTCACGATGTGCCCGCGGCTGTCCCCGGGCACCCCACCCGAGGCGAGCTTGCGCGGCGAGGTCTGCGGGAACCGGGCCTCCGCGCGCTCGGCCGGGGTCAGCCAGTTCTGGCTCACCATCCCGTCCATGACGAACTCCCAGCGCTGGACCGCCTTGTCCGGGTTGATCGCCGGATCCCAGCGCGAGGGGGACTGGATCAGCCCGGCCAGCAGCGCGCCCTCGCTCGGGCTGAGCTGGTCGACGGGCTTGCCGAAGTAGGCCTGGCTGGCCGACTGGATGCCGTAGGCGCCACGGCCGAAGTAGATGGCGTTGAGGTAGTCGTTGAGGATCTCGTCCTTGGTCTTCTGCTGGGACAGCTTGACCGCGACGATCATCTCCTTGTACTTGCGCCACAGGGTGGCGTCGTCGCCGACCAGGGTCTTCTTGACGTACTGCTGGGTGATCGTCGAGCCGCCGCCGATGCCGCCCTGCAGCTGGCTCCACGCCGCCCGCAGGATGCCGGTCAGGTCGAAGCCGGGGTTGGAGTAGAAGCTGCGGTCCTCGGCGGCGAGCACCGCGTTGCGGACGGGTACCGGTATCGCCTCGATCGGCACCTTGATCCGGTTGCCCTGTTCGGGAACCAGCCGGGTGAGCTGGCTGCCGTCGCCGTAGGACACCAGGGCGACCTGGTTGTTGACCGCGTCGTCCGGGCTGGGGACGGAGAAGAAGAGGTAACCGAGGGCGAAGGCCAGCACCGGGCCGAGCAGCACCGTGCCGATCGAGCCGAGCACGGCGTACCTGATGCGCCGCCCGCGGCGGGCCTTGAGCTGCTCGGGTGTGAGCGGTCGGCGGTGCTGGGACCGGGTGGCGCGACCCAGTCGGCGGCGGAGCCCCTCCACGGGGCCGGCCGGGACGGCGCGCCGGCGCGGCGTCGCGGGGCGGGAGCCGTCCCGGCCCGTCTCGGTCCCACCCGCCCTCGCGGGCAGCACCCGGGTGAGGTCGTCGCTGCCCACCGGGCCGGAAGGTCGACCGTTCATCGGGCCGGGCGGTGGACCGGCTGCACGACGGGATCTGGTGCCCTTGGGGGTCTGCCACCAGCCGACACCGGCCGGGCGGGCCGCGCGTCGCCGGGACGGCCGCTCCGGCGGATGCCGGTCCGCCGCGGTCCGTCCGATCCGTGAGGGCGGTGGAGTGTGTGCGCCTGGCACCTGCACGGCCCCCTTCCGGGATCGATGTCCTCCCGCCCGGGCGTTGCCCCGGATGCCCGGACGGGAACGTCGTGAGGTCAACGGGCGGCCCCGTGCCCACGGTGCGCCCCCGGCGTCGACATCACCCGAATGACGGCATCGATCGGGGGTTGCTTCGGCTGGAACGGTGCCGTGCCGCCACTGTGGGTAGTCAGAGCCACCGAGTGGACGCCCTCGCCCGCGTACTGTCCAGTAGGGAGAGCCGGCGGCGACGTCCGCCGCATCGAGAGGAGTGCTCCGTGGGTCGTCGCGCCGCGATCGTGCTGGGTCTGGCCGGGGTGTTGGCGGGGGCGGGCGTCCGCGCCCCGCTGATCCGGCGCTGGCCGGTCTCGGTCCTGCAGGCCGCCCCGTGCACGCCCGCCTCCGAGGCGCCCTCGGTGCAGAGCGCGGTGCACGTCGTGGCCGGCCTGGCGGCCCTCGCCCGCGGGGGCTGGCGACGCCCCGACGGCATCGCCGGTGCCCTCGCGAACGCCGCGGCGGTCGCGGCGCTGGCGGATCTGCGGCGGGACGCCGACCGCTCTGCCGACGTGCTCGCCGCGGCGCTGGCGCCGCTGGGCGTGACGGGCCGCCCGGCGGTCCACGACCGGGTCCCCTCCGGCCGGGCGGCGCGCCGTCTCTACCGGCGGGCCGCCGACGTGGCCTACGGCGACGATCCGGCACACCGGCTCGACGTGTGGGCCCGGCCCGACGTGGCCGCGGCCGGCGCTGCGGCGGCCGCGCCGGTCCTGCTGCAGGTGCACGGCGGCGCCTGGAGCGGCGGCGACAAGGGCGGCCAGGCCGAGCCGCTGATGGCCTACCTGGCCGAGCACGGCTGGGTGTGCGTGACGGTCAACTACCGGCTCGGACCGGGGGAGCGCTGGCCGTCGATGATCATCGACGTCAAGCGGGCCATCGCCTGGACCCGGGCGCACATAGGCGACTACGGCGGCGATCCGGGCTTCGTCGCGATCACCGGGGGCTCGGCCGGTGGCCATCTGGCCGCACTGGCCGCCCTCTCGCCCGGTGACCCCGACTTCCAGCCCGGTTTCACCGGCGCCGACACCTCGGTGGCCGCGGCGGTGCCGTTCTACGGCGTGCACGATTTCACCGTCGACGAGGAGGGGCTGTTCGCCCTGCTCGAAGGCAAGGTCTTCACCACGACGCTCGCCGACGACGAGCGCGGCTGGCGGCAGGCGTCGCCCGTGCACCGGGCCGGCCCGGACGCCCCGCCGTTCCTGGTGATCCACGGGAGCACGGACACCATCGCCGGCGTCGGCCAGTCCCGCCGGCTCGTGGCCCGGCTGCGGCAGGTCAGCTGCCGGCCCGTCTGCTATGCCGAACTACCGCACGCCCAGCACGGTTTCGACGCGTTCCCGACCGCCCGCACCCGGCACGCCGTCCGGGCGGTGCACCGGTTCCTGACGGTGGTGCACGAGCAGTACCGGGCGGATCGGGCGCGAGCGGCGGGCAGCACCCCGGTGAACGGGGCAGCCGTGAACGGGTCGTCGTACGGAGCCGTGCTCGGCCGCCCCGTCCGCCTCAACCCGTGATCACCCCGTGAGCAGGGCCGCCATCCGGTCGCGCAACTCCGTGGCCGCGGAGTACGGCCGCACCATCACCGTCAGCTCGATGAGCTCGCCGTACTCGCTGCGCAGGATGTCGACCCCCTCCAGCTCCCGGTCCCCGACCCGCGCCCGGAACACCAGCACGTGACCGCCCGGCCCGTCGAACTCCGTCTCGTAGCGGAAGTCGGAGAACACCTGCAACACCGCGCCGAGGATCGCGCGCAGCGCCTCCCGACCCTTGTAGGGCTTGTGCACGACGGGGGAGTTGAACACGACGTCGTCGCGGAACAGGGCCACCGCGGCGTCGACGTCGCCGGTCTCGACCGCCTGGCGGAACGCGGCGGCCGGGGAGGTCTCGGGGGTCATGCCCCCATCAGATCACCTCATGCGGCGACCGGTGCGAGGTCCAGCGCGTCGGCCACCAGCTCGTAGGACCGCAGCCGGTCCGCCCCGGCGTGCGTCTGGGTGGTGATCATCAGTTCGTCGACACCGGTGCGCTCCACGAGCTCGTGCACCTGCTCGCGGACGGTCTCCGGTGAGCCGATGAGCTGCGTGGACTGGCGGTCGGTGATGAACAGCCTCTCCTCGTCGGTGTACGGGTAGGCCGCGGCCTCATCCGGGCTGGGCAGCAGGCCGGGCCGGCCGAGCCGCAGCTGCAGGAACGACAGCGCACCGGGCAGCGCGAGCCTGCGGGCCTCGGCGTCGGTCTCGGCGCACGTGACGTTCGCGGCGATCATCGCGTACGGCTCGGAGAGGGTCGGCGACGGGCGGAACCGCTGCCGGTACAGCGCCAGCGCCGGCATCGTGTTCTCGGCACTGAAGTGGTGCGCGAACGCGAACGGCAGCCCGAGCAGGCCGGCGACCTGCGCGCTGTAACCGCTCGACCCGAGCAGCCACATCGCCGGCGCGTTCCCCGCGGCCGGCACGGCGGTGACGGGGCCCTCGCCGCGGAAGTAGGCGGCCAGCTCGGTGAGCTGGTCGGGGAAGTCGTCGACGTTCATCGCGTCCGTGCCCCGGCGCAGCGCCCGGGCGGTTCGCTGGTCGGTGCCCGGCGCACGGCCGATGCCGAGGTCGATGCGGCCTGGATGCAGCGCCTCGAGGGTGCCGAACTGCTCGGCCACGACGAGCGGCTGGTGGTTGGGCAGCATCACACCGCCCGAGCCCACGCGGATGGACGACGACGCCGCGGCGAGATGCGCGATCAGGACGGCCGGCGACGAGCTCGCGATGCCGGGCATCGCGTGATGCTCGGCCACCCAGTAGCGGCGGAAGCCGAGCTCCTCGGCGCGCCGGACCAGGGCCGTGCTGCTGGCGAGCGCGGCGGTGGCGGTCGAGCCGGATCCGACGGGAACGAGATCGAGAACGGAGAGAGGCACCACGCCGGATGCAACACGGCCCCGGGTCCGGATCTTCCCTGAGCCGATCAGCCGTGCTACGGATGTGCCGCACGGAGTAGCAGCGACCTCTGATCATCGTCGGCCGGATGCTCCGAGAGGGTTGGTCGACGATACTCCTGATCGATGCGAGAGAGTAGCGCGTGGCTGGTCTCGGTGGCGTTCTGTCGAAGCTTCTCGAATTGGCGGGTGCTTCGTATGTCTGCGTGGTCGAGCGCGATTCTGCACGCATTCTGGGCGATGTCGGTGGAAACGACGGACACGCGGTCGACATCAATTCTGTCATCGCCTTGGCGACGAGTGCCGCAGAAATCGCCGACGCACCGGGAGAGGGTCCCGTCGAGGACCTGATCTTGAGTTCCCGGCGCTGCTATCACGTGCTGCGTCCGGTGGATGTCCCGGCCGGTCCGACACTGTTGTTGTACATCCGTCTGCAGCGCGGCCGTGCCACCCTGGCCCTCGCCCGCCGCGAACTCGGCACTGCGGAGATCCAGCGGGCGGTCCTCGACCTGGCCCGTGGGCGCAGCGATCGGGGGGACGTGTCAGCGGCCGCCCGGGACACCGGGGCGGCGGCCGCCGCTGCACCCGCGCCTGCCACGTCCCCGGCCGCCGTCCCGCCACGCGC
>NZ_JAAXKZ010000119.1 GCF_012911875.1 Pseudonocardia bannensis | reverse complement strand
CTGCACAACCCACCGCTGCCCAACCCACCGCTGCCCAACCCACCGCTGCCCAACCCACCGCTGCACTGCCCGGCGCGCCGTCGGGGCTCGCGGTGGCGAGCACCCCGGCCCAGTCCCTCGGCGCGCTCGTGCGCCGTGGCCGCCGGATCGCCATGGCCGCGGGCCGGGCGGACCTGGCGCGGATCGCGGACACCCCGGAGCTGGGCGCGGTGTGGCTGCCCGCGGGCCCGGTCGGCACGCCGGACGCGCTCGGGGTGCCACGGGTGGCGGCTGTGCGCGCGGGCGGCGACGACGAACTGCTCGCCGCGCTCGCCGCGGCCGGGGTCCCCGGCCCGAACGCTCCCGACGCGGTCGCCGTCTCGCCCCGCGGGTCCGCGGTCGGCGATCCGGATGCGATGGCGGCGCTGTGCCGGCGCGCGGCGACCGTCACCGGACGGCCGGTGCTCCTGGTGGCCGGGACCCCGTGGTCCGCGCTGCTGTGCGCGCGGGTCGCGTCCACCGGGGCCGCTCACGGGGTGGCGGTCGTGCTCGACCGCGGCGCCGCTCCCCAGATCGATGCGGCGTTACTCGCGCACGCGGTGGGCGAGATCCGCGACGCCGGCCTGGAGCTGCCGGTACTGGCCGGGCCGGTGCCGCACGGGTCGGTTGCCGAGGTGCTGCGGGCCGGTGCCGACGGCGTCCTGGTCGATCCCGGACGGGTGCCCGTCGCGGCGTCCCTGCTCCGCCGGCTGCCGCGGCTGCGGCCCGCGGGCAGGAGCTGACCGATGGGGACCGACGAACACCCCCGATCGCGACCGCCGACGGGTCGCAGCCGATGTGAAGACGACGAGCGCACCCCGCTCGGGAGGAGATGGTGATGCAGGTACTCCGGCCACAGACCACGGCCGACACCCTGCGCCTGCTGGCTGACGGCGGCGAGGACACGAAGATCATCGCCGGCGGCACGGCGTTGATGCTGATGATGCGCAACGGCCTGGTCATGCCCGAGCAGCTCGTCTCCCTCGACCGGCTGTCCGAACTGGACCGGGTGACCGTGGAGCCCGACGCCGTCCGGCTCGGCGCCCTGGTCAGCCTGCGCAGCATCGAGCGTTCCGCAGAGCTCGCCACGGTGCTGCCCACGCTGTCCGCCGCGGTCGGCCTGGTCGCCAACCACCGGATCCGCCAGCGCGCGACCATCGGTGGCTGTGTGAGCGAGGCCGACTACGCCTCCGACCCGCCCGCGGTGCTGACCACCCTGGGCTGCGAGGTGCACGTCGTCGGCATCGGAACGCAGCGGTGGATCCCGCTGTCGGAGTTCCTGGTGGACTACTACCAGACGGTGCTGCAGCCCGGTGAGCTCGTCACCGAGGTCCGCATCCCCCGGCCTTCGCCGACGGCGCGCACGACCTACCTCAAGTACATCAGCCGCTCGGCGGAGGACCGGCCCTGCGTCGGTGTCGCCGCCCACGTCGACCTCGACTCCTCGGGGCGCTGCACCGACGTCCGGGTGGCGGTCGCCGGTGCCACCGCCACCCCCTTCACGGTGGTCGCGGCCACCGAGGCCTGCCGCGGGGCCAAGCCGGACAAGACCGCGTGGGACGAGGTG
Source organism: Pseudonocardia bannensis (assembly GCF_012911875.1). GTDB lineage: Bacteria > Actinomycetota > Actinomycetes > Mycobacteriales > Pseudonocardiaceae > Pseudonocardia > Pseudonocardia bannensis. The sequence continues at coordinate 16,498 of NZ_JAAXKZ010000119.1, read as the reverse complement.
GCGGCCGCCTACAGCGCCGCCATCTCCCCCATCGGCGACGCCCGGGGTTCCGCGGCGTACCGCAAGCACGTGACGGGGGAGCTCGTCCGGCGGGCGCTGCAGACCGCCTCCACCGGTACCGAGAACGGAGCGTTCCGACTGTGATCCAGGACAACATCGACAACACAGCGGGCGCCGGGATCCCCAATCCGAACCGGAGCATCCCGGTGGCGACGGGCCCGACCGTCGGGCAGCCGGTGGACATGGTCGGCGCGCGGGCGCGGGTCAGCGGCCGGGTCGACTTCGCCCTGAACGCGGTCGTCCCCGGGATGACCCACGCCCGGTTGCTGCGCAGCCCGATGCCGCACGCTCGGATCAGCTCGATCGACACCAGCGCGGCGGAGAAGATGCCGGGCGTCGTCGCGGTGCTGACCGCCGCCGACTTCGACCGGCCCGGCGCGCCGGCGCGCTACTACGGCGCGGTGCTGCGGGACCAGCCCGTGCTGTGCGGCGAGAAGGTCCGCTTCGCCGGTGACCCGGTCGCCGCCGTGGCCGCCGAGACCGAGGAGCAGGCGGCGGCCGCGCTGCTGGAGATCGAGGTCGACTACGAGCCGCTGCCGGCTGTCGGCTCGGTGGCCGAGGCGTTGGCCGAGGGCGCGCCGCTGGTGCACGAGAAGCCGCCGCTGCCGCGCGAGGCCAGCTACGCCGACATCAAGTTCCACGGCCGCGAGGGCAACGTCTGCACGAAGTTCCAGCTCCGCTCCGGTGACGTCGAGGCGGGGTTCGCCGCGGCCGACCACATCTTCGACAACACCTACCACAGCCCCGCGGTCCAGCACCTCACGATGGAACCGCACGTGGTGCTGGCGCGCTTCGAGGGCGAGCGGCTCACCGTGACGTCCTCGACGCAGGCGCCGTACGCCGTGCGGGACACCCTGGCCGAGATGTTCGGCGTGGCGAGCTCGAAGGTGCGCGTGATCGTCCCGCCGATCGGCGGCGGCTACGGCGGCAAGACCTACGCCAAGTTCGAGCCGGTCACCGCCGCGCTGGCCTGGAAGGCGCGCCGGCCGGTCAAGCTGGTGCTGCCCCGCGACGAGGAGTTCCTCTCGCTCACCAAGCACGCCGCCACGATCCGGATGCGCACCGGCGTCTCCTCCGACGGCAAGCTGCTCGCCCGCGACGTACAGGTCTACTTCGACGCCGGCGCCTACACCGACATCAGCCCGCGCCTGATCAAGAACGGCGGGTACAGCACCGCGGGCCCGTACGCGATCCCGAACGTCCGGATCGACTCCTACGCGGTCTACACCAACCTGCCGCCGGCGGGCGCCTATCGCGGCTACGGCGTCTCGCAGGCCGCCTGGGCCTACGAGCAGCAGATGGACGAGATGGCCGAGGCGCTGGGCATCGACCCCGTCGAGTTCCGCCGCCGCAACCTGCTCACCGAGGGCGAGCGGTTCGCCACCGGCGAGATCATGCGCGAGGCGCACTGGCGGGAGCTGCTCGACCGCACCGCCGAGGCGATCGACTACGACACCGACCGGCGTGTGGTGGTCGACGAGCACCGCGTCCGCGGCAAGGGCGTCGCGGTGATCCTCAAGTCGACGATCACCCCGTCCACCTCGCACGCGGCGATGCGCCTGGACGCGGACGGCAGCCTGCAGGTGCTCACCTCGTCGGTCGAGATGGGACAGGGGGCGCACACCGTCCTGGCCCAGCTCGCCGCGCAGCCGCTGGGGCTGCCGGTCTCGGCGGTGCACGTCACCGAGCCCGACACCCAGTACACGCCCTACGACCAGACCACCAGCTCCAGCCGGACCACCCGCGCGATGGGCGGGGCACTCACCTCCGCGGCCCACGTCATCCGCGAGAAGCTGCTGAAGCTCGCCGGCGATCTGCTCGAGGTCTCCCCCACCGATCTCGAGCTGGCCGACGGGCAGGTCGTGGCCAAGGGATCCCCGGGCGTACGGATGTCGGTGCCCGAGGTGTTCCGCCGGACCCGCACCGGCAGCATCAGCGGCGACGGTGAGGTCATCACCTCCGGCGGGCTCGACCCCGAGACCGGCCAGGGCATCGCCAGCGACCACTGGCACCAGGGGGCGGCCGCCGCCGAGGTGGAGGTCGATCTGGGGACGGGGAAGGTCTACGTCCGGCACGTGCACTCGATCGCGCACGCGGGCCGCGTCGTCAACCCCAAGCTCGCCCGGTTGCAGATGCACGGCAGCACCGTGTTCGGTATCAGCCACGCGCTGTACGAGGAGCTCGTCTACGACGAGGGCATCCTCACCAACCCCAACCTGTCCGACTACTCGATCACGGCGATGGGCGACATGCCCGCGCAGCTCGAGGTCGAGTTTCTCGAGGACGAGGGCGAGGCCGAGATCCACGGCCTCGGCGAGACCACCCTGCCGCCGGTGATCGCCGCGATCGGCAACGCCGTCCGCGCCGCCATCGGCGCGCCGGTGCGCACCCTGCCCATCACGCCGGAACGAGTGCTGGAAGCGAGGAACTCCTGATGGACCGGACCGACGAGAAGTCCTTCTCCTGCGTGGTCAACGGTGAGTACACCGTCCTCACCGGCGCCGACACGACACCCGCGATCGTCGCGCTGCGCGCCCACGGGCTGTTCAGCGTGCGCGAGACCTGCGGCATCGGCGTGTGCGGCACCTGCACCGTGCTGCTCGACGGCGAGCCGGTCAGCGCCTGCATCCTGCCGCTGTACGCCCTCGACGGGCGTACCGTGCAGACCGCCGAGGGCCTGGAGGAGGGCGGCGAGCTGTCCGACCTGCAGCAGCAGTTCATCGCCTCGCAGGCCTTCCAGTGCTCGTTCTGCACGCCGGGCTTCCTGATGAGCGGCCAGGCCCTGCTGGACGGCACCGACGGCCCGCTCGACGACGAGGCCATCGAGGACGGGCTGCAGGGCCACCTGTGCCGGTGCGGGTGCTACGCGGCCATCAAGGAGGCCGTCCGCGAATGCTCGGCAGCACGCACGTGCAGCCGGGCCGGAGCGCGCGGCTGACATGGCCTACCCGCACGAGCGACCGTTCGCCCCCATCCACGACCGGCTGCCGTACTCCCCGATCGTCGACCGGGCCCCGATCGTCTGGCCCGGCGGCGCGCGGGTGGCCGTCTGGGTGGTGCCGAACATCGAGCACTACGAGTACCTGCCCCCGCCCGGTGCGGTCGACGCCTACCCCCGCACCCCGCACCCGGACGTGCGCAAGTTCGCCTACCACGACTACGGCAACCGGGTCGGGTTCTGGCGGATGCTCGAGGTGCTCGACCGGCACGTGATCCCGTGCACGACCTCGCTCAACGTCGCGGTGCTCGACCACTACCCGGAAATCGCCGCGGCGATGACCGAGCGCGGCTGGGAGTTCATGAGCCACGGGCTCTACAACACCCGCTACCTCACCGGCCTCGACATCGAGCAGGAGCGCGAGTTCCTGCGCACCTGCAACGCGGTACTCGAACGCCACACCGGGCGGCGCTTCAGCGGGATGCTCGGGCCGAACATCACCGGCAACGGCTGGACGCCGGACCTGATGGCCGAGGCCGGCATGAGCTACCACGCCGACTGGGTGCACGACGAGCGCCCGGCGCCGCTGCTGACCACGAGCGGCGCACGGATGGTCGCGCTGCCCTACAGCTTCGAGCTCAACGACGCCCCGCTGCTGATGCGCTCGCACGTCGAGGGCGAGGAGTACGCGCAGTACTGCATCGCGCAGTTCGACCGGCTGCACCAGGACGCACGGGAGGGCGGACGGATGATGAGCCTGCCACTGCACCCCTTCTCGATCGGGCAGCCGCACCGGGTCGGGGGCCTGGACCGGGTGCTCGCGCACCTGCGGGCCAACGGCGCGTGGATCGCCACGGCCACCGACATCGTGGCGCACTACCGCGAGCACCACTACGACGCCGACCTGGCGCTCAGCGAGGCGACCCGTGTCTGAGCTCGCCCGTGCCGCCATGAACGTCATCGACGACCGGGCCACCGCCCCGGCCCGGCCCGGCTACGACCACGCCTGGTTCCCCTGGGCCCCGCTGCCGGCGCGCCCCGCACTGCGCTGGCCGAGTGGCGCCCGGCTCGCGGTCAGCGTCGTGCTGCACATCGGAGCGACCGAGTGGGAGCACCCGGGGAACCCGGTCGTGCCCAGCCCGCCGGGCGGGCGCGGCATCGGGCCGTACCCGGACGTGCCGCGGATGTCGCACCGGGAGTTCGGGCACCGGGTGGGGGTGTTCCGGCTGCTCGACGTCCTGCGGGAGGTCGGCATCACCCCGGCGGCCGTCGTCGACGTGCTCACCGCCGAGGCCTACCGCCCGCTGACCGAGCACTTGCTGCCCGCCGCCGGGGAGGTGCTGGCCGGCGGCCTGAGCGCCAGCCGCCCGATCAGCAGCGCGATGACCGAGGACGAGGAACGGCACTACATCGCCTCGACCCTGGACCGGCTCGACGCGGCGCTCGGCGTGCGGCCCGCGGGCTGGCTCGGACCCGAGCACGGCGAGTCGGCCCGCACCCCGGCGTTGCTCGCGCAGGCCGGCGTCGGCTATCTCGCGGACTGGGCGAACGACGAGCAGCCGTACCCGGCCCCGGGGGCGGGCGGGGACCTGTGGAGCTTCCCGCTGTCCTGGGAGCTCAGCGACCTCAGCGCGATGTTCCTGCGGCAGGTGGCGCCGCAGGTGTGGGCGCGCAGCGTGATCGAGGCCGTCGACCTGCTGCACGCCGAGGGTGCGACCACGGGCCGCGTGCTCGCCCTGCACCTGCATCCATGGGTGTCCGGGCAGGCCTTCCGAGCGGCCGCGGTCGAGGCCGTGCTCCGCCACGTCCGGGACCTCGACGGGGTCTGGATCACCACGCCGGGCGCGATCGTCGGCCACTGCCGAGAGCAGGCCGGGTCGTGACGCCGCCGCGCATCGCCCTGATCGCCACCGGCGGCACGATCGACTCGGTCGGTACCTCCCGACTCGACCTCGCCTGGTACACCGAGAATCGCGAGCGGCTCGGCGACGGCGAACTGCTGACCTCGATCCCGGAGCTGCGCGAGGTCGCCGAGGTCGAGCAGGTTCCCTTCCGGCGGGTACCCAGCTACGCCCTGACCAGCGGGGACTGGCTGGATCTGGCGCGAACCGTGCAGGGCCTGCTCGACGGCCGGTTCGACGGCGTGGTGATCACGCACGGGACGAACACCCTGGAGGAGACGGCGTTCTTCCTGCAGCTGACCGTTCGGTCGGACAAGCCCGTCGTGCTGGCCGGAGCGATGCGCCCGGCCTCGGCGCTGGGCGCGGACGGGCCGCTGAACCTGCTGCGCGGCGTCCAGGTCGCCGCCGCGCCGCAGGCCCGGGGCAACGGCGTGCTGGTCGTCCTGAACGACACGATCCACGCCGCCCGTGACGTCACGAAGACCTCGACGTTCCGGGTGCACACGTTCGCCTCCCCCGACACCGGCCCGCTCGGTGTCGCCGACGCCGACGGCCGCGTCGTCCTGCGGCACCGCCCGGCGGAGGCCGGGAAGGCCGAGTTCGATGTCGCCGGCCTGACCGAGCTGCCCCGGGTGGACGTCGTCGTGTCCTATGTGGGCGCCGACGGCGCGCTGATCGACGCGGCGGTCGCCGCGGGTGCCCGCGGCATCGTCAGCGCGGGCACCGGCGCCGGCCGGCCGACGGCCGCCGAGGACGAGGCACTCGACCGGGCCGTGGCCGCGGGCGTCGTGGTGTGCCAGAGCAGCCGGGTGGGGTCCGGGCGCGTCGTGCGGTCGCCCGGCCTCACCCGCCGCGGGCTGGTCGCCGCCGACGACCTCCAGCCCTGGAAGGCGAAGGTGCTGCTGGCTCTCGGACTGACCCGCACCGACGACCCCGACCGGCTTCAGGAGCTGTTTGACCAGGTGTAGCGGCGACGCGGCAGCGACCCGGCCGGACACCCCGAAGAGGAAGACGAACATGATCAACACGATGCTGACCTCGCTGAGCGACGAGCGGATCCGGGCGTTCCGGGCCGCCGGCCACTGGCGCGACAGCACGATCTACTCCCTCGTCCGCGAGCACGCCGACCGCACCCCGGGCAAGGTCGCGGTCCGCGAGCGGGATCGCCAGCTCACCTACGCCGAGCTCGTCGACGCCGCCGACCGGTTGGCCGCCACGCTGCACGGGCACCGGGTCCGCCCCGGCCAGCGCGTCGCGGTGTGGCTGCCCAGCCGCATCGAGACTGCGGTGGCCCTGCTGGCCTGCTCGCGCAACGGCTATGTCGCCTGCCCGTCGCTGCACCGCGACCACACCGTGGGCGAGATCGTCGAACTGCTGACGCGGATGCGCGCGGCGGCGCTGATCGCCGAGGCCGGGTACGGGGCCGACGCGGACCGCCACGACGTGTTCGCCGAGGTTCGCGGGCTCGCGGGGCTGCGGCTGGTGCTCGCGCTGCCGCCGCGGGACGGGACGGCGGCCGTCCTCCCCGACCTGCCCGCACCGGCGGCGGACGCGCCGATCCGCACCGACCCCAACACGATCGTCTACCTGGCCTTCACCTCGGGTACCACCGGAGCGCCCAAGGGGGTCATGCACTCCGACAACACCCTGCTCGCACCCGCGCGGGCCATGGCCACCGACTGGTCGCTGGACGCGGGGATGTGCGTCTACTCGCTGTCCCCGCTGAGCCACAACCTCGGCCTCGGCGCCATGATCATGACCCTGACCGGGGGCGGCGAGTTCGTGGTGCACGACCTGCCGCGCGGCGAGAGCCTCGCCGACCGGTTGCGCGAGGTCGGCGCGACGTTCGTGTTCGGGGTTCCCACCCACGCCATCGACCTGCTGGCGGAGCTGCGCGAGCGGCCCGGCACCGGGCTGCCGTCGGTGCGCGGGTTCCGGGTCTCCGGCGCCCCGGTGCCGCCGGTCGTCGCGCAGGGCCTGCTGGACCTCGGCATCGTCCCGCAGAGCGGCTACGGCATGACCGAGGCGGGGTCGCACCACTACACCGTCCCGGACGACGACCCGGCTCTGATCGTGGAGAGCTCGGGCCGGGCCTGCGCGGGGTACGAGGTGGCGATCTTCTCCCGGGAGGACCCGGAGCAGGTGCTTCCGCCCGGGGAGGTCGGGCAGATCGGTGCCCGCGGCGCGTCCCTCATGCTCGGCTACTTCGACGACCAGGCGGCCACCGAGAACGCGTTCAACGCCGACGGCTGGTTCATGACCGGCGACCTCGGCTGGATGGACGAGGCCGGCTACCTGCGGATCACGGGCCGCAAGAAGGACGTCATCATCCGCGGCGGGCACAACATCTTCCCTGCCAAGATCGAGAACTTCGCGATGCGCCACGACGCGGTGGACAAGGCCGCCGTCATCGGAGTACCCGACGAGCGGCTGGGCGAGCGGGTCTGCCTGGTGATCAAGCCGATGCCCGACCAGCAGGTGGACGCCGACCAACTGCTCCGCCACCTCGACGCGTCCGGCCTGTCCAAGTTCGACATGCCGGAGTACTTCATCGCGCTCGACGACATCCCGCTCATGCCCTCCGGGAAGATCCTCAAGCGCCGTCTCGTCGAGTGGGTCGACGAGGGCCGGGTGACGCCTTCCCCGGTCCGCTTCACCCCGGCGGCCCGCGCGTGACCTCCGGCCCCCACATCATCGGTACCCGACGGAAGGAACGACGGCAGTGCGTGCGGTGACGGTCCACGAGTTCGGCAACCTCGACAAGGCCGGTGTCGAGGAGCGGGAGGACCCGCGCCCCGGCGAGGGCGAGGTCCTGGTGGAGGTCCGGGCGGCGCCGGTCAACTACGTGGACCTCGTGACCTTCCGCGGCGAGTACCAGTTCAAGCCCACGCTGCCCTATGTCCCCGGCAAGGGACCGAGCGGTGTGGTGCGCGCGGTCGGTGTGGGGGTGCACGGCCTCGCGCCGGGCGACCGGGTGCTGGCCATGGCCGAGTACGGCGGCTACGCCGAGCTGGTGGCCGTCGACCACCGGCAGGTCTATCGGCTACCGGACGCGCTGTCGTTCGTCGACGCCGCGTCGATGTCGCTGGGGTTCGACACCGCCTGGATGGCCCTGCGCGATCGGGCCCGCATCCGGCCGGGCGAGACCGTCCTCGTGCTCGGCGCGACCGGCGCGGTCGGTCTCGCCGCCGTGCAGCTCGCCCGGGCCATGGGCGCGCGGCTGGTGCTGGCCGGGGTCTCGCGTCCGGAGCGGTTCGCGGCGGCCGCGGCCGCCGGTGCGCACGCGATGGTGGACCTGTCCCGGCCCGACCTGCGCAACGCGGTCCGCGAGCAGGTGCTCGCAGCCACGGACGGTCAGGGCGTCGACGTCGTCATCGACCCGCTCGGCGGCGACCCGTTCGACGGGGCGGTTCGCTCGCTGACCTGGCGGGGGCGCCTCGTCGTGATCGGGTTCGCGGCCGGCCGCATCCCGGTACTGAAGGCCAACTACCCGCTGCTCAAGAACATCGAGATCTCCGGCCTGCAGATCAGCGACTACCGCAAGCGGCTGCCCGAACTGGTCGCCGAGTGCTACCGCGAGGTCTTCGCGTTCTACGAGCAGGGGCTGGTGACGGCACCGCCGAGCACCGCCGTCCCGCTGACGGAGTGGAAGACGGCCTTCCGGACGGTGGCGGAGGGTGGGGCCACCAGCCGGCAGGTACTGCTGCCCACCGCGTAGCAGGTGGTGGACGGCCGCACCTGGGGCACGGCGCATCGCGGAGGGGCGACCCCGTCACCGGCGCCGGCCCGGGAGGAACTCCTGCAGTTTGGTCCGCAGGCCCTGGGCCACCAGGTGCAGGCCGCCCTCATCGCCCTTGAGCACGGCCTCGAGTATCGACTTCGCCTGTTCGAGGGTGGCGTGCGGCGGGATCGGCGGAACCTCGGGGTCGCAGATCGCATCGATCAGCACCGGCCGGTCGGCGGACAGCGCGCGCTCCCAGGCCGGGCCGAGCTCGTCGGGCGAGCGCACCGCGATGCCCTCCACGCCCATGCCGCGGGCGAGGTCGGCGTAGGAGACGTCGGGCAGACGCTGGGACTCGTCGAACCTGGGGGCTCCGCCCATCGCGCGCAGCTCCCAGGTGACCTGGTTGAGGTCGTTGTTGTGCAGCACGCACACCACGCAGCGCGGGTCCGCCCAGCGGTCGGCGTAACGGCTGATCGTCATGAGCTCGGCGAGCCCGTTCATCTGCATCGCGCCGTCGCCGGTGATCGCGATCGCGGGCCGGTCCGGCTGCGCGAACTTGGCCCCGATCGCGTAGGGCACCGCGCACCCCATGCTCGCGAGCGTCCCGGACAGCGAGCCACGGACCCGGCCACGGACGCGCAGGAACCGGGCGTACCAGTTGGCCGCCGAGCCGGAGTCGGCCGTGACGACGGCGTCTTCGGGCAGCCGCTCGGAGAGCTCCCAGACCACCCGCATCGGGTTGACCGGGTCGGCGTCGAGCATCGCCTGCTGCTCCATCGTCCGCCACCAGGCGGCGACGTTGTCCTCGATCCGCTCCCGCCACGCGCGGTCGGTGGGGCCGGCGAGGCGCGGCAGCAACGCCCGCAGCGTGGCCGCGGCGTCACCGACCAGATTGACCTCGGTCGGGTAGCGCATTCCGATCAGGGAACCGTCGATGTCGATCTGCACCGCACGAGCCCGGCCGAACTCGGGCAGGAACTGCGAGTACGGGAAGTTCGATCCGACGATGAGCAGCGTGTCGCAGTCGCGCATCAGCTCGTAGCTGGGCCGGGTGCCGAGCAGCCCGATCGCACCGGTGACGAACGGCAGGTCGTCGGACAGCACGTCCTTGCCCAGCAGCGCCTTCGCCACCCCGGCGCCCATGACCGCCGCAGCGTCCTCCACCTCGGCAGCGGCGCCGCGGGCGCCCTGCCCGACCAGGATGGCCGCCTTGGACCCGGAGTTGAGCACCTCGGCCGCTCGGGCGATCTCCGCCTCCGGCGGGACCGCGGTCGGTGCGGCCAGCCCCGGCGGGCTGGACGGCACCTGCTTGAACGCGTGCGCCGGCGGTGTGTACCTCTCCTCCTGCACGTCGCCCGGGATGATCACCGCGGTCGGCGCGCGGCGCGAGAGTGCGGTGCGGAAGGCCCGGTCGATCGCGTTCGGGAGCTGCTGGGCGACGTTGACCTCGACGAGGTAGTCGCTCGCGACGTCGGAGTACAGCTGCTGGAGATCGACCTCCTGCTGATAGGCCCCGCCCATCGCGCTGCGCTCGGTCTGACCCACGATCGCGACCACCGGGACGTGGTCGAGCTTGGCGTCGTAGAGGCCGTTGAGCAGGTGGATCGCCCCGGGGCCCGAGGTCGCCAGGCACACCCCGGCCCGCCCGCTGAACTTCGCGTAGCCGACCGCTTGGAACGCCGACATCTCCTCGTGCCGGGACTGGATGAACCGCGGCCGGTCGTCCGCGCGGCCGAAGGCCGTCACGATGCCGTTGATCCCGTCGCCGGGGTAGCCGAAGACCTGCTCGACCCCCCACTCGCGCAGACGCGACAGAACCTCGTCACCGACGGTGGCCGCCATGGCGCCTCCTCAGGGTCGCTCCCCGGATGCCTACCTCGTCGTATTGCCCCGCAAACGCCTCCGCCATCCGGTCGCGAACGGAAGAACCTTGACGACGGTCGATCGGAGGCGAAACCTTGCTCCGCGTGCGCGGTGCCACGCAGGACCTCATACCGGTGAGTGTCGCCAGAGTCCTCGTCGCCGGTTTCACCGCCGCGCTCGTCTCCGGCGTCACGTGCGGCGTCACGGTCCGGGTGCTCGTGCGTCTGTTCGTCCTCGCCGCCGGTCGCACCCCCGCGTTCAGCATTGCCGGCTCGCTGTTGCTGGTCGCCCTCTTCGTCATCTCCGTCGTGCCCGGGGCCGTCGCCTCCGCGGCGACCGCGCACCCCACACCGCTGGTGGTCCTGTACGCGCTCGGCATGGTGATCGTCGTCTACACGGGGGTCGCCATCGGTGTGGAGGAATGGACCGCCGCCATCGGCCACGGCCTGAGCAACCGCCAGGTGGCGCTGCTCGTGCTGCTGACCCTCGGCGTGGCGGTCGTGGTTCTGGGCAACCCCGTTCTGGCTCACCGGATCGCCCAACGCCTCTCCACCCGGAGCCGGATCGGCACCGAGCGACCCGCGCAGCGGCGCCCCGACGCCTGATCGGCGCGAAGATCCGGCCGAAGAATCGGTGTAACCCCGTGCCCCACGGTTACACGAGGCCCGCACGGTTGGCGGCGCTGCCGCGGAGCGGGAGGACAGGGACCATGACCTACGAGGAATTCGTCCGGAAGGTGTCGGAACGCGCGGGGGTGTCCCCCGAGGAGGCGACACGCCTCGCCCGGGCCACGCTCGAGACCCTGGGCGAACGCCTCAGCGGTGGCGAGGCCGACGACCTCGCCGCGCTCGTTCCTCCGCCGCTGCGGACCGACCTGCAGCGGTCCGTTCAGAAGCCCGCCGTGAGCTACGGGCTGCCGGCGTTCGTCGGGCGGGTGCGTTCGCGAGCGGGTGACGCCGGTCGGGTGGACGTCGACGCCGTCCGCGCGGTCCTGGTGACGCTGCGGGAGGCCGTCGGCGACAAGGAGTTCCGGGACGCGTTGGCGCAGCTGCCCCGCGAGTTCGAAGAGATGCTCCGGCAGACGGCGTAGCCGCCACGCCTGCGGTGGAGAAGGGAACGGGCGACCGCCATGACAGAGCTGACGATCTCCCCGGAGGAGATCCGGAGTGCGATCTCCAGCTACGTCTCGTCGCTGGAGACCGAGACCTCCCGCGAGGAGGTCGGCACCGTCTCCGACACCGGTGACGGCATCGCCCACGTCGAGGGCATGCCGTCGGTGATGACCAACGAGCTGCTGGAGTTCGAGGGCGGCGTGCTGGGCGTCGCGCTGAACCTGGATCAGCGCGAGATCGGTGCGGTCATCCTGGGCGACTACGCCGGCATCGAGGAGGGACAGCCGGTCAAGCGCACCGACGACGTGTTGTCCGTCCCGGTCGGCGACGCCTTCCTGGGTCGCGTGATCGACCCGCTGGGCGCCCCGATCGACGGGCTCGGTGACATCGAGGCCGAGACCCAGCGTCTGCTCGAACTGCAGGCCGCGTCGGTGGTCGAGCGGCAGAGCGTGAGCGAGCCGCTGCAGACCGGGATCAAGGCGATCGACGCGATGACCCCGATCGGCCGCGGGCAGCGGCAGCTGATCATCGGTGACCGCAAGACCGGGAAGACCGCGGTCTGCGTGGACACGATCATCAACCAGAAGCAGAACTGGGAGACCGGCGACCCCGAGCAGCAGGTCCGCTGCATCTACGTCGCGATCGGTCAGAAGGGCTCGACCGTCGCCGACGTCCGGCGCTCACTGGACGACGCGGGCTCGCTGCCCTACACGACCATCGTCTCGGCGCCCGCGTCCGACCCGGCCGGGTTCAAGTGGCTCGCGCCCTACACCGGGAGCGCGCTGGGCCAGCACTGGATGTACCAGGGCAAGCACGTGCTGATCGTGTTCGACGACCTGTCCAAGCAGGCCGAGGCCTACCGGGCGATCTCGCTGTTGCTGCGTCGCCCGCCGGGTCGTGAGGCCTACCCGGGCGATGTCTTCTACTTGCACTCGCGGCTGCTGGAGCGGTGCGCGAAGCTGTCCGACGAGCTGGGTGCGGGGTCGATGACCGGGTTGCCGATCATCGAGACGAAGGCCAACGACGTGTCGGCCTACATCCCGACCAACGTCATCTCGATCACCGACGGTCAGGTGTTCCTGGAGTCCGACCTGTTCAACCAGGGGGTCCGGCCGGCGATCAACGTCGGTATCTCGGTGTCCCGGGTCGGTGGTGCGGCACAGATCAAGGCGATGAAGCAGGTCTCGGGATCGCTGCGGCTGGACCTGTCGCAGTACCGCGAGCTGGAGTCCTTCGCCGCCTTCGGCTCCGACCTCGACCCGACCTCACGCAGGGCGCTGGACCGCGGCGCACGCCTGGTCGAACTGCTCAAGCAGCCCCGCTTCTCGCCGTACCCGGTCGAGGAGGAGGTCGTCGCCATCTGGCTCGGGACATCCGGTGCGCTGGACACGGTGCCCGTCGAGGACATCGGCCGTTTCGAGAAGGACTTCCTCGACCACCTGCGGCACCGGCACCCCGGTGTCCTCGCCGAGATCCGGGACACCGGCAAGCTCACCGACGAGACCGTCGACCGGCTCAAGGGTCTGGTGGAGGAGTTCATGAAGCAGTTCCGGACGTCGGACGGTTCGTCGGTGGTCCCGGAGGAGGTCGTGGCGAAGATGGACGAGGGCGAAGAGGAGCGCGAGTCGGTCCGGGTCGACAGACCGGCCCCGGCCGCGAGCTGAGGAGCGGCGGAGCTGCATTACCCGGAGTTCGGCTTCCAGCCGCTGCTGGACCAGGCGGTGGCCGGGGCAGACCAATGTCACTGGACGACTTCCTGGCGGAGATCGCGAAGCGGGAGCACGTCGACCGGGACATCGCGCTGCGAGACGCCCGGGCCGTACTCGCCGCGCTGCACGAATCGATCGGCGACGAGGAGCTCTCGACGTCGTCGCGCAGCTCCCCGGCGAGTACCGGTGGATGCTGCTGGAGGAGTACGCCCAGCCCGCCGGCCCGCTCGTCACGCGTCGCCGTACACCGGGATCTTCGCTCCACTGATCGGCCACGCGTCGTCGCCGATCAGGAAGGCGATCACCTTCGCGATCGCAGCCGGAGGTACCGCCCGGGCGGCCAGGTCGTCCGACATCCAGGTCCGGTTCGCCGGAGTGTCGATCACCGACGGCAGCACGGCGTTGACCCGGATCCCCGAGCCGCGCAGCTCGTCGGCGAGCAGCTCGGTCACTCGCACGACCGCCGCCTTCGTGGCCGCGTGCGCCACCGGAGCCCTGCCGCTCACCGCGGTCTTGGACCCCACCGTGACGATCGACCCCCCACCCGACGACGCCATCCGCGAGGCCGCCGCCTGGGCGCACCACAGCAGCGAGCCCACGTTGGTGTGCCACAACCCGTCGATGGTCGTCTCGTCCAGGTCCGCGAGCGTGCCCGGCACGAACCCCCCGGCCACGGCGACCAGCGCGTCCGGGGTGGCCCCGTCGATCTCGTCGATCCGCTCCCACGCGGCCCGCACCGCGTCCCGGTCAGCCAGGTCGACGGCGATGGCGTGGACGCCCTCGGCCCGCCCCACCTCGTCCAGAGCCGCGCTCGGCCGGTCGAGCGCGACGACGGTCTTCACGCCCCGCGCCCGCAACTCCGACAGCACCGCCCGGCCCAGCGCGCCCGCCGCCCCCGTCACCACCACCGCAGAAACCATGCGCCCATGCTGGAGCCTCGGACGGCCCCGGGGGAACCACCCCGCCCCGCAGACCGGACGAGGTGACGGGGATCGACGGACCCCACCCGGCGTGGTCTACTCGGCCGCAGCCCGACCTCGCGCGCATCGCCGGGCTCGGTGAGGAGGGGAACCGAGATGACGATGTGGCGCGTCCGCGAGTACCACGACGACGACCTCGACCAGATCGTGCGGATCTGGGAGGAGTCGCAGGCCACCGGCGACCGGCCGGTGCACGGTCTCGCCGAGGTGCTCGGAACGGTTCGCGACGGTGGCCTGGCCGTCGTGGCCACCGTGGGCGACGCCGTCGTGGGCACGGCGGTGACCCGGATCCACGGTGACCGCGGATGGATCGTGCTGCTGGCCATTGCGTCGGACTGGCGCGACCGGGGGCTGGGCAGCGCGATGCTGATCGAGACCGAGAAGCGGCTGACCGACCGCGGCATCCGCCGCCTGTCGGCGATGCTCCCGGACGGCGAGACGGGCGGAGCGGCGTTCAAGAGCTGCGGTTACGAGGCCCGCGAGCTCGTCTACTTCGAGCGTCTCGTGCCGCTGCAACCCCAGGACGTGAGCCGGCTCGGGGAGCTGGGCGGCCGGGTGATGCGGGCCGGGCTCTGGGAGGCGCTGGCCGGCATGCAGCGGGAGAAGGAGTTGATCGAGCGCCGCCTCGTGCTCCCGCTGTCCCAGCCCGACCTGGCCGAGAGCTTCGGGGTCCGTCCCCCGCGGTCGGTGATGCTGTTCGGCCCGCCGGGCACCGGGAAGACGACGTTCGCCAAGGCGGTGGCGTCCCGGTTGCGCTGGCCCTTCGTCGAGGTGTTCCCCTCCCGCCTGGCGGCGGAGCCGGGGGGCCTGGCGGCGGCGCTGCGGGAGACGTTCACCAGCATCGCCGAACTGGAGCACGTGGTCGTGTTCATCGACGAGGTGGAGGAGATCGCGCGTCAGCGCGGCGGCGATCCACCCTCGCCCCTGCAGAGCGTCACCAATGAGCTGCTCAAGATCATTCCGGCGTTCCGGGAGCGGGAAGGACGGTTGCTCGTCTGCGCGACCAACTTCATCCGCGCTCTCGACCCGGCGTTCCTCCGGCACGGACGCTTCGACTACGTCATCCCGATCGGCCCGCCCGACGAGACCGCACGCGCCGCCATCTGGCGCCAGTACATCCCCCCGGCGGTACTCGGTGGGATCGACCTGTCGACCCTCGTCGCGGCGTCCGAGCTGTTCACCCCCGCCGACATCGAGTTCGCCGCGCGGAAGGCGTCCCAGCGAGCGCTGGAGGCCGCCGTCTACGGAAGCGGCGGCTCACCGGCACAGACGAGTCCCGGTCCCTGCACGGAGGACTACCTCCATGCGATCGAGCACACCCGGGCCACGGTCACCCCGGCGATCGTCGAAGAGTTCGAGCAGGACATCTCCGCGATCGCCCGACTCTGACCGGCGTGCCTCCTGGCCGGCCGCCCATGTCGACACAGCCGTAGGCCTCTGTCGCCCCGGGTCTCGGCGAACTCGGCGAACCGCGCCCCCGCCGCTGGTGCTGCCGCCGTCGCCGGCCGGGTACCGATCCCGACCGGCCCGATCTCGGTCAGCACCGGCGCGTGCCGTTCGAGGTCGGCCAGGGACCTGCTCGCCGACCGTGACATCGCGGCGATCAGCCGGCAGTTCCCGCTGTGGACCGTGGTCAGCCTGCTCGACCTCATCTGGAGCACCACCGGGTGGGACGCGGCCGTGGGAAGCCGGGCCGTTACCGGCGTCGCCGCCTGGCCGCCCGAACCGCCCCGGCTGCTCCGGGCTCTAGCTAGCCGGCACCGGCTGCAGGCGACGACCAGCGTCGCTCGGACAGCGCGTAGTACAGCTCGGCGACCTCCTCGACCGGGAGGCGGGCCCGATCGCGACCGGCCGGTTCGGCCACCTCGACGACGTCGAGCAGCCCGACACCGTGCAGCAGCGCCGCCGACCGCAGTGCCAGTGCCGCCGGCACGCCTCGTCCCGCCAGTTCCCCGGCACGGTCGACGACCTCCTGGGCCTCTCGGCCGCGCAGCAGCTCGGGCAGCCGGGGCGCCAGCCTGCGCACCGGCGGCGCGAAGCGCGTGATCTCCTCCGTCACCGACGGTGGCCGCGGCCGGTGGGTGAGGAACCAGCGGGAGGCCCGGTCGAGCAGCCGCCGCGAGTCGAGGATGATCCGGTCGGCGACCGCGATCGGCACCTCGACCGAGCGGGCGGCGGCCCACAGCGCGGGCAGCTCGAACACCGCGGTGG
>NZ_JAAXKZ010000118.1 GCF_012911875.1 Pseudonocardia bannensis | reverse complement strand
TCCTATCAGGTCACGAACCGAGCTCGGCAGCTCGAACACGTCCGCCCCGGGGCCGGTCGACGCTTCGGGAAGAAGGCACCACGGCCGGTTGGTCTAGGGGTCAGGCCGGCCCCGGGACGAACGTGATCACACCCTCGCTGTTGGTCTGCGGCCGGTAGGGGCGGGTCGGTTTCGCTGTGATGCCAAGTTCGGTGCAGGCATCGCGCCAGGCGTGGGAGCGGTAGGCCGACCCGTTGTCTGACAGCACCCGCCGAACCGTGAGGTCGCGGGTGTCGAACCAGGCCACGGCGTTGCGCAGCACGGCGATAGCGGTGGCGGCGGTCTCGTCGTCGTGGATCTCGGCGTAGGCGATCCGGGAGTGGCCATCGAGCACGGTGTGCACGAAGACGGTGTGCCCGAAGCAGGTACCCATCTTCGGGTTGTGGTGGGTGTTGCGGGGCTTGCCCGGGGTCGCGGCCCGATTCTTCTCACCTCGGGCTCGTCCCACGTAGCGCCAGCCGCCGCCATCAGGGATGTTGCCCAGCTTCTTCACATCGACGTGCAGCAGGTCCCCGGGATGGAGGTGTTCGTAACGGCGCACTGGCTCCCCGGTCGCCCGGTCCACGTGGGCCAGCCGGTTGATCCGGCAGCGGACCAGGACCCGGTGCGCGGTCGAGGGGCGACTCCGACTCGATCGGCGATCTGCGCCGGACCCAGACGCTTCTTCCAGCGCAGGTGCACGATCCGGCGCACCACCGGCGCCGGCGTCGCGCGTGGTGGGTGATGCGGGCGGCTGGAGCGGTCGCCCATGCCGTGTTCGCCCTCGGCGCGGTAGCGATCGGCCCACCGCTTGGCGGTCGGCCAGGCCACCTGGAACCGGGCGGCGGCCTGGGAGATCGGGACCTGGCCGTCGACGATCAGGCGCGCCAGGCGCAATCGACCGCGTTCGGACAGCGGGGCGTTAGCGTGGACCTCAGTGTCACGCTGTCGTCGCCGCCGCTGAGGTGGTAGATCGACTTCGGCCGCGAGGTGACTCGTAGCGTGGGTGTCGCCTGTAGGGCTGGCCTTCTCGTGAATTGTCCATCGCGGCCGGAGTCGGTCCGACCGGCGTGACTTAATAGGAGAACGAGGCCACGTCCTCCCGACTGAGGTGTGTCCGCCGGCCGGACCCATATCCCCCGGTGAAGGAGACATGCACATGGTCGTGGTGGGCGTGGACCCGCACAAGCACAGCCACACCGCCGTTGCGGTGGACTCCAACGGTCACGAACTCGGCCAGATCACCGTCGGCAACACCGCCGCCGAGCTGGTCCGGCTGTTGGCATGGGTGCAGCGCTGGCCCGGGCCGAGGCGATGGGCGATCGAGGACTGTCGACACGTCGCCGGCGCCCTGCTGCGCGCCTTGATTCGAGCCGGCGAGGCGGTGGTGACAGTTCCGCCGAAGCTGATGGCACAGGCCAGAGCCTCAGCTCGCACCCGCGGCAAGTCTGATCCGATCGACGCGCTCGCGGTGGCGCGCGCCGCCCTGCGCGAGCCCGACCTGCCCGAGGCCCACCTGGACGAGCAGGCACTGCAGATCCGGCTCCTGCTCGATCACCGCGAGGACCTGGTGGCCGAGCGGACCCGGATGATCAACCGGCTGCACTGGCACCTGCACGACCTCGAGATCGCCCTTCCCCGCGGGCAGGCGCTGAACCGGATCGCCACGCTGAACCGGCTCGGCGAACAGATCGGCCAGCTTGCGGGCGGCGTGCGAGCCGAGATCGCCGCCGAGCTCATCGAGCGGCTCATCACGCTGACCCAACGAATCGGACAGCTCAAGCGGCGCATCGAGGCCCAGGTCGAGCCGCTGGCGCCGCACCTGCTGGCCGTTCCGGGCTGCGCCGGGCTGACCGCCGCGAAGATCCTCGCCGAGACCGCAGGAGTCGGGCGTTTCCGCTCCGCGGCGGCGTTCGCGATGCATACCGGGACCGCGCCGATCCCTGTCTGGACCGGCAACCGTGCCCGATTCCGTCTCAACCGCGGCGGCAACCGGCAACTCAACGCTGCTCTGCACCGCATCGCGGTCACCCAGCTCCGGATCCACCCTCCCGCCCAAGCACTCGTCCAACGACGCATCGCCACTGGCGACTCGAAGACCGAGGCCCTTCGGGTGCTACGACGCCACCTTGCCGACGTTATATATCACCGGCTCCAGGCAAGCGCAGCCAGCTCCACCCCTTGCCACGAGGACGCCGCTTGACATAGGAGATTCACGAGGACCTCCGGTGGTCGGGTGAGAGCCGTCAGACAGCTCCACACCAACCACGGGAGGTCCTCCCCGTTCAAGATCAGTCAGACCGTGTCGTCACACGACCTCGACCAACGTCTCCGGTCAGTACACCTAGATCAGGCCAGCACGCGTCGCCGACCAGCCCCCGCCCGTGATGTCCGCCCTGCCGGAGCGGCCGGGTGAAGGGGGTGCAGGACCCGCGAGCCGGTGGAAGGAGGATGTCGTCGTGCGGTATGTGGCGATCGGTGACAGCTTTACCGAGGGAGTCGGCGACGAACTCCCCGACGGATCGTCCCGAGGGTGGGCGGACCGGGTGGCAGCAGGCCTGGCGGCGACCGGCAACGACGGCGTGCGGTACGCAAACCTGGCGATCCGCGGGCGCCTGCTCGAGCCCATCGTGACCGACCAGCTCGACGCCGCGCTCTCGCTCGACCCCGCACCCACCCTCCTGACCCTCAACGGCGGCGGCAACGACATGCTGCGCCCACGCACCGACGTCGACCGGCTCGTGGCCCTCACCGCGCACGCCGTGCGCCGCTGCGCCGACGCAGGCGTCCGGCTCGTGCTGCTCAGCGGGGCCGACCCGTCGGCTCGGCTGCCCTTCGGACGGGCGGTGCGACAGCGGGGCGAGGCCCTCACCGCGAGGATCGCGGAACTGGCCGGGGCTCACGGACTCGACTTCGTCGACGTCTTCCACGACTCCGAGATCCGCCACCCCGCCTATTGGTCGCCCGACCGCCTGCACCTCAACGCCACCGGCCACCAGCGCGTCGCCGAACTGGTCCTCGATGCCCTCGGGGAGCCCACCGCTGCGCGAGCGGTGCGTCCCGACTCCCCCGAGACCCACAGGCTGCTCACCGAGCTGCGCTACTACCGCGAGCACGTCCTGCCCTGGATCGGGCGCCGGCTACGCGGACGTTCCTCCGGAGACGGCCGCACGGGCAAGTACGTCGGCTGGATACCCGTGCCACCCGGCCAGCCGTCGCGGGCGTGCACGTAGATGCAAGCGATCTCTCCCGGCCAGCCTGGTCTCCGCCCGCACCGGAGCTGCGGCGCGAGGACGGGACGGGTGCTGTGAACGGTCGGTCGCCGGCGGGCCCGACGTGGCCTGCGGCTGACGAAGCCCCGGCGGGTCCTGGTCGATGCGGTGGCCGGCGTTCGGGGTGCTCATTACGGGCAACCCGGTGGGGCCGCGATCACGTTTTCGACGTCAACATCGGCACGCGCGGGTCGCCGAGGCCCATGCCGGGGCTCGGGCTCGCCGGACCGGCCGAACGGTCCGCCGGCGCCCGTGCCTGACATGTTCATGTCATTGTCCGGCTGTGGTGCAGGGCACGATAGTTTTCTGCATGATCGCAACGCCGCGCGAGGGCAGCGGACCGCAGTACCTGGACGAGAGAGTCGCCCTGGTGACTGGTTCCAGTGCCGGGATCGGACTCGCAGTCGCACAAAAGCTTGCTGCGGACGGCGCATCGGTCGTGGTCAACTCGCGCAGCCAGGAGCGCGCGGACGCGGCCGCCGCCGCTGTAGGCGGCGACCGCGTCATCGCCCTCGCGGCGGATGTCGGCGACCCGGCCTCCGTCCAGGAGCTCGTCGACCGCACCGTGGAGTCCTTCGGCCGGCTCGACATCCTGGTGAACAACGCCGGGCAGAGCAACGCCGTACCGACGACCGAGCTGGCCGTCGAGGACTGGCAGCGCGTCCTACAGCTCAACCTGACGGGGCCGTTCCTGTGCGCTCAAGCGGCGGGCCGGGTCATGCTCGCGGCCGGCGCCGGTGTGATCATCAACATGGGGTCGATCTGGGGCCATGCGGGACTGCCGGGCCGCGTGGCCTACGCGTCGACCAAGCACGCAATCACAGGAATGACGAAGGTCCTCGCGTCCGAGTGGGGCCCCCACGGCTTACGCGTACTGTCCGTCGATCCCGGCTATACGGAGACCGAGCTTGTCTCCCAGCTCCTGGCCAGCGGCGCGGTCGATGAGAAGTCGATCCTCGCCCGGACGCCGTCGCGCCGGCTCGCCCAACCCAGCGAGATCGCCGAGATGGTGGCGTTCATGGCTTCGGACCGGGCCCGTTTCGTCAATGGGTCCAGCGTCCTCGTCGACGGTGGCTGGACCGCTTACGGAGGATGGTGACGACAACGTGATTCGCAATGTCACGCTCATCGAGTTCAAACCCGACACACCGGTGGAGCACCTGGACGCCATCACCGAGGCGATGCACAAGGTGCGATCACCGGGGCTGCGCAGCCTGACTATGGGCCGGGACCTCGGGCTGCGCGAGGGCAACCTGCAGTACGCCGTCGTAGCCGACTTCGACGACGAGCAGGGCTATCGCGCCTTCGTCGAGGACCCAGAGCACCAGCGGATCGCACGCGAGATGACGATGCCCGCCTACATCCGGTACCAGCGGGTCCAGTTCGAGATCAGCGCAACCGACTCAGTCCGCGACCTGCCGGGCTAGCGGTTCCGTCCCTCACAACGACGACTCAAAGAAGAGGCCTGTCATGCTCAAGCATCAACTGCACATTCTGCAGCTCGGGGACATCGAGCTCGAGTCGAGCTTCCTGGTGCAGTATCGCAACTGCGGGGAGAAGACCGTCGTCGCGACGAACGGGGTGCTCATCATGGGCAACCCGGAGGGGCCGATCCTGGTCGACACCGGCTACCGGAACCCCGAGATCATGCAGCGCCTCGGGATGACCGCGAAGCCCAAGGAAGGCCAGGGCATCGAGCCGCAGCTGGCGCTGTACGGGCTGACCATGGACGACATCGCGCTGATCGTGCACACACACCTGCACATCGACCACGCCGGCCGCGACGACGCGTTCCCGATGACCACCCCCGTCGTGGTCAACCGCCGCGAGCTGGAAATCGCCGCGGCCGGTGGCGCCGTCTACCCGCCCGAGGACGTCAAGCACCTCATCGACCGGTTCCACACCCCGGGTGCGCTGCGGGTGCTGGACCTGGAGCACTCCGGGCCGGTGCACATCGCGCCCGGCATCAAGTGCGAGCGGGCCGGTGGCCACACCGAAGGCTCCATGAACATCCTCGTCGAGACCGAGGACGGAACGGCGGTCATCGCCGGCGACGTCATCTACGACGTGCAGAACCAGGTCCTCGACCCGTTCCAGGAATCCCGCTACGCCGAGCCGCAGGTCACCGGCAACCGCGGCGTCTCGATGGCCGAGGAGAAGGGTGCCATCAAGCGTGCTCTGGAGTCGGGGACCTGGCTGATCCCGGGGCACGACCAGCCGGCCCGGGTCGAATGGGGCTTCGTCACCGGCCGCCTCGAGGGCGCTACGATCCCCGGCCCGTACACCTCCGTCAAGCCTGTGACGACCCCGGGCTGGTGGGGCAACGGGGTCTGACCACTACGTCCGCGGGTGTGCCCGCCCCGGGATGTCGGGGCGGACACACCGCATCGGGGGGCGCCGGTGCCCGACATCTTCCGACGGCCGAGGTGTGATCGATACGCTCGGTCGATGGACGACGAGCAACGCGGCGCTCCACAGGGTGGGTGGTTCCACGACGGCTCTCACCGGCCCACGTCCTGGGCGCGGCCGAGCCACTCACGGCCCGCAGTGCAGACGGACCGGTACCGAAGCGGCATCGATGTCCAGCAGTGACGCGATGACCCGCGCGGCGCCGTTCCTGGCGGTGCAGGGCCGTGGGCGCGGCTGGCCGACCCACCCGGCGAGCTGGCCGGGCTTGACGACGGACCGGGCACAGCGGATCGCTGAGTCGGTGGTGCACGAGACCGCCGCGGACCGCTGCGTCATCGCCCGATTCGAGTCCGGCGTGGACTCGGTGGTGGTCGCCACCGCTGGCCGGCCGCTCTGTCAGCCGGGCACCAGGCTGCCGATCGAGCTCTCGACGATGTACTCGCTCAACCGCAATGGGCAGACCTTCGTCGGTGAGCGGCTGGACCACTCGGCCGCCTTTCGCCGAGTGAGCGACCGGGCGCTGCTCGCGCTGGGCCTGCGCTCCGCGATCTCGATCCCGCTGTGGCACGACGACGGCGTGGCAGGTGCGATGTACGCCGCGGCAGCGTCGGCCCGGATCGACGCCCGTCCCCGACTGAACGTGGCCGCGCTGTGTTGCCTGCTCAGCACCGTGCCCGACACGACGCCCCCGTCGACGCTCGGGCAAATCTCACTCGAGCGGCCGTCCGAGCTGGTCCAGCGGTCGGTCATCGACGCCGCGGGGGCCGGGGCCACCGCGGCCGGCCCGGACCAGATCTCCCTCACCGACCGGGAGCACCAGATCCTGGTAGAGCTGAGCCTGGGCCTGGGCAGCAAGCAGGTCGCCTCGAAGCTGGGCATTTCGCCGCACACGGTCAGCAACCACACCCGCGCGATCTTCCGGAAGCTGTCGGTGACGTGCAGGGTGGACGCGATCCGCAAGGCCCACCGTCTGAGCATCCTCGCCTGGCCGACCGCCTGAGCAGCGGCGTTCACCGCTCGAGTCGAAGCGCAACTCAGGACAGAGGCTCTATCGCGCCCGCAAGGAGCCGGTCGGGCTGAGGCAGCGTCGAGGCGCGGCCTCCAACCAGTTCCCAGGATGCCAGTCATACACTGCCGCGAGTCGCTGAACTCGGCTGACGAGGCTGACGCCTGCCTCGACCCGGAGGACGGAAATTCTCGTAATTCGTAGCTCAGGAGCCTGCCTCGTCCGTTGATCCCGACGAACAGGACCTGGTCGACGAGGCGTCTCATCGTTCAGCTTGCCTACCGGCAGCTTGCCGAGCAGAGGCCGTACATGGTTGCGGATGTAGCCCTCGTAGGTCTTGCGTGTCGTCACGTCGACATCGAGGACCTCGAGGTACCTGTCCATCAGCTGGTCGACCGTTGCCTTCGTGCGCGGGTTGCGATGCTCGTCGACCTGGTTGAGCAGCCGGGTGCGGACCTTCTCCGCGTCCGCGGCGGCCCGTGGCCCCGGCGGGATCGTCTCGGTGAGGTAGTGCCGGCGGCCGCTGAGTCGGTCGACGCCGGCATAGACCTTCACGCGCAGTGAGCCGCTCGGCAGGGTCTCGATCTCGCCTCGACATCGCCTGGGCCGGCTCGGGGACCTGGCACGCCATGATCTTGACGGCTTCCGCATAACGTATGACCCCACGACCAGCGCAGACGCACCGTCACAGCGGGCCTGACCTGGTGCCCCCGGCAGGATTCGAACCTGCGACGCACGGTTTAGGAAAGATCGTTGCAAACGGCCCGCTCGACAGCCTCTGACCTGCTGATACTCCAGATCAGATTCTGATGCTTGCTGTCGGCGGGCACGATACGGGCACGCTGAGCGCAACCCGTCGCGAGGACGCCCCCGCCCGGGTGAGAGGCGGGGAGTGACACGTCACTGCGGTGTCACGCCGGCTGCCACTGCCATTTTCCCAGCTCAGGGGCATCGGAGTTACGAAGTGACAACGACGTCCTCGCGCTAAAGATCGCGGCCGAGACAGGCTGCACCCGCTCCGGAGGGCGGGCCTACTCCGGCCGGTAGCGCGGCTCTGACCTGCGGCTATGCGTCGCTCCCCGACGGCCCGAGTGACCATCTGGGCACGTATTGGGCACAACTCGCAGGGGAAACCCCAGAGCCTGCAGTCATCGCCAAGCCCCCGCCCCGCGTCCAGCCGAGTGACAGTCACTCGGCTGTCACTCGCACTGTCACAGGCGTAACCGCAGTTCAGAGCCACATGAGTATGAGAGTGACAGATAGATTTCAGAGAGACGCTAGTCCGGGCGGAGCGGCGATGAGGTGAACGCCAGCGTCCTGCGCCTTGTAGGTGAGCTGGCGGCGCAAGCCTGTGCAGCTCGCGTCGGCGATGCGCCGGCCATAGGGCGAGGGCTGCTGCCGATCATCCGGCCGCACTCAGGCCCTCGATCACGATCGTGTCGAGGTCTCGGACCAGACGGTTGGGCAGCCCGTCGCGGCGCTGGCTGGCCACCCCGACGTACAGGCGAGTGACGCGGTCGGCGGTCGTCTGCGACTGTCGCTACAGGCAGTACTTGCCGAACAACTGCTTGTAACGTGCGAGTGCCCGGCCGCGACATGGAGTTTGACCTAGATCCAGATCACTGCGCGCGGAGGACCCATCGCTCGACGGAAAGAGGGGAAACAGCCTCTGACGCGGTTGCAGGGCCGCGGCAAATATGCCTGCTACTAGATTTAGTAGACCGAATTCGAGCTACAGCCACTGTAGGCACATGGACTGAGGGGCGGATTTGATTAAGCGTATCATTATCCAGAACTATCGCATGTATGAGAAGTTCGATCTCGAACTCACCTCTGGCGTCAATATTATCGTGGGCGACAACGATTGTGGCAAGTCGACGCTGCTGGAGGCCGTCTCCTTAGCGCTCACCGGCCGACTCCACGGCAGACTTCTTGCCCAGGAGTTGTCTCCGTACCTCTTCAACGAGCGTGCAACCCGTGCCTACATTGAAGCGTTGCAGGCTGGTATGGCGCCACAGCCGCCCGAAATTATCATCGACTTGTTCCTTGACGACGCGAAGGTGCCTGCAGCGCTCAGGGGTACAAACAATCTCCTGGCCGAAGATCGGCCAGGAGTGCGGATTAGAGTTGCCCCTAACCCTGATTTCAGCCTCGAATACGCCGACTTTATCAAGGAGCCCGCAAAAGTCAATCTGATCCCAACTGAGTATTATACTGTTGATTGGCTCGGATTTTCGGGTAATGGCATCACCTTCCGCAGCATCCCAGCGACCGCGTCGCTGATTGATGCCACGTCGATTCGATTACAGAGCGGAGCCGATTACTATCTCCAAGGGATAATCAATGAGAGCCTTGAAGTGCGCGAGCGGGTCGAGCTGTCCCGTGCGTACCGCAGCCTGCGCGAGCAGTTTTCAGCGAACCCGTCCGTCGAACTGATTAACGCTAATCTCGGCGGCAATCAGGGTGATATTACCGATCGTGAATTCACACTCTCGATCGATCTATCACAGAAGTCGACCTGGGAGAGCAGTCTCGTCCCCCACCTCGACAACCTTCCATTTGCCTACATCGGCAAGGGCGAGCAAAACTGCCTGAAGATCCTGCTGGCTCTGAAGAAAAAGGTTACAGACGCGCATATCCTCCTCATTGAGGAGCCAGAGAACCACCTGTCGTACTCGAGGATGAACCGCCTCGTCCGGAAGATCATCGAGCAGTGTGGCGACAAGCAGGTACTTGTTGCGACGCACAGCTCGTACGTCCTCAATAAGCTTGGTCTCGACAATCTAGTCTTGGTATCGGCTGTGCGCGGCATACGTATCGCAGATCTGCCGGCTAGCACCGTTGACTACTTCCAGAAGCTGTCCGGTTACGACACGTTACGCGTAATCTTGTCGAAGGCTACGCTCCTCGTTGAAGGACCATCCGACGAACTGGTTGTTCAACGCGCTTACGCCGATCGGCACGACTGCCTTCCGATCGAGCACGGCATCGATGTCATCAATGTGCGAGGCCTGGCAGCCAAGCGCTTTCTGGATATTGCGAGGCTGCTAGAGCTCCGCGTCGCCGTAGTAACGGATAATGACGGTAAGGAACCTGACAAGGCCAGGGAGCGATTCAAGGAGTACACCACGAGCGCGGGAATTACGGTCCACGTGGGTGAGGACCCGGCCTACCCTAGCCTGGAGCAGCAGATCGGGGCAGCCAACGACTTGAATACCCTGAATAGCATCCTCAAGAAGAGCTACTCGTCCAAAGACGAGCTCGTCGAGTACATGGCTAATCCCGATAACAAGACCACATGCGCGCTCGCCATCTTCGAGTCCAAAACGCCGATAACTATGCCGAAGTACATCAACGAGGCCATCGATGCCGTCCAGTAACAGCAATCTCGCGATCATAGCTGCGGCCGGCTCGCGGAAGACGCAGTACATCGTCGAGCAGGCTGTAGGGGATCCAACACGTCGGGTCCTCGTAACCACCTATACCAACGAGAATCTCGGTCAGATTCGCAGGAGAATAGCAGCGGCGGCAGGCACGGGGCTCGTGCCCGGCAACATCACTGTAATGGGCTGGTTCTCGTTTCTCATGAACCAATGCGCTCGTCCATATCAACGCACCTTACTGGATCAGCCCAACCTCATCCGCTCCTTAAACTTCAAAGGAGAACGAAACAAGTTCATTCCGCGGACTAAGGCTCGACAGTACTTTCTTGACTCCGAATTCAACATGTATCGGGACGGCGTTGCTCATTTCGCGTGTGAAGTGGAACGGCTGACAGGCGGGCTAGTAACGCGCCGCCTCGGCGAAATGTTTGAGAGCGTCTATATTGATGAGGTGCAGGACCTCGTGGGCTGGGATCTAAACTTCCTTGACCACCTCTTCGACGCCTCGCTCAGCGTCACGATTGTTGGCGATCCACGCCAGCATACGTTTTCGACGAACAACTCAGGTAAGAATAAGAAGTACCAGGGAGCTGGTTTCTTGGATTGGCTCACGGAACGCAAGTCCAAGTGCGACCTCGAACCGCGCAACGAGAGCTATCGGTGCAATCAGGCAATTTGCGACTTCGCCGATGGACTGTATCCGGACTTACCGGCCACCACATCCTGCAGCCTTGACGTGACTGGCCATGATGGCATCTTCGAGGTTCGACGTGGCGACGTTCAGGAGTACGTGGAACGGTACAAACCTATGGTGCTGCGTAACAATAAGGCCGTCGACACATTAGGTCTAGCGGCCATCAACTTTGGCGCAGCCAAGGGATCCACGTACGATCGAGTGCTGATCTTTCCGACTAAGCCCATGCTGAAGTACCTGAAGACCAGGAACCCGGTTGATGCCGGGTCAAAGGACCGCTTATATGTTGCGCTCACCAGAGCGCGCTTTAGCGTTGCTTTTGTCGTCCCCTGATTGCGTAAATGGATTGATGCGGCTGGCTTGCTGCCTCGGGTGCGACGGAGTGACGTGCCCTCGCCAGAGGGTGCGCCGAGACAGCGCTTTGATGCGGGAGAGCGGCTCGACAGTGATGCGTCGCTGTCAGGCGGAGTGACTGTCGCATGGCTGTCACTGGTCTTGTCGCCACAGACCGTGCAGGTCATTGCATGCCGGGCGACAGAGTGACGGAAGTAGGGCTGCGGCCGAGGAGCAATAGCCGCTCAGGCTGCTGGTCGCGCGTCATCCGGCGGTCGTGTGCGCCGGACTTAATGGATGAGCACCGCGAGGGCGGATGCTGTATGCGACGGCGAGGGCGGCATCGAGTCTGTAGCGTCGGACGTCGTGGAGACACCTGGGATGAGAGACCCCTTGCAGGCGGCGGAAGGATCCTCGCCGATCCCCCCTGACCTCGTCCCCAAGGCGCGCCGGCTCGCTGAGCGGCTGGTGTCACCGCTGGGGCGGCGCTGGTCACACGTGCAGGCAGTCGCAGCGCGCGCCGATGAGCTGCGCGACGCCGTCGCCGCTGGCGATGGTGACCATCTCGTCGCAGCGGCGTGGCTACACGACGTCGGCTACTCGCCGGAGATCAGCCACACGCGGTTCCACCCGCTCGACGGAGCCCGCTTCCTCCGTAAGCAAGGCTGGCCGGCGCTCATCGTCGACCTGGTGGCGCACCACTCGGGGGCCCGGTATGAGGCCGAGCAGCGGGGGCTTGGCGCGGAGCTGGCGGAGTTTCCGTTTCCCGATGGGCCGTTGCTGGACGCGTTGGTGACCGCGGACCTGACGACAGGGCCCTCAGGGGAGCGCCTGACCTACGACGAGCGGATCTCGGAGATCCTCGACCGCTACGCGGCCGACGATCCGGTGTACAAGACGTGGCTGACTGCGGGGCCGATCCTTGCGCACTCGGTCCGACGGACCGTGGAACGATTGGCCGGAGGTCAGCCTAGGTAGGGCTCGGTCCGAGCGTCATCGAGCGCATGGTCGATCCGGAGCCGCATGGACGGATGGATGTTCAGCGAGTCGATTTCCTGAGGCTCGACCCATGACGCCGCCTTGGTCTCGGTTCCGTCCGGGCGAGGTGCTTCCGGGCTATCGGCGACTACGGCCCGGAAGCACAGCGAGAACTGCTGTCGCACCTCGCCGTCGTCGTACTGCATTACGTGGCGGGGATCGGTGTAGGTCCCGACGAGTCCGGTGATGCGCACCTGGACCCCGGTTTCCTCGCGGACCTCCCGGACGGCGGTGTCGACGATGCTCTCGCCGGGGTCGTGTCCGCCGCCAGGTAGGGCCCAGAATCCGTTGTCCACTTTGTGAATCAGGAGGAGCCGGCCGCGGTCGTCGCGGACGGCGACTGTCACGGAGGGGACGACGCTGTTGACCGCCGGCGCGGCTGGGTCGTCGAAGTAGTCGATTCGCCCCATGCTTAGTCCTCCATGGTTTCCGGCACGGCAACGTCCCACACTCGTTCGAATGAGCGCATGTAGTGATCCCACATGCTGCCTTCGGGAACCCGCTGAATGTGGATGACCGGGTTCTGTCCGGCGAGGGATCCGAAAGCGTGACCGTTGATCAGTGCCTGATCGTCGAATCGGTAGATCGAGTTGTAGAGGATCGTCCCGTGGGTGCGGACCTCGACGTCCGGCAGGTGGGCGACCTCGTGGAGGTACCGCCGCATCATCTGGATGCGGCCCTCCAGGCCGCCGGTTGTGCCCTCTTCCTCGGCGCGCTGCACGACGGCCGGTGACGTGTGGTCGCCGACCGCGAGCCGGAACCGGACGCCCTGTGCGGACTTGGCCCGGATCACGGGAAGCAGGTTGTATTGCTCGACGAGGAACTGTCCGGAGAAGACAAGGACGTCGACCGCCTCTGCCGCGCCCTGGATCAGCTCGGTCCACAGACTGAACGGGACGGCGGACCGCGTCGGGTAGAGGTGGACCAGCTCGGCGACGGCAGGGGAGCCGGTGGCCGGCGCCCTGCCGTTGCTCGGCCAGAGATGGGATTCTCCGACTCGGAGGAGCTGGGCCACGCGCAGGCGGGTGGCGCGGTGCGGGCGCCGGCCGTCGCTGTAGACCCAGCGCGCGACGGTCTTGGGGTCGACGGCCACGCGCGCCGAGACGTCCTCGATGGTCAGCCCGGCGGCCTCGATCGCGGCGCGTAGTCGATCGTTTGGCACGGGACCATCATCCACATCTCGGTACGTTTCGGGGACGTTTTGTGGGGATCAAGTCGGTCCGGGACGTCCGGAAGCGGCCCGCGAAGTGCGGTGCAAGCGTCCTCGGATCCGCGGTCCTATGTACCCATGACCTCGAACGGACGCCCTGGCGAGCGATCACCGACCGCCGTTCTCCGCCTCGATCGCGGAGACGCGGCCGCGGAGTTCGGCGACCTCCCGGCGCAGTTCCTCGACGGCCGCCACGAGATCGCCACCGCCCGCCCCCGGCCCGGTGGTCGGCACCGAGCGGACGAAGGTTCCGCGTCCGCTCGCGGACTCCAGGACGCCCTCGTACTGGAGTTCCTTCACCGCCGCGTGGACGGTCAGCTCGGCCACGGAGTACTCAGCGGCGAGGCTGCGCAGCGACGGGATCTTCTCGCCGACGGCGTACTCGCCGGCGCTGATTCGACGGACAATGTCCGCCTTGACCTGGGCGCTCAGCGGGACCGGGCTGTTCTGATCGATCGCCACCGCGCCAGGCTACCGGCCGCTTAGGCCACCCCACAGCACCACAAACGGACCCCTTGACAGACCGAGCACCGCATAGCACCTTAATGTGCCATGTGGCACTATAGAACGGATGGCGCCGTGAAGGTTCACCACCTCGACCACACACAGCTTGCCGCCCTCGACCACCTCGACCCGGTCGTCGAGTCCTGGTCTCCGGACGGGCTGACGCTCGACGCGATCGAACAGCTCGAGTACGACGTGGACGCCGAGCTGGACCGCGAGGGCACCGCGCACCCCACGTCCTGGCTGCTGATGAGCGAGGCAGAGCGCGCGGGAATCCGGCCGGGCCGGCGACCCCTGCGCGCGGTTGCGGCGCAGGCCGCGACGTCGGCGCCGAGCGAGGACGCCGCCTGATGGCGAGGTCGGCGCCGCGCTGCCGGCGAGGCACCACCAACGAGGTCCAGCCCGGCGACGGGTTCTTGGCGGAAGCAGCCGCCGGGCTGGGTTTCCCCAACCACCAGCAGGTGAACGGAGAGACAGCGATGGTAGAGCCGAACACGGCCCCGGCGACGGGCGCGCCGGCGGGCCGGGCCGGGGGTGCCCGGTGAGTACGCAGCAGATGACGGTGGCCCTGGTCGTGCTGGCCGGGCTGGGCCTGATCAGCGTGTGGACCTCCGGGGCACGGGCGGGCCGCAAGGCCGAACGCGTGGTGCACACCGCGGCCCGCCGATCGAGCACGGCGGGCCGGGGGTTGCTGGTCGCAGCGCTGATCGTCGGGGTGCAGTGGGCCGTGATCGCGTTCGCCCCACCGGCATCGGTGATCGCAGTGGTGCTGGGAGTGCCGGCGCTGTTCGCCGGCGGCGCAGTGGCGCGGCTGTTCACCGTCCCCGAGGTCGCGCCGCGCTCGCTCGGCCGAGGAGGTGTGCATCGATGACCACCCCCGACACGATCCCGGCGCTGTTCACGAACGACGCCGCGACGGGCCGCCCGGCGGGTAAGGTCGCCCGGCTCGCGGCCGAGGCCCGCGACGCCGCCCGGGTCCGCGCGCTGACCACCGACCCGGACGTGATCGCCCTGCGGGTGGAGAAGGTCCGCGCTCAGGTCGACGCGCTGTTGTGGGCGGGCATCGTGCTCGGTCTGGCCTTCACCATGGTCAACGTCCAGACCTTCGCCGCGGCCGGGTCGCCGACCTGGTCGGCGGGCTGGTGGGTGGCCTGGCTGCTCGACCCGATGGTGTCGCTGGTGCTGCTGGCGGTGCTGCGCGCGGAGCAGGTCACTGCCCGCTATCAGGTGGCGTTGCCGGCGTGGGGGCGACGGACGAAGTGGCTGACCTTCGCCGCCACCTACGTGATGAACACCTGGACCTCCTGGGGGCTGGGGCACGCGCCGTTCTCGGCGTCCGGGGTGGTCCTGCACTCGGTGCCGCCGCTGGTCGTGTTCGCCACCGCCGAGACCGGCCCGGGGCTGCGGGATCGGCTCACCGAGGCTGTGCACCGCGCCCTGACGGAGCACACCTCACCAGCGTCGGCAGGCGCGACCAGTGCGCCGGTTCACGAGCCGGTTACCGCGGTCCTGCCAGGCGCCGACGAGCGGCCCAACCTGGGCGCGGTTCGTGAACCGGCTCCAGCGCCGGTTCACGAACCGGCACGCGAACGCCCGCAGGCCCGCCGGTCGCGGGCGCGGCGGAAGCCGACCCCGCGGCGGCTGCTCGGCGACTACCTCGCGCAGGCGCGGGCCGAGCTTGACCGTGTCCGCTCGGCCGGTGCGGTGGTGGACCCGACGCCGGGGTGGTGCCGGCAGGTGACGGGCTGCTCGGCCGGCACCTCGGTCAAGCTCGCCGCCGCGCTGCGCGCCGACACCTCGACGGTGCCGGGCGAGCTGGTCTCGATCGACGCATCCCCGTCCGTGTCCGTGTCTGGTGATCGGCAGGAGGCCGCCTGATGAGCACCTCGACCTTCCTCGCAACCCCGGATCCCGACCGCGACCCGCACGACAACGTGGTCCACCTGCACCCCGCCGGCGCCGGTACTACTGAGGCAGCCGGCACCGAGGTGACGCCGCTGGTCCTGGACGGCGAGCTGATCAGCGACCCCGTGGCCGGGCCGACCACGGGCGCTGGCCGGCCGGGGGCGGCGCTCGTCCGCCGGGCTGGCGCGGTGGCCCGCCGCCAGACCGTGCACGTGATCACCACACTGCGTAAATCGGAGCGCCCGGCGGAGGGCGCCCGGCTGGCCGCCCGCACCGGGGTGACGGTGGCGCAGGGGTTCGAGTCCTGGGCGCGCCGCGGGTGGGACGCAACCACGATGGGCGTCTACCGGCGGCAGATCCGGGCCGCCGAGGCGGTCGGCGATCAGGTGCGGTTGGCGGAGTGGTTGGAGCGCAAGGAGGCCGCCGCCGCCCGCCGGCACGCCTGGGTCATGGACCTGCCCGCGATGGTCGCGGCCGCGGTCCGCGTTGGGCTGGGTGTGGCGGCCGGGTTGGCGGTGCTGATCCTGGCGATCGCCGGGGCAGTGCAGCTGTCCGGCGCGGGGGAGTTCACGAACGTCATCACCGGAGTCTTGGATGTGATCCGGTGGTCGTTCGCCGCCGTAGCCGTGGCGTGGACCCCGTTTGTCATGGTGCTCCCGGTGCTGATCCTGCTCGGGGCCTGGCGCGAGGGGCGCCGGCGCGGCACCGCGCCGGCCTGGCTGGCCACCGCGGCCGACGCGGAGTCGGACGCGACGATCGATGAGACCACCATCGCCCGCGCGTTGTCGGCGCTGCGGATCACTCAGATCACCGTGTATCTGAAGGAGGGGATGCCGCTGCAGTTCCTCACCCCGGCCCGGGTAGACGGCCGCGGGACGCACGCGGTGATCCGGCTGCCCGCCGGGGTGACCGCGGAGCGGATCGCGCGCCGGCGCGCGGACCTGGCCACCGGGCTGCACCGCCTGGCCAAGGAGGTGTGGCCGACCACCGGCGCCGAGGCCGGGATCCTGGACCTGTGGATGGCCGACAAGGGCGCGCTGGCCGAGGGCGCCGGCCCCTACCCGCTGCTGGACGACGGGGCGGTGGACGTGTTCAAGGGCGTCCCGTTCGGCCGCACGCTGCGCGGCACCCCGCTGACCGCGCCGCTGATGGAACGCAACACCCTCACCGGCGGCATGCCCGGCCAGGGCAAGTCCTCCGCCGCCCGGGTGCTCATGGCCGGGGCCGCGCTGGACCCGACCGCGGAGCTGCGGATCTGGGTGCCGGACGCCAACTTCGACTTCGAGGCCTTCCGGCCCCGGTGCTCCCGGTACGTGATGGGCGCCGAGGACGAGCGCATCGCCGAAATCTGCGAGCACCTCCGCGAGCTGCACGCCGAGGTGCAGACCCGCGGAGAGTTGCTGGTCCGCTACGAGATCCCCGCCGTCACCCGGGAGTACGCGTCCAAGGGCGTGGGCCTGCATCCGCTGTTCGGGCTGCTGGAAGAGGCCCACGTCGCCATCCAGCACCCCACCTACGGCGCCGAGATCGCGAAACTGCTGGTGGACATCGTCCGGCTGGGCCGCAAGCGCGGCATCCACCTGATCGTCTCCACCCAGGCCCCGACCAAGGACTCGATGCCCCGCGACGTCACCCGCAACTGCTCGAACGGGATCGCGTTCGCCGTCGGGGACCACGTCGCCAACGACGCGCTACTCGGGCAGGGCGCCTACACCGCCGGGCACCGGGCCACCGAGCTGATCCCGGGCACCGACCGCGGCACCGCGGTGGTCAAGGGCTTCAGCGGGCAACGCTCCGAGATCGTGCAGGTCTACTTCCTGGGCGTGGACAAGGAGCGCGACCAGGTCACCCCGATCATCACCCGGGCCCTGGACGCCATCGCCCGCGCTGGCCAGCCCCTGCCGGGCTCGGACACCGACGCGCCGACGGTCGAGACCGAGCGGGACCTGTTGGAGGACCTGGACGCGGTGCTCGGCGACCAGCCGGTGCCGGTGGCCGATGTGCCGGCGTTGCTGGCCGCCTACGCGCCGGGCTGGGCGCCGTACCGGGCGCTGACCGGGAAGGCGCTGCGGGCCCGGCTGGCCGCCGAGTTCGGGGTCAAGGTGCCCTCTACCGGGAACCGCTGGCCCCTCGATCCGGTCACCGTGCGTGACGCGCTGGCCCGGCGGGCCACCGCCGACCTCGACGACGACGCCTAGCCGCCGCGGTGGGGGAGTGAGGTCGGCGCCGGCGGGCCGAACGGCCCCGAATCCGGCCGGATCCAGGCCCGACACGGCCCGACCTCACTCGGCTCACTCCCTCACTTTCCGCAGCTCAGCAGGTCAACGCCCGACCGGCCGGGGCGAGTGAAAAACCTAACCCGCTCCCGGCCGGCTAACCC
>NZ_JAAXKZ010000117.1 GCF_012911875.1 Pseudonocardia bannensis | reverse complement strand
CACCCAGCCCGGCAAGCGCCTGCCCCTCACCTGCCCCGACACCCGCTACCGAACCCGGCGCACCATGCCCCGGCCCGACACCCCCGGCCGCGTCACCGTCGGCTGCGCCCGCGGCCTCCGTGCCCCCTTCGGCCACCGCACCACCGTCGGCCGGGCCGGCACCCGCAACCCCGACGACCACCGCGACCGGGCAGCACTTCGGGACGGTCGGAACAGCGGTCATAGAACTCGGGCAGGAACAAACCGCTACCGGCCACAATTTCACGCCCGGAACCCTGGTGAAAGTGAGCCTCGAACCCGCCGGAATCGACCTTGGAACCCACGTAGCCGGCCCCGATGGGACCGTCGCCCTCCGCTTCGCCACCACACTCCTGACACCCGGAACCCACACCGTCAGATGGACCCCCGTCCCATCCTCGGAGCGGGCGGTGTGGCGCAGGGTGCCGCCGCCATAGCGGGTGCGGCGGCCCCCGCTCCGCGATGTCCGATGCGGATTGGCCGTGTACGCGGGGTGCACCGACACCCTGGGCCTGGCCTCGGACCCGATCTGCGACCGCTCGGCCCGGTCCGCCACGGTGGACGTCGAGGTCGAGGACGACGTGCCGGAGTCCTATGAGGAGCATCAGGTGGCCGACGTGCTGTGCATGGAACTGGTCGCGATGAGCGCCGACGACGAGCGCTTCGACGCGAAGACCACCGTCCTCATCGAGAAACGTGGCCCACCACATCGACGAGGCGGCGTTCTGAGACAACCGCTCCGGCGTCCTGCGTGCGGGAGCCGCCGCCGCGGATCCCAGCCTGGTTCGGCCACGACGTGCCCGGCGCCCACCTGCTCGAGTCCGACCTCGAACGCGACACGCCGCACCTGCCCACGGTGATCAGCCGCACGCGCGCCACCGCCTTCCTCACCGGCACCCGTTCGGCCGGTGCGCCCACCGCGACGCTCGGCACCGTCCTCTCCGTGATCGACACAGACGACGATGCGTCCAGGGCGTGCTGTCGACCTGACTTCAACCCTCGAGTTATCTATAGTGATAACTATAGATTTACTGACTTGTAGGGGGAGAAGAGATGGTCGATGTGATGCAGATGCCAGCTCGAAGCACCGGCGTTGAGCCCGGAGGGCAGGTCGAGCCGTTCACAGCCCAGCCGCTCGATGTACAGCGGGTGCTCGACGCGCTCTACGGCGACGATGAGGACGACGACGATGCGTGACGCCGCCGTCCATGCCAGGCCCTGGGGCCGACGATGAGCTGGCCCGCGCCGATAACGCAGCCCAGGAGCAGCTGACCGATCAGAACCGGGTGATCTGGACTGATCGGTGGAACGCGCCGACCCACGCCCCGAAGGGGCCTACCCGCCCGGGCCGGCCGCGGGCCCCGGCGAGCCCGGGCGGTCAGCGAATGATCCGCACCGCGATGCCGAAGTCGAGGTCGACCCAGGCGTTGTCCGCGGTGACCGTGGTCAGCGCCAGGCCGGCGGCCGGCGCCAGGCAGCATCGACAGCCAGGGGCGGACCGGCCGCGCGGGTGCACGCCCAGCTTCGTGGCGGTGACCGCGTCGGCTTCGTCGCGCAGCCAGGCCGGCACCGTGGCGGCGTCCAGAACGGCGGTCACCGCTGGTCCTCGCGGGCTGCTTCCGCGCGCGGCGCCCGGCGATCAGCTCGGTCACGACCGACCCTTCGCCGGTCCCGGCCGCCGTGACGTCCCGGCGGATGCGGTCGGCGAGCTGCTCGCGGGTTTCGCTCACCGCGCGCCCGGCCTCCACGTACACCCCAGCGGCACCCCGGCCTCGATCCCCGCTGCCCGCCGGATCTGCGCCGGGACCCTCACCCCACCGGTGCGTCCGCCGTGGGTCCGATCATCGCGTTCCCGTCGGTGAGGACGGTTGCCCGGACACCATCGCCACCCGCCGGCGGGCAGCCGCGGGCCGGACCGGTGGGCAGGTGCGGCCTTGACACTCGGTCGTGTCCTAGATCACACTCCGCCACACCACCCGGCGGGACCGGTCACTCACCCGATGGCCGTGACTCGACGCAGCTGACCTCGACGATCAGTGGAGTGCCGTTGAGAACCTGCCTGGAACAGCACGCTCCGCCGGAGCGGACCACGTCTTCCCCTGCCGGCAGACCCTGCCGCAGGTAGTACGCGACCAGGAGAGCCAACCGGAAGGAGAGGCATGTCCAGCGCGCAGCAGAACCCTGCAGCCACCGGCGCCGAACCGGGCACCGAGTTCGACGCGGTCCTCGTGGGGGCCGGGTTCTCGGGGCTGTACATGCTCCATCGCCTGCGCGACGCGCTCGGACTCTCGGTGCGGGTCTTCGAAGCGGCGGACGACGTCGGCGGCACCTGGTACTGGAACCGCTACCCCGGCGCGCGGTGCGATTCGGAGAGCTACTTCTACAGCTTCTCCGACCGCTTGTCCGAGGACCTGCTCCAGGAGTGGAACTGGAGCGAGCGCTTCGCCGCCCAGCCGGAGATCCTGCGGTACCTGCAGCACGTCGCCGACCGGTTCGACCTCCGGCGCGACATCCGGTTCGGCACCCGGGTCACCGCCGCGGACTACGACGAGGCGACCAACCGTTGGGTGATCAGCACCGACGACGGCGGCTGGGTCACGGCGAAGTTCCTCATCACGGCCGTCGGCTGCCTGTCCGCGGTCAACACGCCCAACTTCGAGGGGCGTGACAGCTTCCGGGGCGAGCAGTACCACACCGCGCTCTGGCCCCACGAAGGAGTCGACTTCACCGGCAAGCGCGTCGCGGTGATCGGCACCGGGGCCACCGCGGTCCAGGCCATCCCGGAGATCGCCGAGCAGGCGGCCCACGTGTACGTGCTGCAGCGCACCCCGAACTACGACATCGCAGGGGGCAACGGGCCGCTGACCGAGGAGTACGTGCGCGAGACCAAGGCCAAGTACAAGGACATCTGGCAGCGGACGCGGGAGACGAGCTTCGGCTTCCCCTACGACGCTCCGGACCGCGCCGCGCTCTCCGTGTCGGAGGAGGAGCGACAGCGCATCTACGAGACGGCGTGGGCGCAGGGCGGCTTCCGCATCGGCCTGACCTTCAACGACCTCCTGATCGACCCGCAGGCCAACGAGACGGCCTCCGAGTTCGTCCGCGACCAGATCCGCGCGCGGGTGCGCGACCCGGAGGTCGCCGAACTCCTCGCGCCGAAGGACCACCCCTTCTTCACGAAGCGGCCGCCCCTCGAGAACGGCTACTACGAGACGTTCAACCGGGACAACGTGACGCTGGTCGACGTGCGGCGCTCACCGATCGAGGAGATCACCCCGACGGGTGTGCGGACGAGGGACGGGGAGTACGAGGTCGACGCCATCGTGTTCGCGACCGGGTTCGACGCCATGACCGGCACGCTCTTCAAGATGGGCATCTCCGGACGGGGCGGCGTCACCCTGCAGGAGAAGTGGGACCAGGGGCCGCGGACCTACCTCGGCGTCGCGACCCACGGCTTCCCGAACATGTTCATGATCACCGGACCGCAGAGCCCGTCGGTGCTGAGCAACATGCCGGTCTCCATCGAGCAGCACGCCGACTGGATCGCCGACTGCATCAAGTACATGCACGAGCACAAGCTCGACAAGATCGAGCCGCTGCCCGAGGCCGAGGACGACTGGGTCGAGCACCACAATGCGGTGACCCAGGCGACGCTGCTGCCGATGGCGAACTCGTGGTGGGTCGGCGCGAACATCCCGGGGAAGCCGCGCAACCTCTACCCGTACGTCGGCGGCGTCGGGAACTACCGGAAGATCTGCGAGGAGGTCGCGGCACACGGCTACGACGGGTTCGGGATGGCCAAGTACGGGAAGTCGTCGGTGACCGGGACGCGTCCGGCCAGTCGCTTCCCGGTCAAGACCGCGCGCGCAGTGATCGGCTGAGGAGATCGGAAACGCCATGCCACTTCACCCGGAGGCCCAGCAGCTGCTCGCCGCGCTCGACGCGGCCGGCCTGCCGCCGTTCGAGCACACGACCGTTCCACAGGCGCGCGAGGCCGCCAAGGGCTTCATCGACCTGCAGGGCGAGCCCGAG
Source organism: Pseudonocardia bannensis (assembly GCF_012911875.1). Lineage (GTDB taxonomy): Bacteria > Actinomycetota > Actinomycetes > Mycobacteriales > Pseudonocardiaceae > Pseudonocardia > Pseudonocardia bannensis. The sequence goes on along the minus strand of NZ_JAAXKZ010000117.1, from coordinate 14,562 downwards.
GAGATCGCCACCGAGGACCGGACGGTCCCCGGGCCCGCGGGCGACATCCCCGTCCGCATCTACACCCCCGATGGCGACGGCCCGAAGCCCGTGATCATGTACTTCCACGGCGGCGGCTGGGTGATCGGCGACCTCGACGTCTGCGACAACCCGGTCCGCCGGATCGCCAACCGGACCGGCGCGGTCGTCGTCTCGGTCGACTACCGGCTCGCACCCGAGCACGTCTACCCGGCGGCCTTCGACGACTGCTACGCCGCGACCGAGTGGGTCGCCGAGCACGCCGCTGAGCTGGGCGGTGACCCCGCGCGCGTCGCGACCTGCGGTGACAGCGCCGGAGGGAACCTCGCCGCCGCCGTCGCGCTCGCCGCCCGCGACCGGCAGGGCCCGCGCCTCGCCGCGCAGCTGCTGATCTACCCGGTGACGAACTTCGATTTCACAACCCGGTCCTACGAGCAGAACGGCGAGGGGTACCTGCTCACCAAGGGCTCCATGGTGTGGTTCTGGGCCCACTACCTCGGTGCGCAGGACCTCGGCAAGGACGTGTTCGCGTGCCCGGCCCGCGCCGACGACCTCGTCGGCCTGCCCCCGGCCTTCGTCGCCACCGCCGAGTTCGACCCCCTGCGTGACGAGGGCGAGGCGTACGCCGCCAACCTGCGCGCCGCGGGCGTCGATGTCACCGCGAAGCGCTACGACGGCATGTTGCACGGCTTCGCGTGGACCCTCGGTGCCACGCCCAGCGGCGCTGTGCTGATCGACGATCTCGCCACCGCCTTCCGCGGCGCTGTAGGCGGAGTCCGGTAACCGGGCGCCGCCGCCCGCGGCGGTGGCGAGCCTGGAACGGCGACAGCTCCCTCCTGAGAGGAGGGGGCTGTCGCCGTCGGTGGTGGCGGTTCGCGTGGGCCGCACCAATCTCCGCGGCCGACACCGGTCGTCCGGATTGAACAGCGGTTGGACCACGCGACCCTCCCGAGGTCGTCGCGTTCAGCGATGCGGTCATCGCCATCGCCGTCACTCTGCTTGTCCTCGAGATCCCCGCGGGACCGCCACGCTCGCCACCACGGCCGCACCCACCTTCGACCCCGCGAGCCAGGATCAGCCACCCGTCTTCACCCCCGTAGGGCCAGGCCTGGTTCCCCTCGCGCGACCACGATGCAGGGTGTCCCCGACGAGCGCGCGGGACTCAGACAGTCGGCAGCGGGCTCGTCGCGTCGGTCGTGACCGCGCCGCCTTCCGCTGACGCGAGGTTGGAGGTCGATGTGCACGCGACCGCCTCGAGGCTGGTCACCGCGATCCCCGTGAGCAGCCCGGACACCCGCGCAGAGGACGACCGGCGCAACAGATCACGTGGCCGATCCGGGCTCGGGAGTGGTGTTCCGGACGGGGGCGTACTCCCACCATGCCAAGGGCAGCCAGTCACCGTTGACGAACGCATCGACCGTCGCCCCCTGACCTCGGACGACCACCTGGGTCCCGGCAGGGTAGGTGGTTCCGGACAGCCCGGGCACGGGGACGAGCAAGGTCCCAAGGCGCTGTGCCACGTTACGTCCTCCTCCGGCGGCTCGAACGGTCGGTGCGGCCATGCCCCACTCACCTTACCGACGGCTGCTGCTGGCCAACGCCGTCGTTTCTGCCGCACCTCAGAGAATTGATCACCGATCGGAGGCAGTCGCAGTGAAAGCAGTGGTGTACAAGGAGCCGTTCAAGGTCGCTGTGGAAGAGGTCCCCGACCCGCAGCTGCAGCACCCGAACGATGTCATCGTGCGGATCACGTCCACCGCCATCTGCGGGTCCGATCTGCACATGTACGAAGGCCGCACGGCGGCCGAGCCCGGGATCGTTTTCGGGCACGAGAACATGGGGATCGTCGAGCAGGTCGGCGACGGCGTCGTCTCGATCAACGCCGGCGACCGCGTGGTGATGCCTTTCAACGTGGCCTGCGGGTTCTGCAAGAACTGCGTGGCGGGCTACACGGGCTTCTGCTTGACGGTGAACCCCGGCTTCGCCGGTGGCGCGTACGGTTACGTCGCGATGGGACCGTACCCCGGTGGTCAGGCCGAGCGCCTGCGTGTGCCCTTCGCGGACTTCAACTGCCTGAAACTGCCCTCGGGGAACGAGCACGAGCTCGACTTCGTGCTGCTGGCCGACATCTTCCCGACCGGGTACCACGGCTGCGAGCTCGCCCAGGTGTCCCCGGGCGAGAGCGTTGCCGTCTACGGCGCCGGTCCGGTCGGTCTCATGGCGGCCTACTCCGCCCTGCTGCGCGGCGCCTCGAAGGTCTTCGTGGTCGACCGCATCCCCGAGCGCCTGCAGAAGGCCGAGGAGATCGGCGCGATCCCGATCGACTTCACCGAGCGCAACCCCGTCGAACAGATCAACGACCAGACGGGCGGCGAGGGCGCGGACAAGGGCGTGGATGCCGTCGGGTACCAGGCGCAGGCGGGGCGCGAGAGTCGCGAGGAACCCGCCGTCGTGCTGAACTCGCTCATCGACACCGTGCGGGCGACCGGCGCCCACGGGGTGCCGGGCCTGTACGTCCCCGCCGATCCGGGCGCCCCCGACGAGAACGCCAAGCGCGGCATGCTCCTCGTCTCCATCGGGAGGATGTTCGAGAGGGGGCACCGCATGGGCACGGGGCAGTGCAACGTGAAACGGTACAACAGGCAGCTCCGTGACCTCATCATCGAGGGCAGGGCGACGCCGAGCTTCGTCGTCTCCCACGAACTCCCCCTCGACCAGGCACCGATGGCCTACGAGAAGTTCGACAAGCGGGTCGACGGCTACACCAAGGTCGTCCTGCACCCGTAGAGGTACCGGACAGGCAGAGGACACACGAGTACGGGCAGGTCGACCGCCGCGGTCACCCGCATCCGCCCCGAGGTGCGCGCGTTCCGCGAAGCATCCGGGCGGCGCACGTAGCGACGGTCGTCCTGCCCCTCCTCCATCCCCAGCGTGCTGTCTCCCCACAGGGTCGGGCGGGCCTCGGCATGTCCCGACTCCCGGCCGTCAGGCGATCCGATCCGCATCGCCGAGCCGGACGGCGGTCTCGGAGACCAGGCCGAACTGGACGAGCGGGCGCTCAGCCCACACATCCACCAACCAGTCCATAGCGACGCGGGACCGCCCGGCCGGCAGCGCCACCAGGTGGTAGCCGCGGGTGATGGCCTTCGCGACCACACCGGTGACAGGAACGTGGAACGGGTCGGCGACGGCCTGGAAGCCACCGAGGTCGACCACGAACCCTCGGTCCTCGTACTGGTAGGGCCGGGACTGCCCGTGGCCCAGGGAGGCGGCGATGTTGTTCCCGGCCAGCCGGCCCTGGCGCTGGGCGTGCTGGGCGGTCATGGTGGTGATCTCCCCGGGTCGGCCCGGATCGGGCACGGCGGCCACGTCGCCCGCGGCGTACACACCGGCGTGGCCGGGCACCGCGAGATGCTCGTCGACGGCGACGCGCCCCTCCCGGGTCGGCAGACCGACAGCCTCCACGAGTGGGTCGGGGCGCACACCCACGCACCAGACGACCGTCCTGGTCGGGATCTCCGTGCCGTCGCTGAGGCGGGCGCAGGTAGGCGTGACCTCGGTGACCGTGGTCTGCAGCCGCACCTCCACGCCCCGGCGGCGCAGAACCCGCAACGCCGGCCCGGACAGGGCCGGGTTGAGGCCCGGGAGCACCCGAGGGGCGAGATCGAGCAGCATCCACCGCACCTCGTCAGGCCGCAGCCGGGGGAAATGGCGCAGCCCTTCCCGGGTGAGCAACACCCCCTGCCCGACGACCTCGGTCCCGGTGTAGCCGGCGCCCACGACGACGAATGTGGTCCGCGCCGCCCTTTCCGCCGGATCGTCGGCCTGCTCGGCCAGCTCCAGCTGCCGCAGCACGTGGTCGCGCAAGTAGACGGCCTCCGCGATCGACTTGAAGCCCTTGGCATGGTCGGCGACGCCGGGGACGGACAGCAGCCGGGTGACCGCACCGCACGCGAACACCAACCGGTCCCACGGCAACGTCCGCGGCCGTTTCTCGATGTCGAGCACGGTGTACGTCCGCGCCTGGAGATCGACCGCCGCGGCGTTGCCGAGCACGACCCGGGTCCGCGGTAGCCGGGTTCGCAGCGGAACGGCAACGTGACGCGGCTCCAGGATCGCGGCCGCGACTTCGGGGAGCAGCGGCACGTACAGCATGTGGTCGGCCGGATTCACCGCCACGAGCTCCGCCGCGTCCGGCGGCAGCCGGCTCTCCAGGGTGCGCAGGCAGTAGTAGCCCGCGAAACCCGTGCCCACCACCACGATCCGCGGGCGACGCCCTGCGGTCTCGACCGACACACCGCCAGCAGCCACGATCTCACGCTCCAATGACAGGCTCAGCGACCCGTGCGCCACAGCGATCGCGCCACGCGCGGGCCGATGCAGGGTCGACGCCCGCAGGCGGCCGGTCGACGCGGGCCTCCGGGGCTGTGGCTCGGCTGCCCGGCGGCTCCTCCGCCGGAGGGTGTGCCGCGCGCACGGGAACGTCGAGCTGCGCCCGGTCGAGCCACGCCTCGACCTGCTGCAGGACGAGCGCGATCGTTCCGATCACCTGCGGCACAGCGAGCGCCACCCACATCCGCCCCTCCCGGTACGGCCTCCACCCCGGCCCCTGGCGGCGACACTCGGCGTCGCAGAAGGATCGGGTGACGACCGTGGACGCAACACTGCGCCGTCGCGCCGGTCGCCGTTGTGTCCCCCGCCCGACCAGCTTGCCCGCGCGCCGCCGCCGCGTCGTCAGCCCCGCGGGCTCAGCGGGGTCGGCCCGCCCTGTGCTGTGGGACGGATGCGCCCCGCGCAGGTGCCGCCGGTCAGCGGTGGTCATGCTGCTCGACCTGACCGCGAACCGACACGTGCCGGGTGTCAGTCAGTTCTCAGTGAACCGGCGTGCCGGAGATACATCAGGGGGAGGAGCAGCCGGCACGGTGGACCCTGCTGTGGGAGACCGCCCGGGTCGGCGCCGCCAGGTCGCGACCAGCGCGAAAGCCAGGAGGAGCTCCGCGATGTCCCCGCCGTAGTACATCAGTGCAGCGCCCCCGCGCCGTTGGTCCGGGGGCACCGGGATCTGGACGAATGCTCCGGCGTACATGAGCTGGGACAAGGTGGCGTGCACGGCGATGGCCACGCCGAGCACCACGAGGCGGGCAGGCACGGATGGCCGCCGCGGCGCCGGATCGGGGCCGGCGATCACCCAGGCGAACAGACAGCCGGCGGCGAGGAAGTGCAGGTGCACCAGGTGGTGCAGCACCGAGCTGCCGATGGTGGCGGCATAGAGCGGGGTGAGGTACAGCACCGCCAGGCCCCCGAGGCTGAGGACCGCGGCCGCCACGGGGTTGGCGACGAGGTGGACGGCGCGGCTGCGCAGCACGCGCCCGATGAACCTGCCACCGCGCGGCGGGACCGACCGCAACACCAGCGTGATCGGGGCGGCGAGGACCAGGGCGAGCGGGCCGAGCATCCCGATGAGCAGATGCTGGAGCACGTGTCCGCGGAAATCCTCAGCGAGATCCGGCAGCAGGTGCAGGGCCGAGGCGAGGGCCAGCAGGGTGCAGCCGGAGAGGAAGCTCGCGGTGCGCCAGGAGCTCCAGCCGCGCCCGTCGTCTCGTCGCCGGGCGGCCAGAACCACGTAGCCCGCGGCGAGAACGACGAGCACGAGCGATGGGGCCAGCGCGGCGGTCCCGTCGCCGTGACCGTGCGCGACGTGGGCGACGGTCATCGCGGTGAGGGCGAGGCGACCCGCTCCGCGCAGAGGTCGACCGGTCTCCCGCTGCGCTGCAGCAGCCATCCGCCGACGACGAGGACCGCGCCCAGGGCCAGGAACCCCAGATCCCACCACAGCTGGTTGGGGCCGTGGCGCACGTGGTGGATGCCGAAGACGTGGTGGCAGATGATCCCCTCGACGAGGTTGAACAGGCCCCAGCCGACGAGGACCCAGCCCCACAACGCCCGCGAGCTCCAGAGGCGCCCGCGGGAAGAGGTGACCCGGGCGTAGAGCAGGCCGAGCCCGATCAACACGCACAGCCAGGTGACGGTGTGGAACAGCCCGTCCCCCACGGTGTTCATCTGCAGGCTCGGCACGGTGTCCGGCGGGTCGACGCTGGAGAACATGTGGTGCCACTGCAGGAGCTGGTGCAGCAGGATCCCGTCGACGAAGCCGCCCAGACCCGCCCCGAGGACGGTCGCCGGAACCGCGATCCCCCCGGAACGCCCGGCGGCCCGGCCGGTCATGGTGGACGAGCCGTTCGCCATCACACCTCCAGTCGTGGACCGCGGGATCGGCTCGGGTATCCGTGACCCGGCAGCCAAAACGTCTCGGGCGCCTTCATGCCCATCACCACCGACATGGCGGGCTCGGCCGCTGCAGGCCCCTCATCTGCCCGTTCGTCCGGCCGGGCGGCTTCGGCCGAAGGCCGGCAACGGTCAGGTCGTCGCGTCCGGTGAGGCCTACGAGACGAAGGCCGCCGCGTTGACGGGCTGCGAGGCGGTGCAGCGGGCTGCGGACGCGCGACGATCGAAGACGGAACCAATGCCCTGCATGTGATCGTCGTCGGGCCCCGTCGTAGCGCCCTGGCGGCGAAGCTTCCCTCGCGGCCCTCAGCACGGGGAAGCCGTCTGGCCGGCGTCAGTCTCGCGGGCGTTTGCCGAACGCCGCATCGCTCCCGTCGGGGACGAACCGCTGCCGAGCGCCGGCCTCACCCATCCCCGAAGAAGAGCCGGCTGCGGATTCCCCGACCGTCCTCATCGGGCGCTGCCACGTGCAGTTCCGAGAGCTGCGTCGTGAACGGCAGCAGCGCCGGTCGAACGGATCACTCAGGAACGGGGACGGGGACGACCGTCAGCCCGTCGATGCCCGCAAAGTCATCCGGGTTGCTGGTGTGCACGGGCAAGCCGCGGGCGAGCGCTACCGCGGCGATCATCGCGTCGTACGCGCGCGCCTGGGGCTTGCGCCCGCTCCGTCCCAGCGCGGCGGCCACCCTCCCGAATGCCCGCGCCGCCGCGGCGTCGAAGGGCAGCGGGTCGAAGTCCGCCTCGGCCTGCTGCAGGACCGCCTGCCGGTTGGCGCGCTCCCGTTCCGAGGTGGCCACCAGTGGGCCCACCGACAGCTCCGCGAGGGTGATGGTCGAGATCAGTGGCACGTCGGGCAGTGCCCTCGCATCGGTCAGGCGCGGGAGGTTGATCACCGTGCTGGTGTCCAGGAGTCCCGCCACCGGAGCGGTCACAGCGACGGGTCCAGCGCCGCGTCCACGTCTGCGCGAAAGGCCTGTGCATCCACCGCCGGAACCGAGCGCCACCGCGCCAGCAGCGTGCTCGCCGTGATCCGAGGACGTGGCAGCGGCCGCAGCTCCCCGACCGGCACCCCGGAGCGGGTCACGGTCAATGTCTCACCATGCTCGACCCGGTCCATCACCTCCCCGCCATGGTTGCGGAGATCGCGGATCGTGACCTCGTCCATGACGGGACTGTATCACGCGTGAGACGCCAGCCGGCCGTCGCCGCTCGCTGCTGCCACAGGTCTCGTTATCGGACTCGAGCGGCGGCTGATCGCAGCCATCGGGCCGGTCGGTTCGGCTCGGACCGCCCGGTGCGCACAGGGAGACGTTTCGCCTGGATTGGAACCTGCGAGCAGCGGTTATTCCCTGTCCGAACCGGTCGGCCCCCAGTCGCCAGGGCGCTGCGACGGTCGGCCGGTGCGGACGAGGAGGCCGACCATGTGGCGACCCGGGTCGCGGGGGATCGTCGGCTTTCCGCGGAGCCCGAGATGAGGGCGCTCCGGGTCCTCGGGGCCGTGCTGATCTGGTTCGTCGCCACGATCCTTCTCCTCCTCGCGCTCGTCCTTTCCGTGACGGTCCTGCTTCTGCCCGTGGGCCTGCTACTGGGTCTGGCTGCGCTCCGCTTGTACCGAGTGGGCCTCGGACTGCTCCTGCCGCGGCCGCGCGAGGTCAGGAAGGGCGTGCGCAAGCAGGTCCGCCGATGGCGCAGGAAGGGGCCGGTGCGTGAGCTGGACCGGTCGGCGAGAACCGTCCGGAGGCAGGCGCGCGAAGCGGGCCGCACGGTGCGGCGCCGGCTGCACCGGTGATCGTCACGGCGTGCGTGGGCGGGCGCCCCGCCCCGGGCGGTGGTCCGGGCCAGGCGGGCCCAGCCGTCGGGCGCCGCGATCCCGTCCTCGTCGCGGCTCACACGGTCACCCGGCGGCCGGCGCGTTCGAGGACTTCGAGGGCATAGCGCTCGACCTGACCGGCGGTGCCGTCGCAGCCGATCAGCACCGGGAGGGTGCCGGTGTGGGCCACCACCGCCTCGTACCGCTCGGAGCCGTCGAGGCCCTGTGCCGTCGCCCGGAACCGGATGCGTGGGCCGTCCACGTCGAGGGTGTCCAGATCGAACCGGCGTCCGACCCAGCTCCATCCCTCCCGGCGGAACAGCTCCTTTTCCAGGACCTGCTCGGGCCGATGCCGCAGGCAGCCCCAGCCGCGGTACATGTCCAGGACGTCCTCCACCGGCCCGGTGCGATCGACCAGGGCATCCATCCGCTCGACGGACACGTTGCCCCAGTACCGGCCCTCGGGCAGGTCGATCACGCTGGGGGCGAACCGGTGTCCGCCGAAGCTGCTCACCCGCCACACCCGGACCGGGCCGCCGGACCCGTGCCGGGCCCGCAGCTGCCGGTAGAGGGGGTAGCCGAACGTGCCGCAGCACGCATCGACCGAGGCGTGGGTGCACACGATCAGGTCCCGCACCACCTCGTCGACCCGGGCGCCGGCGAACCGCTCCAGCGGCGCGGGTCCCGGGGCGAACAGGGCGTCGATCAGCGCCGGCGCGTCGCCGTCGGGGACGTGGTACTCGGAGCGGGTCAGCCCGGCCGTGGGCCCGGGCGGGCGGTCGAACCGCAGGACCCGGGTGTGGCCCGGGCGGGAGTACTCCTCGTCCGGGGCCAGCGCCATGGTCTTCATCTCGTACCCGAGGTCCTGGGTCCGCCGGGTCGCGGCGCGCAGCGCGGCCCGCAGCGGCTCCGGTACCCGCTCGGTCTCCCAGACCGGGGTCCCCATCCCGGGCGGCCAGGGCAGCGGGAGCTCGACGAGCAGGAACCGGTCGAAGTACCTCGCCGTCCCGACGAGCTCCTCGTCGCCCGCGCGCGCGATCCGGGAGCAGGATCGCCGGGCGAAGCGGCTCGCCGGCCGCTGCGGGGCGGGCCGGCCCTCGGCGGCTGCGCACAGGACCTCCCGTGCCCGGGCCGCTTCGGAGTCGAGGGCCTCCACGGTGCCGAGCCGGGTCACGCTCTCCACCGCGCTGGGGCCGGCGAAGCCGTGCTCGCGCAACGTCCGGTACAGCCCGGTGAAGTCGACGATCCCGTCGCCCGGGGTGATCGCCGGCGGCATCGCGCCCGTCGTCGCGCCACGGCCGACGCCGCGGCCCGGATGGTCCCGGGCCCCGACCGCGACGATCCACGGGGCCACCTCGGCCAGTCCCCGGGCGGACGGCTCGCCGCCGTAGTGCACGAGGTTGCCCGGGTCCCAGCAGATCCGGTACGCCTCGTGGTCCACCCGGTGCACCACGGCGAGCAGGTCCGCGGCCGTGCGGGTGAGACCACCGTGGGGCTTCACCGCGATCGTCACGCCGTGCTCGGCGGCGTGCGGGGCGCCGGCCCGCATCAGCCGCAGGTAGCGCTCGTAGGCGGCCGGTTCCGTACAGCTCATGTCGACCAGCACCGGCACGCCGAGCCGGGCGCAGTGCTCGATCTGGCGACGCAGCGCGGCGAGCGCCTCGGCGTCGGAGCGGTCCAGGGCCGCGGAGTGGCTCAGCACCGACAGCGTCAGGCCGTGGCCGGCGATCTGATCGCCCACCTCGGCCGCCGCAGCCGCGGGGGTGTCGGGCGTGATCACCTCGGTGACCCCGTGCACGGGCAGCGCGACCGCGTCGAATCCCGCGGCGCGGATGCCGCGCAGGGCACGGTCCAGGGGGAACTGCGCCCACGGCCGGACGGTGCACGCGACCTGAGAAAGCGGGGGCAGCGGGGACATGGCGGTCCTCATCTGTGTCGGGCGCCGCCGGTGTCGACCGGGGGCCGACTTCCGGGGACGGGGCGGTTGGACGATCCGGGCTCCGGCGGCTCGTGCCGGGTGACGATCACCGTGCGGGCGAGGCCGCCGTCGTCGAAGGCGAGGGTGCGGGCCCGCACCCCGTACAGCGCCCCCACCGCGTCCTCGGTGAGCAGGTCGGGCGCGGGCCCGACGCGCACGTCGTCCGCGGAGAACATCAGCATCGCGGTGTCGGCGATCTCCACGGCGTGGTCGGGATGGTGGGTGGTCAGCAGGACCGCCATCCCGTCGTCGGCGAGGCCGCGGAGCAGGTGCAGCACCCGGCCCTGGTTGCGCAGGTCCAGCGCCGAGGCCGGTTCGTCCAGCACCAGTACCCGACCGTCGGCGGCGATCGCCCGGGCGATGAGAACGAGCTGGCGCTCGCCGCCGCTGAGGGTGGGGTAGTCGCGTTCGGCGAGATGGATGAGCCCGACCCGGTCGAGGGCGGCCAGCGCGATCCGCCGATCGTGGCGCCCGGGCGAGGCGAAGGGCCTCAGGTGCCGGGCCCGTCCCATCAGCACCATGTCGAGGACGCGGAAGGCGAACGTCGTCTGGTGGCTCTGCGGGACGAACCCGATCGGCCCGTGGCTGCGCACCCGGCCCCGGGTGGGAGCGGTCAGCCCGACGATGCAGCGCAGCAGTGTGGTCTTGCCCCGCCCGTTCGGGCCGAGCACCGTCGTGATCTCCCCGGCGCGCAGGCGGTGCCGGACCCCGCGGAACAGCCAGTCGCCGCCGGGGTGGGCGAATCCGAGGTCCTCGAGCTCAAGCATCGGCCCACATCCGGCGGCGGCTGCGGCGCAGCAGAAGCAGGAAGACCGGCGCCCCGATCACCGCGGTGAGCACCCCGAGGGGGATCTCGGCGGCCCCGATGGTGCGGGTCAGCGTGTCGATCACGGTGAGGTAGGCGGCGCCGATCAGCACCGTCACCGGCAGCAGCACCCGGTGGTCGGGCCCGACCCACAGCCGGGCCAGGTGCGGCACCACCAGCCCGACCCAGCCGATCACGCCGCTGACCGCGACGGCCCCGGCGACGACGGCGGCCACGGTGGTCAGCAGCAGCCAGCGTGTCGGCCCTGGGCGGAGCCCGAGCGTCGCGGCGTCCTCGTCGCCGAGGGACAGCACGTTGATCCGCCACCGCAGCGCCAGGATGAGCACCACCCCGGCCACGGCGGGCACCCCGGCGACGGCGACCTTGGCGTAGGTGGCGGTGGCCAGGCTGCCCAGCAGCCAGAACACGATCGACTGCAGTTCGTCGTAGGGGTCGGCCAGATAGGTCAGCAACGACACCAGCGCGGTGAAGAAGGCGCCGACGACGATGCCGGACAGCACGATCATCAGCGGCGGCGCCGTCCCGCCCACCCGGCTCACCAGGTACACCGCGACCAGCGCGAGCAGGCCGAACGCGAACGCGCCGGTGACCAGCGCGGCGTAGCCCAGCCCCAGGATGATCGCGAGCGCCCCGCCGAACGACGCACCGGAGGAGACCCCGAGGATCTGCGGGCTCACGATGGGGTTGCGGAAGACCGCCTGCAGGACGGCGCCGCACACGGCGAGGCCCGCGCCCACGACCATGCTGAGCAGCACCCGGGGCAATCGGACCTGCAGGACCGTGGTGGCCTCGGTGCCGGTCCAGGTCGGCGGCAGCGGCAGCAACTGCCCGAGCAGGATCGCGAGCACCCGGTCGAACGGCACCGTGTAGCGCCCGACCGCCAGCGCCGCGACGGCCACCACGACGACGCCGACCGGCAGCACGACCAGCGCCCAGCTCCGCCGGGAGCCCGTCGCGTCGGCGGCGGTCGCCGGCTCACCGACCGAAGTTCGCATACCCGGCCGATCCGGCGTTGGGCACGGTCTGCAGGATCGTGTCGAGCTGAGCCTCGGTCGGCCCGCGGCCGTAGAGGAACTCGTACTCGGCGACGACCTCGGCGCGCAGGCCCGGCGCCCCGGTCCCGTGCACCAGGCCGGCGAGCCAGCGCCACATCAGTGGCGACTCCTGGCTCGGCGGATCCCACCGGTACCCGCCCACCGGGACCTTGTAGACGCGCCGCTCGCGCACCGCGCGGACACCGGCCAGCGCGGGGTTCGCGTAGAGGGTCGCCGGGGTGGCGGCGTCGAACGTGCCGACCAGGATGATGTCGGGATCCCAGGCCAGGATCCGCTCGAGGTCCACCTCGGCCTGCTCGGCCGGGATGTCCGCGGCGGGGTTCACCCCTCCGGCCAGGTCGATGACGAAGTGGTTGTAGGACGCCCCGCCGCCCACGGTGAGGCTGCGTTCGGCCGTGCGCAGGTAGAGCACCTTCGGCCGGGCGGCAGCGAGGCCGGGCGTCTGCGTGCGCACCGCCCGCAGCCGTTCCCGCATGCCGGTGACCATCCGCTCGGCCCGGTCCTGCCTGCCGAGCAACCGGCCGTACAGCAGGGCGGCACCCTCGAGGTCCTCCTGGGTGCCGTAGGTCAGCTGGGCGACCCGCAGCCCGGCGTTGCGCAGCGGCTCGATGATGCCGCTGCTCCGGTTGCCCCACTGGATCACCACGTCCGGCGAGAGCCGCAGGATGCTCTCGATGCTGGGGGCGAAGTCGCTGCCCGCCACGTCGCTCGGCAGCGCGAGAAGTTGCGGGTGGACCGCACCGAGGTAGCTGCTGCGCATGGCGGCGAGCGACGCGGCGTTCATCCCGACCAGGACGTCGGGGCCGCCGTGGACCGCGACGACCATCGAGGCGGCGGGCAGCGGGATCGTCACGACCCGGCGCGCGGGGCCGTCCAGCGTGAGCGTCTGTCCGGCCAGGTCGGTCACGGTGAGCGCCGCGGTGTCCGGTGCCGGGGCGGCCGGGGCACACGCGGCCAGGGCCGGAAGGGCCGTCACGGCCAGCGCCCCGCGGAGCACCGAACGTCGGGACACCCCGGATGGTGGGCGCAGCTGCCGGCCCATCGGTCTCATGTGATCTCCCACCCTGCCGGCCCGCTTCCGTGATCCACGGATGTAATCAAAGACCTGAACAGATGTGCAAGAGTTGACAGGTAGGTGAGCGGTACCTAACGGCGGTCCGGACGGCACGGCCTAGGGAGCGGTCAGCGCCACCCGCGGACCCGCTTGCCACCCACCTGGACAACGGGGCGGCAGCGGCCATGATGATCGCCATGGCCAGAGCGCGCCGGAGCCGGTGACCGATGTGACCGTGGCCGACTGGATCGCGCCTCGGCTCGGGCCGTTCGGTGGCTCGGTGGGGTCGGTCGCTCCCCGCGGGTACGCCGCGTACGCGCGGATCCTGCACCCGGTGCCCGACGACCCCGACCACGACCGTCCGGCGGCGCGCTGGGCGGAGGTGTGTGAGGCGACGGGCCGGCGACCGCACGCGCTGATGCAGTGGGCACGCGATCGCCGGGGTCGTCGAGACACAGGTCCGGACGCGCACCGGCACCGCGCTGACCAAGACGATGCTCTGGCCGGGCGCGGAGCCGGAGGTGGGCACTCTCCAACCGGACGCGCTGCGCATCCTGTGCGGCGTGCTGGCCCGGCACACCGCGCCCGACCAGGGGTGCTTCTTCGCGCTGTGGGAGGGCTGGGGGTGGATCCACGGCAGCCCGTCCGTCGCCGTCATCAACTTCGATGGCAGCAGCAGCGAGCCGGTGCCGCCGGCGTTTCCCCCGGAGGTCCTCGCCGAGCCCGGGCTCGAGGCCTGGCCGGTGGACCCCGTGGACTCCCTCGCGTACGACGGGGACACCGTCAACGTCTGATCGCCCCGTCCGGCCTCGTCGCGCAGGGCGGCGCGGGTGCCGCTACCGCACCGGGAAGCATCGCTCGCGCTGCGCGGGGGCTGTGATCAGCAACGTCGGGCCGGTGGCGTCATCCGGCGGGCGGCGCCGGCCGCCACCGCGATCCACGCTGCGAGAGCCGGCCACACCAGCACCTCGCCCAACGGCCGTAACCAGCCCACGCCGGTAGCGGAGGCGGTGGTCATGCAGGCGAGGGCGGTCATGCCCAGCGGGAACACCGTCGACCAGCGGCGCGCGTCGTAGACCGGCCGCGGCCAGCGCAGCTCGGAAGCGGCCAGCACCGCATACCAGGCCAGCGCCAGCCCGAGCACGATCAGATCCGCCGAGCGCACCGCCTCGTGCAGGCCGGGCCACCAGCCCAGCACTCCCGACGACGACGTCGCCGTCACCAGGGTCGCGCCGGCCAGCGCGGAGATCGCCAGCGCCCCACCGGCCACCCACTGGTCACCCGCCCCGCGGCGAAGCTGGCCCAGCTCGAACCGGGCGAGCACGAAACCGTAGAGGACCAGCCCGAGGACGAACACCGCCAGCCCCGGCACGCAGATCCATCCCACCCGCCCGGGCGGCGCCGACGTGCCGGCGAGGACGACGACGCCCTGGGTCGCCACACAGACCAGGAAACCGGCACCGACCGCCGGGAGGCGCCAGTGCCGCAGCACCCGTGGAAGCAGCAGCAGCCAGCCCGCCAGCGCCACCACCAGCA
>NZ_JAAXKZ010000116.1 GCF_012911875.1 Pseudonocardia bannensis | reverse complement strand
AGAACGTCGCCCGAGTGCTGGGCGCGGTCTTCCCCTGGCTGATCCGGATCGACGTGTCGTTCGAGCCGCACGAGGTCAACGGCCAGCCCGGCGCGATCTTCCGCGACCGGGACGGCAAGGTGCTCTACGCCCTGGCCCTCGACGTGCTCGACGGGAAGATCCAGACCATCCGTGGGGTGATCAACCCCGACAAGCTCGGCCACATCGGGCCGGTCGCCGACGCCTGGGCCGTCGATCGCGAGGTGAAGCGGGCCCGCCGGCAGCCCCACTGACCTGGGAGTCTCACCGCGGTGACGTCGCGTGCGATGCCATCGCGCCCCCGCTCACCTGCCGCCCGCCCCTCATCAGGCGCCGGCATACCTCTCCCGGCGCGCCAGCGAACGGAACCGCGGCCGAGGAACCACCAGACGCCCGCCAGGTCCACGCTGTGGCGGTTGCGTAACCCGGACGCTGTCGGCGGCGAGGAGCCGGCGATCGCCGCGCCAGGCTCCGGCTTGGCGACCGCGCTCAGGTGGCTGCCGGGCATCACGGCGTACCGGCCACGCGGCAGGCGACGCCGCGAGCAGGAGCCAGGACCATCGCCTCTAGCGAGGCGGCGCGTGCACCGCGATTGTCGGCCGGCCGTTACTGGGCGCTTCGTCGGGGCGGGTGGCGACCGATCAACCGGGATCGCGGCGATCACTGCGGCCCCTGCTCAGCCCAGTGCCGCACGAGGTGGATACCGCTGGGCATTTCATGCACGGAGCACAGCGCTTCACCGAGGCGGACACGAAGGGAGCACCATGACCAGGGGATCCACGATCACGGGCCGCCGGAAACGATGTGTCGCATTGGGAGCATCCGTGGTGGCCGCGGCGGGGGCAATGATGCTGCCCGTGAGTGGTTCGGCCGCGGCGCAGGGGGGGTGCCCGCCGGCCTCGAATACCACGGCCGCCTCGAAGATCAGCGCCGCCGAGCAGGAATCGATACTCCGACTGCACAATCAAGCTCGCGCCGAACTCACGGTGCCGCCGACGCTGACGCCGCTGACCTGGGACAGCTCCCTTGCCAATGGGGCGCAGGGATGGGCGGATATCATCGGACCTTCTAAGCACTCCGAATGCCACGGCGGGGCTCAAACCTCAGGGCAGGGTGAAAACATCGCCGACTTCGGCACGGTCGAAGCAGGGGTGCAGTTCTGGTACAAGGAGAAGGCCAATTACAGGTATCCTACCCCGGTAGCCGGAGGAGCCTCCTACCTTCATTACACCCAGATGGTGTGGAGAGACACCCGGCGCATCGGTTGCGGGAAGGCTCCCTCAGCCAAATATTGGCCCACCAATATCGCGTTGGTCTGTCGGTACGCCCCAGCGGGCAATATCTTCGGCCGCGCTCCTTACTGAAGATCTTTGACGGTGGGCGTCACTGGTACGCAGCAGCTGCCGGCGCTGGAGACCGGGTGGGCGGAACTGGCCCGCGCCCTGCAGGGCCGATGGACCCCACAGCCCGGCGCCGGCGCGGGCCACACCGTCGGCCAGCCTTCTGGCCGACGAGGCTCTCCGGGCCCGGCGTGGGTTGTGTCAAGAAGGATCCAAAACTCCGTATGACGGATTGATGCTGCATGCGGGGTGCCGGGCCGGCGCGGCCGAAGGCCGCGGCTTCAGGTGGGGCGCCAGCCGCCCGGGCGGGCTTGCGGCGGGCAACTCCCCCGTTGCACCCCGGTGTCGTTCCGACGGCGCGAGGTCGACGACCGCTGGCGGGTGGCCTCGCGGCCGACCCATCGGCCGACCGGAACCCGGCACTGTGGACAGTGCGATGGAGCACCGGCGGGACCCCCGCGGCGACTTCACCGGTGATCAGCAAGAGGGAGCCGGCGGACACGGAGCGGCGGTGCCGACGCCGCGCCCCTCTCCCCCGGCGCCATGGGCCTGTGGGCGCGGGTGGTCGAGCCGGACTGACCTGACCCGCCGGCACAGCGCTCCGCCAGAGCGGACTTGTAGCTACCGGTCTCCGCGCCGAGCCCCGGGGGCCCGACCTACGACACCGGCACTCGCCGCCAGACCATGCGGCAGTGATTCGTTGCCGCCATATCGTGGTCTCTGATCCCGATGAAAATGATACGTTGACGCTCCGTATCCCCGCAGTTGTACTGCGACTCAACGCACGGCGGGGTGGGTGGTGATACGTCGGCGCCGGACTTGCTCACAGATCGCGGCGCCTGCCGCCACTGGAGTTGTCGGTCGCGCCGCGAGCGGCGCCGGACACTGACAGGCCGGCCCGGAATGACCTCGCCCCTGGCAACAAGTCAAGATCGCAGTCGTCGCAGTGCCGCCGTCCCACGGATGCATGAGGTGCCCGCCGGTACCCGGCGCGGACTCGGGCGACGCTCACCCCGGCCCCGTGCGGGGTGGCCGACGTGCACCGCCACGCGCTCGGCGTTCCCGTTCTCGATGTCGGCATCGAGATAGTCGATCGGACGGCCGTTCCAGAGGCTCGGGTCCCCTGGTGGGCATGGCCCGGACCGCGCCGTCCACATCGGCCTGCTCGAGCACCCCCGACTCAGCTACATCCGAAGCTGGTGGCCACCCTGTTCGGCGCAACGTGTCGGCTGCTCGATGCCGGAGCATGGCCCTACTGACCCGAGGCGCGGTTACAGAAATTGCTGCAGGCTCCCCCGAACGGTCTCGGCGCGTCGTGCGGTTCCGTAACAGTTATTGATGCCAGGATGCGCGCCATGGAAACGCGGCGGGCGCGACGCGCGCACAAGGGTGCCGGGCGTCCGTCCAAGGGCGCGCGGGAGCTGTTCGCCACCCGCATGCCCGCCGACGAGGCGGCCCGGTTCCGGGAGCTGGCCGACACCCTCGGGGTGTCCTACAGCGACCTGCTCCTCGAGCTCCAGCGGATCGGCATGGCCCACCGCAGTGAGCTGCCCTTCACCGTGCAGGAGGAACTCGACCAGACCGCCTGATCAGCCACCACTCAGAGCCAACTCCACATGGGTTGAGTGCAGCCGGGCCCGGGAAAGGTTGGGGCCCGTCCCTCCGGCAAGAGGAACGGGCCCACGTCACGGGATCCGCGGAGTAGCGAGCTCCGGCACCCAGCCCCTCCCCGAAGGGAGGCGCACACGCTTGCCTGCGCGCTCCGATAGTAGCGCGCGTCCTGATCAACACACGCCTGCCCGGCCCGGTGCGTCGTCACGTGCCCGGTCGGGATGTCCCGTTCTCGCAGCGGGTGTGCGGGCTGCTCTGCTGCCGGCGCGGCTCCCCATGGGCGCCGGCAGCCGGGCGGGCCCGCGCGTCGTGGCGGTCCCGCAGCGCCCTCTCGGCTGCGGGCGATGGTCAGGGCCCGCGCTCGATGCCCATCTGCACGCGGTCGCCTGCAGCCTCTGGTCCAGCGTCGGGGTGGCCGCCCCGACCGAGCCCGGTAGGCCGTCGGACGCGCGGGCGTCGGTGCGCACGCGGACCGGGTGGGACCGGGGGCCGCTGCCCGGGGGCTGGCCTGCCGGTCGGCGCAGCGACAGCACGCGCCACCGGCTGATTGCCGTCGACGCCCGGCGCCGGGTCCGCGAGACCCGGCCGCTCCAACCAGAATCGGATTCAGCTTTCTCGGCGCGTCTCACGCCGCCGCGAGGTCATCACCGGTATAACTCCTGCCCATGGAGAGCCTTCCGCAGCGGCGTAAGCCCGGCCGCAAGTCGAAGGGCGCCCGCGTCCAGGTGCCCGTCCGCATGCCCGCGGAGTTTCACGCCGAGGTGGAGCGGATCTCCCAGCGCGACGGGATCCCGGTCACCGACGTGGTCACGCGGATGATCGCCGAAAGCCTCGGGCGTCCGGCCCCGGACTACTGCCGACCCAAGACCACCAGCCAGCAGGAGGAACTGCCGCTGACCAAGGCCTCGTAACAAGGAGCGAGGCGGCCCCCGCCACAGGGGCCGCCTCGTCTGAAGTTCGCGTCGACACGGGCGGCCACCCGGTCGGCGCTGGTGCCCCGGCTTAGCCGGAGCGATTTCCCCACCTGCCAAGGAAGGGGCGCTTTCGCGTGCCCACGATAACCCCTGGGCCGGGCTATTTGCCATCCCGACACGGCCCGACCCCGTTCGAACCCGTCACCGGCTGGTGCGCCGAGTGCTACCGCGACGGCGCGTTCGTCCTCGCCACCGGCCCGGGCGGCCGGGAGTGCCTGTTCCACGGCGCCCAGCCCGGGCGCCGCGCCACCCCCGGCTCGTTCGGGGTGAACGGCCCCCCGACGCTGCGGGCGGCCCGCCGGCGGCCACGGACGCCGCGCGGCCGCGCGGCGCGCGTCCAGCCGCCGCGTCCGGCGAGCCGCCCCCCGGGGCGGCCGCTCCCCCGCGCCGTCCGCCGAGACCTCAGCCGCTCCGCCGCCCGCGCGCTGGCCTACGGCCGCCGGCGGGCCTGCGCGCGCGTCGACTCCGGCCGGTGGGGGCCGCATCCGGGCTGGCGGCACTTCATCGAGACCGGCTGGCGCGTCATGGTCGACCAGGCCGAGGCCTGGCGCCGCGTCGAGCGGCTCGTCGACGCCGAGGACTGGCGGGCCGACAAGCGCCGCAGCTGGCTGCACATCCTGCGCCGGCTGGTCAACTCGATGGACTGGTCCACCGGCCTCGTCACCGGGGTCACCGCGCAGCGGCTCGGTGACGCCGGAGACCGCGCCGCCCGCACGGTCTCCCGGGTGCTGGCCTGGGCCCGCGACATCGGACTGGTCGTGGTCGTGGAGTGCGGCGCGTCCGCGGCGTTCCTGGGCTCGCGCACCAACCGCACCCCCACCTACGCCCTGGTCACCGACACTCCCCCGGCAGCGCCGGCCCCCCCGGAGCCCGAGGACACCGGGCCTGTGGATCAAACTGGCGATCTCCCCCTGTCTTACGTGAGTAGTAAGCCCTTGCAGGGCGGCCGACGGCCACTCCCGGCAAGTCAATGTGTCGTTGACTGGCCGGTGTTCCAGGTCCCCGACACCCCCGCCGAACGCACCGCCGCAGCACTGTGCCTGTTCAAACGCATCGGCCTCGACCACCGGGGGGTATCCCGGGTGCCGCTGTGGCGCGCCCGGGCCCTGCTCCGGCCCTGGTGGGGCGCCGGAGCCTGCGTGGCCGGGATCCTCCACGCCCTCGACCACCACCCCGACCGACCCGACCACCACCGCGGCGACGCCCTGCGCGGTGCCACCGACCCACTCCGCGTCCTCGGCCACCGGCTCAAACCCTGGAAAGGCCGCCTCCACGAGCTCCCCGCCGCCGTCGTCGGCATCCGCGGCGACCACCTGAGACTGAAAGCCGAAGCAGTCGCGCGCCGCGCCGCCCGACGCTGCTCCCCCGTTGCCGAGGCTTCGCCGCCCCAGCAGGTCTCCGCCGCGGCTTCCCCGGCGCCCGCCGTCGCGCCCTCACCACAGCCCGGGCACCTCGCGGTCAGCCGGGCCGACCGGGCCGCTGTGGCCGGGCAGCTCGTTCACCGGGTGGCGGGCGAGGTCCACGAGCAGCGCCCCGCCGCGGCGCGGCCGGGATCGGTCGCCGGCCGCGAGGCCGCCCGCGCGCTGTGGGAGCAGGCGCGCCAGCAGATCCGAGCGGCCCGCTCCGCCCCGCCCCTGCCGGCGCCGCCGGTCACCGGTGGGGAGGCCACCGCCGGTTCCGCACCCATGTCGTCGACAGAGATCCACCAGCGGGCCCTGGAGGTCGCCCGCGCCGACGGGCCCCGCTGCAGCCGCCGGCGGAACCGGTGGTGATCCCGCAGCACAGCGCGGCCGCGAGGGCGGTGACCGGCAAGCGGCCGGCCGGGCGTGCATGTCCGGTGCGGACGGACAAGGTGGCGCGGGCCTGTCCCCCGTGCGACCAGCCGCCGCCGCAGGACCTCATCGCGGAGCAGTCGGTACTGAGCGGGATCTTGCTGAGCGAGGACGCGATCGCCGACGTGGTGGAGGTGCGGTTGATCAGGTGACGGGACCGTCCCGCCGGCGGCGGCCGATCCTGCGGTGGCCGAGTCGGATCGGTTGCACGGCCGTGTTGCCGGCCGGTTCGGGAGGCCTGGCCGCGCACCTCGACCTCGCTCGGGGGACGGCCCCACCTCGATCCGAGGGATCGCCCCGCCCAAGACACGTGCCCACCCGATCGTGCCGAGGCCGAGGGCACCGGAGCCTTGACGTCGTCCGAAAGGCCCCCACCTCAGGCCCGGGAGTCCCATGAGCACCACATCCGCCGACCGCACCGACCGGCAGGCCGGCGACGTCGGGCTCCTCGGAGAGATCGAGCGGTGGCGTCACGCGGAGCCCGAGGCTCTCCGGCTGGCCCGGCTCGTCACGGACGAGGTGCGTCGGACCGGCCGGCATCACCTCGCCGACGGCCTGCTGGGCGCCCTCGACGCCCTCCATCGGCGGCACCGCGGCCGCGATGCCTTTCTCGACGCGTTCCTCGACGCGGTGCTCGCCCGCCGCCGTGACCGCTTCCGCAACCAGACCTACCTCGCGCTCCCGCTCGTCGAGCTGGTGCGGGCCGATCTCGGCGTCGATGCCGAGCATATGTCCGCGCTGCTCATGGCCGACGTCCTGCGGTACGAGCGCCGGTCGACCCAGCTCGACGACCGCACGCGTGACACCCGGGTCCGTCACGCCGCGCACTTCGTCGCGGCCGTCCGCCCGGTGCTGGACCTCAACTGGCTGCCGGGCGACCGCGCCGATGCCGTCGTCGAGCAATGGTTCGGGCTGACGGCACTGCCGGTATCGATCGAGCACGACGAGTACTTCTTCATCCGTGCGCTGCAGGCCCACGAGATGGTCTTCACGACGCTGACCGACGAGCTGCGGGCGGCGACGCAGGCGCTGCGCCTGGGCTACCTCACTACCGCGACGGCGCGGGTGCGGCGGGCCGTCGACGTGTTCGACCGGGCCGCGATGCTGTTCCGGCTGGTCGCGACGATGCGCCCGGCGGCGTTCCACGCGTTCCGGCAGTACACCGAGGGGGCGAGCGCGATCCAGTCCGAGGCGTACAAGCGCTTCGAGCTGGCGTGCGGGACACCGAGCGCGCAGCGGCTGTTCTCCGAGGCGTTCGACAACGTGCCGGCGGTGCGGGCCGAGGCGCCGGGCCTGGACAACTTCTCGCGCGCCTGGCAGGACCTGTGCGCGCGCGGACCGGCGGCCGCCGAGCTCACCCGTGCCGTCGAGCAGCTGGAGGCCGGCCATCAGCGGTGGAAGACGACCCACTACTCGCTGGCGGCCGCGATGCTCGGTTCCGCGCACGGCTCGGGCTACACCGAGGGCGTGCCCTACCTGCGCCGATGCCTGGAGAACTGGCTGTTCGACCTGGATGCGGCGGCGCCGGGCGGCGAGCCGTGCTGTCAGCCCGGCTGCAGTCGCGTGACCTGTCCCGTCCACTGAGGACGACCACGGGCCGGCCGACCGTGCCGCGGCCGCGTTCGCAACGGTCGCGGACGCGGCGAGCGCGTCCGCGACCGGGCAGCAGAAGCTCCGCTTCGAGTTCGTTCTCGGCGGCCTACCTCCCGCCGCCGAGAGCGGTGCGCTCGCGACGCTCCCGCCGGTCTTCGCGACGCCCGACCAGCCAACCCGTCAGCGGCGCCCGCGGACGGTGACGCGGCTACGTCTGCGCATGCGTATGCGCAGACGTATGCGGATGCATATGCGGGTTCGGCTACGCACCCGGACGGTGCTGACCACGATGACGGGCTTGGCCGGATTCGGGCTCAGCGCAGCACTCCGGCCGTTCGTGCGACCGCCGACGCGTTGGCGATGAGGTCGGGACCACCAACGGCCCCGGATGCGTCTCGAGGTGATGCAGGTGCTCCTCGTGGCGGCGGTCGTCCGCGTCGATGAGGCTTTGCTCAGGGATTGTCGACGTCGGGGGGATCGTTGTCGCCATTGTCGACGTGCCCACCCGGCACGAGCGCCTCTTCGAGATCCTCCTCCACGGTGCGCGACTCCGCCCATTCGATGACGAGACGACCGCGGTGTTCGGCGACGTCGGTGCCGAACTCGGCGCAGAGGGATCGGAACCTCTGACGCACCCAGGCGGCCTCGTCGCCCGTCGCGGCTGCCAGTCGGGTGTGGCAGAAGTCCAGTGCCAGGGGGATGGCCTCGAGCCGCTGGGGCCTGGGGTCGAGGGTGACGAGGAACAGCAGACCGAGGTCGTTACGCAACGTCATGTCGACGACGTAGTCGTCGATGAAATCGCCAAGGTCGTACAGGATCTGATCCTCCACGCCCTGGAACACGTGGGCGGAGTGCCCCGCCACCAGGGTGGCGCCGGCGCCACGAAGCTCGCCGGCGGCCCGCCGGACATACGGCAGGGGTGACACGCGCATATTGGGGCCCCAATGGGGCGAGACGAGCACGGCGTCGGCCTCGGTGGCAGCGGCCTTGACGGTGTCGAGCAGCCAGTCTGGGGTGCCGTGGCGCAGGTTGGCGTAGGCGACGCCGGGACGGCCACGGCCAGCGGCGTACTCGGCGGGGTGGTCGGTGAAGGCCACGATCGCCAGCCGCAGCCCTGCGGCTTCGAGGATGACGGGCTGGCGAGCGCGTTCGATGTCGGGTCCCGCGCCGACCCACTCGATACCTGCCGCCTTCAAGTGATCGAAGGTGTCGAGGAGCGCCTCGGTCCCGAAGTCGAGGGCGTGGTTGTTGGCGAGCGATACGCAGTCCACGCCGAGCAGGGTGAGCACCTTGGTGGCCGCCGGCGGGGCACGGAAGAAGAACGGCTTGGCGGGGTCAGGCCACGGCCTCCCGCGGGTGGAGATGCAGCATTCGAGGTTGACGAAGCCGAGGTCCCCCTCCCCGAAGGCGGCAACCACCTCGTCGGAGAAGAGTGCAGAGGGCAGCGATGCCGCCAGGACGTGGGCGACGCCTCGTCCCAGCATCGTGTCGCCGGCGAGCACGAGCTTCACCACGCTCTACTACCCACGAGTCTCACCGAAAAACGTATCCACCTCATCGGCCCACCGGCCGGACAGATCGAACTCGCCCCGCGATACCGGACCCGCCCCGCCAACAGGCGGGCGAGTCCGGGCATCGCGAACCGTGCCCGGAAGAAGTTGTTCATGAGCGGCTGCACGGGCGGACGCCCTCGTGCATCCCGCGGTCCGCGGCAGGCAACGCGGTCCAGAACCCCCAGCGCCGTCACCGACCGCGACACCGGCGCGCATACCCCGGCGCCGTAGGTCGCGCAGCAGATCAGGCCTCGAGTCGGTCGACTCGCGGAGGCCGTCCGCGGTCGCGACGAGTTCCTTGGTGCCATCGAATCGAGCAGCTCCCGTCTCATCGAAGTTGCGCAGTGCGCTGGTCACGATCGCTGCACTGCTCAGCGTTATCGAGACCGGACAGCTCGGGTGACGGGCTGGTCCGCCGCCCGACACGGCTCGCTCACGCCGACGGCTCCTTGCACCGGGAGATCGGTCAGGTCTCGCTCCGGGCCCGGCGGGTTGCGACGAGCTGGGCGGGGCGAGGGCAGTCCCTTCCACGCCTTACCCGACCGCATGGGCGCGCCGAGCGACTGTGCCCCCTCCGCAGGCCGCCGCACTGCCATTTTCGTGGCGCCGGAGCACCGTCATTCTTCTGACGCATCCGCGTCGGCCACCACGAATGCGAGCAGCGCTCGTGCGGCCTGCGCAACTCCTGCGGCACCGAGGCCGGCCGCGTCGAGCAGTTCCTCGGGGGAACCGGAGCCGGGCATCTCGGTGACGGCGAGGTGGGTGACGACGAAGTCGTGCTGTCCCGCTGCCGCAAGGGCTTCGAGCACGGCCGATCCGAGGCCACCTTCGGGATGGTGATCCTCGACGACCACCAGCCTGCCGCCGGTTTCGCTCGCCGCCGCCACCAGAGTGGCCGTGTCGATCGGCTTCACCGAGTACAGGTCGATGACCCGCGCGTGCACGCCGTCGGCGGCTAGGTCGGCGGTTGCCGCCAGACAGGTGTGCACGGTGACTCCGGCGCCGATGAGCGTGATCTGGTCGTCGGGTGAGGAGGCCAAGACCTTCGCTCCGCCGATCGGGAACTCCACCTCCGGCGCGTACAGGACGGGATAGGCGCCCCGCGTGGTGCGCAGGTAGCTGACTCCCGATCGCTCCGCCATGGCCTGCACCAGAGCTGCCGCGCTCGTCGCGTCGCTCGGGTAGAGGACGGTCGAACCGTGCACCGCACGCATCATGGCCAGGTCTTCCAGAGCCATCTGCGACGCGCCGTCAGCACCGATCTCCACACCGGCGTGCGACCCCACCAATCGGATGTCGGCCTGGGAGATCGCGGCCATTCGGATGAAGTCGTGGGCGCGGGTGAGGAACGCGGCGAACGTCGAGGCGAACGGCACGTATCCACGCACACTGAAGCCGACGGCCGCTGCGACGAGCTGCTGCTCAGCGATGAACATTTCGAAGTACCGCTCAGGAAACGCCGCCGCGAACTGTTCGGCGTAAGTCGAGTTGCTGACCTCACCGTCCATCGCCACGACATCACGCCGGACACCGAGTGCGGTGAGTGCGTCACCGTAGGCCCTGCGGGTGGCCACCTTCGCTCCGAGCTCATACCGCGGCAGCCTCACCTTGGCGTCCCCGGCGTCCGGCCGCACCGGGAGGCCGGACGGCTTCGGCACCGGCCCGCGGACCCGCAGGCTCCGCTCGCCACCGAGTTCGATGATGGCGCGGGTAGCCATCTCCGACGGGAGCGGTTTCCCGTGCCAATTCTCGCGGTCCTCGACCTCGGAGAACCCGTGCCCCTTGCGCGTTCGGGCGAGTACGACCGTGGGTTCGTCGCCCCCGCCGCTGCCGGCGTCGGCGAGCACGCGGTCGATCGCGGCCACGTCATGCCCGTCGACCTGCAGCACGCGGGCGCCGAAGGCCTGCGCGCGGCGGGCGTAGGCGTTCAGGTCCCAGAACAGTTCGGTCGGCCCGCGCTGGCCCAGACGATTCACGTCGACGATCGCGATCAGGTTGGACAGCCGATAGTAGGCGGCCTTGTCGATGGCTTCCCAGATGGACCCTTCGCTCATCTCACTGTCACCACACAGCACCCATACCCGGTAGGGCAGCCGGTCGAGGTACTTGCCGGCGAGTGCGACACCGACCGCGTCGGGCAATCCCTGTCCGAGCGAGCCGGTCGCGACGTCGACCCACGGCAGCACCGGTGTCGGATGGCCTTCCAGCCGGGAACCGAAGCGGCGGTAGCCGGTGAGGAGTTCGTCCTCGGTGATCACCCCGGTCGCTGTGAAGACCGCGTACAGCAGCGGAGACGCATGTCCCTTGGAGAAGATCAGATGATCATTGCCGGGTTCGGTCGGGTTGTCCCAGTCGTAGCGCAGATGCCGGGCGACCAGTACGGCGAGCAGGTCTGCGGCGGACATGCTGGACGTCGGATGGCCGGATCCGGCTGATGTGCTGGCTCGAATCGAATCGATCCGCAACTGCCGGCCGAGTTCCTCGGCCAGCGCGAGATCCGCCTCGGGCATGCTGTCGACCGTGTACGTCATGGCACTCCTCGCCGATGGCTTGTCGCGGATCCCATTTCCTTGGTTACCTCGGCGGGGCACCCCGAACCACACCGGCCGGAGGAACCAGCCGTCGCCCACCCCGGTCCGTGACCGCGCTGATCAGCCCGTGCTGGACGCACACTCGACCGGCCTTGCTCCGAGGCCCGGCCACCAGCAGCAGCCGCCGGCTGATGGCCTGGGTGCCTTCCTCCGCGCCGGGTGGACGGCGGGTTCGCCGACGATCCCGTCGCCGCCGCCGCGACCCGGCTCGGCGGTTCGAGCCCGCGCTAGACGATGCGCTCGTCGATGTAGCACCAGCGCCAGGACCCGCCGGGGCAGGTGCGCCCAGGCCGTCGGCGCGCAGTCTGCGCAGCGGTTGTTCCCCGGCGTGGCGGGCTCGCCGGTTCACCGGCCGGTCGAGGGGTAACCGCTCCGCATGGTGAGCATCGGCTACTTCCTCTCCTGCGAGGAGTTCGGCCCCCGGCAGCTGGTGCGGCAAGCGCGGCTCGCCGAGCAGGCCGGCTTCGAGCGACTGTGGATCTCCGACCACTATCACCCGTGGAACGACGCGCAGGGCAACAGCCCGTTCGTCTGGTCGGTGATCGGGGCACTGTCCGAGGTGACCGCTCTGCCGATCAGCACCGCGGTCACCTGCCCCACGATGCGGATCCACCCCGCTCTCGTCGCCCAGGCCGCGGCCACCGCGGGGGTTCAGTGCGAAGGCCGGTTCGTGCTCGGAGTGGGTAGCGGCGAGGCGCTCAACGAACACATCCTCGGTCACCGCTGGCCGCCGGCCGCGGTGCGCCTGCAGATGCTCGAAGAGGCCATCGGGGTGATCCGTGAGCTGCACACCGGTCGCGAGGTGAGCCATCACGGCCGGCACTACACCGTCGAGAACGCCCGGATCTACACCCGCCCGGAACAGCGGGTGCCGATCTACGTCGCCGGGTTCGGCCCGCGCGCCACCCGGCTGGCCGGGCGACTCGGCGACGGGTACTGCACCGCCAAGCCCGACCGTGACATGGTGCAGTTGTTCCGCTCCTCGGGCGGCGGGGACAAGCCGGTGCAGGGCGGGATGAAGGTGTGCTGGGCCGACAGCCAGGATGTCGGGCTGGAGACCGCGCACCGGCTGTGGGCCAATGAGCTGTTGCCCGGGCCGCTCCCCTCGACGCTGCCGCGGCCGCGGGACTTCGAGCAGGCCAGCAGCTTGGTGTCCAAGGAGGCCGTCGGCCAGCAGATCGCGTATGGGCCGAATCCGGAGCGCCACCTTGTCGCCGTGTGGAAGTACGTCGACGCCGGGTTCGACGAGGTCTACGTGCAGCAGATCGGCCACAACCAGGAGGCGTTCTTCAACGCCTGGGCGGACAAGGTGCTGCCCGAGCTGCGCTGACAACCCTGAGCACAACACGATCACCGGCACAGAGGTTCGCCGCGGTCCGAGTCGCACGCGTGCCGACGTCCGAGCGGGCGCAGGCAGGGGTGGGAAGGGGACGCCGCCGTGTTGCGTGACAACCTGCCCGCGCTCATCATCTTGCACTCCGTCACCCCATGGGCTGCCGAAGCTCCGGGTAGAGGCTCGGCGACTCAGCCGGTGGCCTCATGCGGGTTCCGGCACGTCAGCCCCAGCTGGGCGATCGCGACGGCCTGGTCGGCCCCCTTCCCTCGCCGCCACGACCCGTCCACCGTGGCGGTGAGCTGCGCCGAGCCGGCGCGAGATCGATGGGTCGGCGCGGCTCATTCCGCCTTCGCGCTGGAGAGCTCGAGAAGGAAGCGATGACACTTCTCGGCCCGCGCTGCGTCCTCCCTCGTCACCTGACGGAAGAATTCCGCGATCTCCCGGTGCCCTTCGTTCTCGGCGTCGCGGACATACTGGCCATAGACATACCCGCCCTTCAAGGCGTGGTACTCCACTGAGACCAAGTCGTAGACGACGTCGCTGAAACCCGTTTCCGCGGCAGTCATGCCAGCACTCCTCCAACCCTCATCGCGGAAGCAGACGGTTGCAGGTACCCCTGGGCGGGCGCGGTAACCGAGACAGGTTCCGAGCCCCTCACCCCGACCGAGCTGTCGATCGAGAGCCTGCGGGCGCCGGACGTCCGCGGCAGCCGCCGAATCGCTCTGACGTTCGTCGAGGTCGGCGGGCCAACGGGTTCATCCCGGCCATCGCGGCCACCCGCTGGTCGCCGATCAAACCGCTCCGGCGGCACCGTCCGGCCAGGCGGACCCGCGAAAAGCGCCGATCAGCGCCTCGATCCGGACAGAACAAATCACAGCACCCATGATCAGGCCGGCGGCGGCGCCGCCTCCGCCACCGATCATCAGTCCGGCCGCCTGCGCGGTGCGGATCCCCACACCCAGCACTACCGCGGAACCTGGCACCTCGGGTAGGGCGTGTCCGTGGTGCGAGCCGCGACCCGGGCTCGTCCGGCTTGTCGGACACCCCACCGGGCAGCCCGGGGACGACTCAGGTCTTGAATTGGTCGTACTTGTCCCGGAACAGGGTCGCGGCGATCGCGGTTCGCCGGGGCTGGCCCTTGAGGAACGCCTCGGCGAAGCCCTTGGCCTGGTTGTATCTCACCTTGGCGGGCAGCGGCGGCTCGTCGGGGTTGACGACCACGTCGACCAGGGCCGGCCCCGGCCAGGCGAGGGCGTTGGCTACCGCGTCCTCGAGGTCGCCGGGTTCCTCGATGCGGATGCCGAAGCCGCCGCAGGCCTCGGCCCACGGGGCGAATGGTGGGGGGCCTTGGAAGCGCACGCCGTACTCGGGGTAGCCGAGCACCATCTGCTCCCAGAGGATCTGGGCCAGCAGCCCGTTGTTGCAGACGAAGACCTTGATCGGCAGTTGGTAGCGCATCGCGGTCAGGAATTCCGCCATGAGCATCGCGAAGCCGCCATCACCGACGAACGCGAGGCACTGCTGGCCGGGATGGGCCCATTGGGCCGCGATCGTGTAGGGCACGCTCGGCGCCATCGTGGCCAGGTTCCCCGAGAGCATGAACTGGCGGTCGCCCCGGATGTCGAAGTGGCGGGCCGCCCAGGTGGCGACCGTGCCCGAGTCCGTGGAGAGGATGGCGTCGTCGGCGGCCAACCGGTCGATGACGCGCATGAGGTACTGGGGCCGGATGGGCTCACGCTCCGGGTTCTCGAGGGCGGCCATGTCCTTGCGCCACTCGCGCATCCGCTGCTGGGCTTCGGCGAGGAAGCTCCGGCCGGCCTTGTGGTGGAGCAGCGGCGTCAGGGCACGCAGCGTGTGGGCCGCGTCGCCGACGAGTGGAACCTCGGTCGCGATCCGTGCGCCGGCCCGGGTGGGATCGGCCTCGATCTGGACCACCCGCGCCTTCTCCGGCAGGTAGGCGGTGTAGGGGAAGTTGGTGCCGACCATGAACAGCCCGTTGCACTCCTCCACGGCCTGCTCCGAGGGCCGGGTGCCGAGCAGGCCGAGGCCGCCGGTCACCAACGGATGGCTGTCGGGCACCACGGCCTTACCCGGAAGAGTCTTCACGATCGGGCTGCCCAGCAGTTCGGCCGCGGCGAGGACCTCGTCCCTGGCCCCCAAGGCGCCGGCGCCGACGAGCATCGCCACCTTGGCCTCCGCGTTCAGGACCTCGGCGGCCCGCAGCAGGTCGGTCTGTGCGGGCACAACCGGGCTCTGCAGATAGATCGGCGCGGTTTCCGGGGTGCGGCCAAGCCCGAGCCCGCCCTCGTAGGGCTTGAGGTCGGCATCGGATTCCTGCACATCGACCGGGATGGTGATGTGACTCACGGTGTGGCGGGCGAGCGCGGTGCGCACGGCGTTGTCGACGAGCGTCGGGATCTGCACCGGCACGTGCACGAGCACGTTGTACTCGGCAACGTCGTCGAACAGCCGCTCGAGATGGACCTCCTGCTGGAATCCGGT
Source organism: Pseudonocardia bannensis (assembly GCF_012911875.1). Lineage (GTDB taxonomy): Bacteria > Actinomycetota > Actinomycetes > Mycobacteriales > Pseudonocardiaceae > Pseudonocardia > Pseudonocardia bannensis. Next base: position 3,427 of record NZ_JAAXKZ010000116.1, on the reverse strand, counting down.
CCCCAGTAGCGAAGTGGCCTGCATGCCGGTGATGGCGAGCACCGGGACGTGGTCCAGACGCGCGTCGTAGAGGCCGTTGAGCAAATGGATGCCACCAGGACCCGACGTCGCCAAGCAAACCCCGAGCCGCCCGGTGCTCTTGGCGTAGCCCGTGGCCATGAATGCGGCCGCCTCCTCGTGATGAACGAGCAGGAAACGGACGCGGTCCCGGTGACGGCGCAACCCCTCCATGATCCCGTTAATGCCATCGCCCGGGAGCCCGAAGACGGTGTCGACGCCCCAGTCGGCGAGCCGTTCCACCAGCAGCTCCGATGCGATCTTCACCATTCTGTCTCGCTCCCTCCAACGTGGGCTGGCGGCCCGTCGCTCACGCTCCCTGCACGACGCGGTGCGCGGCGTCTGCGCGCGGAGCTCACGGCCCGCCCCGAACAGGACGGGCCGTCCTGCCCTGACCGAGCTGCCGTGGGACCACCGAGGCCACTGAGGCCACCGCACAAGATCGAGTCGAATGGGGAAGGATGATGGATGGACACCCTGTTCGGTCTGGTCGGGCCGGCCGTCTCAAGAGCGAAGTCGGAGCCTGCGGCTGGGCGCAAGCAGTCAGCGTCGTCGGCGAGCCGACACCCGTGCTCCGGCGTGCAAGGCCGCAGCGGCCAGGCCCCACAGCCCTCGCCCGGCCGCCAGCGCGTCCTCGTTCATCCTCGTCTAGCGTGTGCCACCTTCGGCGGCGTTCGCCATGACCTGCTGTGACTCCTGGTCGCTGGCCCGGAGCTCGATCCGCCGGGGCTTGGCCTTCTCCGAGACCGGGATGGTCAGGCACAGCTCGCCGCGCGCGTAGTCCGCGGTCATCTTGTCCAGGTCCAGGCTGTCGCCGAGGAACACCTGCCGGGTGAAGATCCCGTAGGGGCGCTCGTCGACGATCACCTCGTCGCCCTCCTGGTGGGCGGGACGCCGTTGCGCGCGGATCGTGACGACGTTGCGCTCGACGGTGATGTCGACGTCCTCAGGATTGACCCCCGGCAGATCGAAGTAGGCGAGGACCTGATCACCGCGACGGAAGGCCGCCATCGGGATCGGCCGGGGCCCCTGCCTCTCCCCCATCATCTGCTGCGCCAACCGCTCAAACCCTGTGAACGGATCGAACCTCATCAATGACATCGGTGTCCTCCTCCACGCACTGCTCGCGCACTGCCGGCTCATCGCCGCTGCGGTCTGCGCACCGGTTCCCGGCGAGGCCCGCATCCGTCGAGATTCCCATCCCGGCCGGGACCCGCCCACCGATGCGCGGTGCCGTCTCGGTGTCGCCGTCGGACCGCCGGCACCGCCCCAGCGGAAAGGTGATTGTTCAGCAGTGCCGGTCCCCAAGCCTGGTCCCGAGGGCGTGAGACGGGACCGCACGAGCTGACCTGTCAGGACCACCGGCCCGGCGACCCCCGAGGCTCACCCGCAGCACAGACGGCCGAACACCGACAGGCGCACCCCACCCGGCGGGAACGGCCACTGCCCCATCGGGTGCACCGACTGTGCCCGGCAATGACAGCCTTGACCCCGCCGAGCATGCCGCCGACCTGCTTGTCGTCCCGCCAGTACTTCCCCGAGGCGACCCGGCCCAGGATCAAGACGCGGCAGCCCAGCAACCGGCGAGGGAGCACTGTTGGGCTCGTCGGGAGCGGGCAGGACGAAATGGCTCTGCGCACTCCCGATCAGCCGGCCAGGGCGGGCTTGGGCAACGCTGTCGCGAGTCGCTGCCCGGGGACGTCACCATACCGAGTTCGTACTGGCCGCGGCGGATGTCCTGGATGACGGCGTGCCCGGCGCCGATCACCCGCGCTGAACACAGCTTTCAGACCGCGCATGGGCCGTAGCCGGGACTTCAGCCGACCGTGATCGGTTTCGGGTTGTTCACGCAGTGCCCGACGCCATGGTGCACGGCAGCCAGGAACTCATCGAGCACACGCGGGTAGGCCGGCGCGCGGTCCATGGTCACCTTGGCCGGTGACCAGGCCCTCGGACTGGCGGGTTGAGCCGGCTTCGCCCCGGCCGTCAGCGCCGCCGGATCGCCGGGGCCTCCGCCTTGCCGTATGCCTCGCGCAGCGCCGGGATCAGCTCGCGCCTGGCGAACTCCAGGAACTCCGGCTGGGTGTCGCCGCCCACCTGCACCAGCGCGACGTGCGTGAAACCCGCCTTGACGAAGGGAAGACACGCCTCGACGTGCGCGGTGACGTCGGGCCCGCACGCGATCGACGCGGCCACGTCCTCCGGTCGGACGGACTGGCTGGCAGCGGCGAAGGCCGCGGGGCCGGGAAGCTCGGCGTTGACCTTCCAGCCGCCCGCGAACCAGCGGAACTGCTCATGCGCTCGGGCCACCGCCTCGGCCGCGTCCGGGTCCCAGCTGATCGGTAGCTGCCCGATCTTGGGCACCGTCGCGCCCAGCGCGTCGTCGAACCGGCGCACGAGGTCGGCCCTGGGCTGGACGGCCACCATCGCATCGGCCATCGGTGCGAACCTGTCGACCGACTGCCGGCCGGACACGGCGACGGCGATCGGCACGGGCTGCTCGGGGCGGTCCCACAGCTTGGCTGAGTCGATCCGGAAATGCTCGCCGGCCAGGTTGACGTAGCCGCCGTCGAATAGCGCGCGGATGATCTCTACTGCCTCGCCGAGCATCTCGTGCCGCACGTTGACCGGCGGCCAGCCCTGGTCGATGACGTGCTCGTTGAGGTTCTCGCCGGCGCCAAGGCCCAGGGTGAACCGGCCCTCCCCCGCCAGGATCGCGACCGTCGCCGCCTGTTGCGCCACGACCGTGGGGTGGTAGCGCATGGTCGGGCAGGTCACGTACGTCATCAGGCCGACGCGTTCGGTGGCCGAGGCGACGGCGCCGAGCACACTCCAGCAGTTCGGCGAGTGGCCCTGGGCGTCGAGCCAGGGGAAGTAGTGGTCGCTGATCACCTCGAAGTCGAACCCGGCGTTCTCCGCGGCGATGGCGTCGCTGACGAGCCCGCGCGGGTCGCGCTGCTCGGTGAGCAGGGTGTAGCCGAATGCGACCATGTCGTCCTCTCCGATCTCGGTGTGTCGCCCAGCCCTTATCCCGGCCCGACCGCACCGACGTCCGGACGGAGCGCAACGTCCGTCACCGGGCCGATCCGGCGGCGCGATACCCCCGGGTGCTGGTCGTGCTGGATCTGCTGGGGGTCGCGGTGTCCGCCGCTCGTTGGTGAGCGATGTAGTTGATCACCTCGCGGAGGAACGCGATATCCGTGCCGGCCCGCAGCGGCAGGTGCTCGGGCGCGACCGCGCTGGTCCAGGTGAACCAGGCATCGATGTGGAAGACCGGCGTGCCCCGCGCCTTGACCTCCTGACCCACTGGAACCCGACCGGCTAGGACTCCAGCCACCTGCGCACCCCCGCACGCGCCTCCCTCCCGGAG
>NZ_JAAXKZ010000115.1 GCF_012911875.1 Pseudonocardia bannensis | reverse complement strand
CGGCCGCGCAGGCGCCCGATCAGCCGGCAGGCCAGGTAGCTGAGGAACGCGATCGCGGCGACGTATCCGGACACCGGCAGCCCGGGTGCGAGGGACAGCACCGTTCCGCCGAGCAGTGAGAGCTCGGCGAGGAACACGGCCAGCACCGTCGCGAGTACCGGGCTCGCGGTGACCCGGGCCGCGGCGGCACCCGGCGCGATCATCACCGCGAGCACCAGGATCGCGCCCACGATCGGCACCGCGAGCGCGGTGGTGAGTCCGATGAGCACCGCGAAGACCAGCGACAGCAGCCGCACGGGGACGCCCCGCGCCAGCGCGACGTCGGGGTCGGCGCTGGCGAACAGCAACGGCCGATAGAGCACCGCCATCACCGCGACGACCAGCACGGCGACGGTCCCGAGCACCCACAGGTTGGTCGAGTCGACCGAGACGATGGAGCCGGTGAGCAGGCCGAACTTGTTCGACGCCCGGCCGCTGTAGAGCGCGAGCATCAGCACCCCGAGGCCCAGGCCGAAGGCCAGCACCACGCCGATCACCGAGTCGCGTTCGCGCTGCCGCAGCCCGAGCACCCCGAACACCAGGCCGGCGACCACTGCACCGGCGACGGCCCCGACCCCGACGCCGATGCCGATCAGCAACGCCGCCGCGCCTCCGGTGAAGGCGAGCTCGGCGGTGCCGTGGACCGCGAACGCCATCCCGCGGGCCACGATCAGCGGGGCCAGCGCGCCGGCCACCAGCCCGAGCACCGCACAGGCGATCAGCGCGTTCTGCACGAACGGCAGGGCGAGCAGTTGCCCGAGGCCCTCCAACGTGAACAGCCGGTCGACGATCCCGGTCACGGTGTGCCCCCCTCGGGTTCGCCGGGCTCCCCGTGACCGGGGTGCCGGCAGCCGTCCTCCGCGCCCACCACCACCAGCCGGCCGCGCACCCGCAGCACGTCGACCTCGGTGCGGTACAGCTCGGAGAGCACCTCGGAGGTCATCACCTCGTGGGGACGGCCGATCCGGAACCGGCCGTCGACCAGGTAGAGCATCCGGTCGACGAGCGGCAGTACGGGGTTGATCTCGTGGGTGACGAACAGGACGGCCGTCGAGGCCGCCCGTCGCCGTTCGTCGATGAGCCGGGTGACCGTGTGCTGGTGGGCCAGGTCCAGGGAGAGCAGCGGCTCGTCGCACAGCAGCACGTCGGGGTTGCCGACGAGCGCCTGGGCCACCCGCAACCGCTGCTGCTCCCCACCGGACAGCCTGCCGACGGGGGCGTTCGCGTAGCCGGTCCCGCCGACGGCGGCCAGGGCCGTATCGACCCGGGCCCGCCGTTCCCGGCGCCCGCGCAGCCCGATCCCGAGCCGGTGCCCGTCCAGCCCGAGCCCGACCAGGTCGCGGCCACGCAACGGCAGATCGGGGTCGAGCGCCTTCTGCTGCGGGATGTAGCCGATGCTCGGGCTGCCCCGCCGCGGCGGCCGGCCGGAGATCCGCACCTCACCCGCCGACAGGGGCAGCAGCCCGAGCAGCACCTTCATCAAGGTCGTCTTGCCCGATCCGTTGGGGCCCAGGACCGCGACGAACTCGCCGGGGGCGATGTCGAGGTCCAGGCCGTCCCACAGCGTGCGGGGACCGAAGCTGAGCCGGGCGCCGCGCAGGGACACCGCGCTCACACCCGGCTGCCGCGTGGGAGCGGTGCCCGGCCCCATGCGGCCGATGTCGTGCCCGGCGACGGTGCTCATCGGCCCGTCTCCTCCGATCGTCGTGGGGTCAGGTCCGGTCCAGCGCGGTGGCCAGCGCGTCGATCTGGCCGTCCATCCAGGTGACGTAGTCGGTCACGCCCGCCGGCAGCGTCTCGGTCACCTCGACCACGGGGACGCCCGCCGTCGTGGCGGCCTGCCTGACCTGGTCGGTGGTGGGCGTCTGGGTCTGGCCGTTCAGCACCAGGACACGCACCGGGTCGGTGGTGAACAGGGCGAGCGTCTGCTGGAGCACGGCTGCGGGCGGGTCGGTGTCGGTCTCGACCGCCCGTGCGAACTCCTCCGGGGTCGCGTTCGTCAGGCCGGCGTCGGAGAGCAGGTAGCCGGGGACCGGCTCGGTCACGGCGACCCGGGTGCCCGGGTGAGCGGCCTTGATGGCGTCGACCTTCGCCTGCAGGCCGTCGATCCGGGCGATGAAGGCGTCGGCGTTGGCCGAGTACTCCGCGGCGTTGGCCGCGTCGGTCACGCGGAGGTCGAGCGCGATCTGGCCGGCCAGCTTCTTCACGGCCGGCAGGCTGTACCAGACGTGCTCGTTGAGCGATCCGTGGTCGTGGCCGGCGTGCGCGTCGCCGTGCGCATCGCCGTGGGCGTCGCCGTGTTCACCGTGCGCATCACCGTGGGCGTCGCCGGCCGGCTCGGTCGCTGAAGTGTCCTCGAGGCCGGACACCGCGACCGCGTCGATCACGGTGCGGTCGCCGCCCGCGGAGGAGACCAACCCGGTCATGAAGTCGTCGTAACCGCCGCCGTTGAGCACGACGATCTGCGCGCCGGCGACGGTGGCGGCCTCGGCCGGGGTGGCCTCGTGCGAGTGCGGGTCGGCGGACGGGTCGTCGATGATCGACGAGACCGTCACGTTGTCGCCGCCGACCGCCTGCGCGATCGCGGCGTAGACGTTGGTCGACGCGACGACCTTCACCGACGAGCCGGTCGCGGGAGCCGGGGCGGCCGCGGTGTCGGCCGACGACCCACAGGCGGCCAGCGCCAGGGTGAGGGCGGCGAGACCGGCCGCGGCGGTGCCGAGGCGGAGACGGCGCAGAGACATGGGGCGTTCGCTCCTGATATCAGTGGATGCGCATGCGTACATTGATAACCGTTGTCGATTCACTCTACCGTGTGGCGCGCGCCTCTGTGCCGCCACGCGGCCGGACTTCCGCCTCGGGAGCCCGGCCGGTTAGGTTCTGGGAATGTCCGGGCCCCCGAACACCCGCAGGCCGGCCACCCTGGCCTCGCTCGCCGCTGAGCTCGGTGTGTCGCGGACCACGGTCTCCAACGCATACAACCGACCCGACCAGCTCTCCGCCCCGCTCCGTGCCCGAGTGCTCGAAGCCGCGCGCCGACTCGGGTACCCCGGTCCGGACCCGGTCGCTCGTTCGCTGCGTACGCGGCGGGCCGGGGCGGTCGGGCTGCTGCTGACCGAGGCCCTGTCCTATGCGTTCCGGGACCCGGTCGCGACCGGTTTCCTCGAGGGGCTCGCGCTCGCCTGCGAGCGGGCCGGCCAGGGGCTGCTGCTGGTCCCCGTGAGCCCCGAACACGAGGACGTCGCCGCGGTGCACCAGGCGGGGGTGGACGGCTTCGTCGTCTACTCCGTCCGCGAGGACGACCCGCACTTCCTGGCCGTGCTGCAGCGCCCGGTGCCCACCGTCGTGTGCGACCAGCCGGTCGGGGTGGAGGGCGTCGACCGGGTGGGCGTGGACGACCGCGGCGCCATGCTGGGCCTGGCCCGGCACCTCACCGGACTCGGGCACCGCCGCGTCGGCGTGCTCTGCATGCGGCTCGGGGCCAACCGGCACGACGGGCCCGCCGACGAGGCCCGGCAGGCCGGCGTGACCTATCCGGTGCAGCGCGACCGGCTGGCCGGGCTGCGTGACGGGCTGGCCGAGGCCGGGGTCAGCTGGTCGGAGATCCCGGTGTACGAGCGGTTCGAGCACACCGTCGGCGCCGGGGAGGCCGCGGCCGCGGAGCTGCTGACGGCCCATCCCGAGGTCACCGCGGTGGTCTGCACCTCGGACATCCTGGCCCTCGGAGCACTGCGCCACGCCACCCAGCGGGGCCTCGTGGTGCCCGACGACCTGACCATCACCGGCTTCGACGGGGTGCCGGAGGCCGAGCGGGCCGGGCTCACGACCGTGCGCCAACCGGTGCGGGAGAAGGGTCAGGTGGCCGGGGAGCTGCTGCTCGAGCGCGGGGACCGCAACCGCCCCCGGCAGGTCACCCTGCCCACGGAGCTCGTGGTCGGGTCGACCAGCCGCTCGCCGCGCGCGGTCCCGCGCTTCTTCTCCGGGTGGTGAGCGGCCGGCCGGGCCCGGCCTGAACGCCGGACGGCCTCAGCGGGAGCGCCGCAGCTCGACCAGCCGGTCGAGCACCGCGGCCATCTCCTGCGGGTCGGCGACCCGGTGCCGCGCCGCGGTCTCCCCGTCGCCCACCTTGATCCCGACGTCGCCGGTGCGAAGCCGGGCGAACCCGGTCTCGTCGGTGACGTCGTCGCCGGCGAAGAGCACGACGTCCGCGCCGACCTGCTCGCGCAGCACGTCGATCGCCGAGCCCTTGGTCACCTCCACGACCGCGAGGTCGATGACCGCCTTGCCCTCGGTCGGGTTCACGCCCGGCCAGCCGGCCGGCCCGGCGCGGACCGCATCGAGCACCCGGGCGCCGACGTCGGGGTCGGCGTTGCGGACGTGCACCGCGACGCCGGCGGGCTTGTGCTCGAGCGCGACCCCGGACCCCTCACCGGCGGTGCGGTCCACGAGGTCGCGCAACGCCGCTGTGAGCTCGTTCTTCAGCTCCTGCTGGTCGGCGTCGAGCAGGGAACCGTCGGCGTCGTCGGAGAACTCGCCGCCGTGGCTGCCGACCATCCGGATCGGCGCCCCGAAGCCCGAGACCGCCGCCAGGTCGGCGAGACCGCGCCCGGACACCAGCGCGACGGTGGTGCCGGGGAGCTGGGCGAGCTCGTCGACGGCTCGCGCGGAGGCGGGCAGCGGGCGGGCGGCCGACGGTTCGGACACGATCGGGGCCAGCACGCCGTCGAAGTCCAGGGTGACCAGCAGCCGCGGCGCCGCGGCCGCCGCCCGAAGTGCGCCGTCGAGGTCGGGCTCACCCATGCCGGGCGTCCACCGGCTCCGGCATGCCGAGCGCATCGAGGAACGAGCGCGCCCAGCGGTCGACGTCGTGCGTCATGACCTGCCGGCGCAGCGCCTTCATCCGCTTGCGCCCCTCCTCCGGGGTGACCGTCAGCGCTTCGTACAGGGTGTTCTTCACGCCGTCGGTGTCGTGCGGGTTGACCTGGAAGGCCTGGGCCAGCTCGATGGCGGCCCCGGCGAACTCCGAGAGCACGAGCGCGCCGCCGAGGTCGTGCCGGCAGGCGACGTACTCCTTGGCGACCAGGTTCATCCCGTCCCGCAACGGCGTCACGAGCATGACGTCGGCGGCCAGGAAGAACGCGGCCAGTTCCTCGCGCGGCAGCGACTGGTGCAGGTAGTGCACGGCCGGGAACCCGACCCGGGAGAACTCGCCGTTGATCCGCCCGACGCTCTGCTCGATGTCGTTGCGCATCCGCTGGTAGTGCTCGACGCGTTCCCGGCTCGGGGTGGCCAGCTGCACCATGACGGTGTCCTCGGAGCTGATCCGGCCCTCCTCGAGCAGCTCCTGGAACGCCAGCAACCGGACGTCGATGCCCTTGGTGTAGTCGAGGCGGTCGACACCGAGGACGATCTTCTCCGGATCGCCCAGATCGGCCCGGATCTCGGCCGCGCGCTTGCGCACCGAGTCGCTGCGGGAGAGCTGGTCGAGGGCGGCGGAGTCGATCGAGATCGGGAACGCGCCGATCCGCACCGGCCGCTCGTCGACGAGGATCTCGTTGCGGCCGTGGCCCGCCTTGGCGCCGGCCAGGTGGGTGGCCAGCCAGCGGAAGTTGCGCACGCCGCCCGGCGTGTGGAACCCGACGAGATCGGCGCCGAGCAACCCCTCCACGATCTCGCGGCGCCAGGGCAGCTGCATGAACAGCTCGGTCGGGGGAAACGGGATGTGCAGGAAGAAGCCGATCCGCAGGTCCGGACGCAGCTCTCGCAGCGCCGCGGGCAGCAACTGCAGCTGGTAGTCCTGCACCCAGATCGTGGCGCCCTCCGCGGCGACCTCGGCGACGGTCTCGGCGAAGCGCTGGTTCACCCGGACGTAGGCCTGCCACCAGTGCCGGTGGAACGCCGGGGGCGCGACGACGTCGTGGTAGAGCGGCCACAGCGTGCCGTTGGAGAAGCCTTCGTAGTAGTCCTGGACCTCCTGCGCGCAGAGCCGGACCGGGTGGAGCTGGAGGCCGTCCTCGACGAGCGGCTCGACGTCGGCGTCGGCCAGCCCGGGCCAGCCGATCCACGCGCCCTCCCGGCTGCGCAGCATGGGCTCCAGCGCCGTCACCAGGCCTCCGGGGCTGCGCTTCCAGCGCTGGCTTCCGTCGGGTGCCCTCTCCAGGTCGACGGGCAGCCGGTTGGCCACCACCACGAAGTCCGCCCTGGGGGAACCGGTACTGCCCTCTACCACAGGTCCTCCTCGCCCGCCGCGGACCGGTCGCTGCTCGAGCCGGCGTGCGGCTCTCGGCGGGTGCCCGCGGATCCGACGGACGAGCCTACTGCCGCTCGTCGTCGGGCGCGGGGTCGACGATGGCGGATCTGCGCCGCGGCCGGGTGACGAACTCGCCGAGGGCGACGCCCGCGGCCAGTGCGAGGCCGATCGCCAGCGCCACCGTCACGGTCACCAGTCCCTCGGACAGCCCCTCCACGGAGAGCTGGTAGAAGCCGCGGTAGGCGGTCAGCCCGGGCAGTAGCGGGGTGATCCCGGCCAGGATGACCACGAGCGACGGCACCTCGCCCCGGCGGCGCAGCAGACCCGCCGCGAGCCCGATGACGATGGCGGCGGCACCGGTGGCGGTCACCGGTCCTGCGTCTGCGAGCTGCGCGAGCGCTCCGTAGGTCCCCCAACCGGCCGCTCCGGCGAGCCCGGCGACGTACAGCGACCTCAGCGGCGCGTACCCGGCGAGGGCGTAGCAGGCCGCTGCAGCCGCACCCGCGGCCAGCGAGACCCCGAACCGGCCCGGGCCGCCCGCGATATCGCCGGCCACCTCGAGCGCGACGCCGAGCTGGAAGCCCAGCTTCAGGCCGATGACCACCCCGGTGAGCAGCCCTGCCGACAGCAGTGCGATCTCCGCGGCCCGGCCGGCCGCCGTCACGTAGTAGCCGGAGATGGCGTCCTCCACGGTGCCGACCACGGACAGCCCGGAGAGCAGCACCGTGATCCCGGCGGCGACGACCAGGGACGGCCGGGTGCCCGGCGGGAAGGCCCCGGCGGCGAGCAGCGCGACCGTCGACACGGTGGCCAGTAACCCGCCGACCACCTGTTGGAAGAATGCCGGTAGGCCCCACCGGTTCAGCAACCGGCCGATCCGGTCGATGAGGGCGGTGACGACGAAGGCGACGGTCGCCGTCAGCGCACCTGCACCGAGCAGCACGGCGATCGACGCCGCGAGTCCTGCCCAGCCCGCGGTGGCGACCCAGCGGGGGTACGGGTGTGGGGCCTCGGTGGCCTCGGAGAGCTCCGTCGAGGCGGCCCTCACGTCGAGCCGGCCGGCCTCCAGAGCCGTCACGATGCGGCTGACCGCGGCCAGTCTCGTGAGGTCCGTCGAGCGGTAGCGCACCAGCCGCATCGACGTCACGGGCGCGGCGGCCATCCCGCGGTGGCAGCACATCGTGATCGAGGTGAACGTGATGTCCACGTCGACGGCGGACAGGCCGCTGGCGCTGGCGAGCCGCAGCATCGTCGCGGTCACCTCGTCGACGCTCTCGCCGCTGGACAGCAGGACCTCGCCGACCCGCATGCAGAGGTCGAGGACCTGCTGGACGCGGGCGTCGTCGGGGACCTCGGGCCCGACCATCAGCATCGGTACCGTGGGCGGGCCCGCGGCGAGCAGCCTGCGGGCGTCGCGGCGCAGTGCGCCGCGCAATCGGCGGGTCAGCCGGTCTGCGGGGGTTTCCACCACGGTCAGTCCACCGCCAGGGCTCGGCGGGTGCACCGGGCGATCCGGTCGGTGATCGACGGGGCCATGCCCGCCAGGGTAGGGGCGGGGCTGCGCACTACGATGCGGTGGACCACCATGGTCGCGGGGCCCGCCGGTGTAGCTCAGTTGGTAGAGCAACCGCCTTGTAAGCGGTAGGTCGTCGGTTCGAGTCCGACCACCGGCTCCGACTCCGAACAGTGCAGGTACCGCTGCCTGCCTGCTCCTCCCCGGGGGCCGCGGCATCGAACGCCGGCCATGGCCAGGATCACATCTCGCCGTTCACCGAGCCGTCGAGATCGGCGCGCTCGCCGTGGACACCGTTGGCATGCAGCCGGCTGGCTCGGTGTTGGAGGCGGCGAACCTGCTGACCGCGGTGTGGCGTGGTCGGGAGAAGCTGCACCACCTCGACGCCGAGCCGATCAATGCCATCGCCGAACGCTGGAACGACCAGTACGACCGGGAGCGAGTGCGCGCGCTCGGCGACCTGAAACGAGCGTTGGAGCGAGATCCCGTGGGCAATCCCGAGTTCGTCTACACGACCCACATCGCCGTCTGTCCTACAGCCGGCACGACTTCCAGCCGGAACATGCCGAGTACTTCGGCCGGTCGGACGAGGAACTCGCCGACCTCGAGGCCCTGCTCGAAACCGGGGAGGCCCTGCCCGTCCCCCACCACGCCGGCCAAGGTGGCTGACATGCCCGGCCACGGGTCACCGCGCACCTTCCGGCGCCAGCAGCTGCTCGCAGGTCCGGACCAGAACGCCCGCCGCGTCCCGGACGTCCTTCGTGGCTCCCGGGTACGACGCCCGGCGCCGCCAGCGGTCCAGCTGCATCGCAGCGGTCCGAACCACCTCCTGGGTCCCGGCGTCAGGGGCCAGCCCGAGGCGGACCCGCGGCTCGGTGCCGGAGGCGCCCAGCAGCAGCTCGGCCGCTCGGCGCTCGGGGTCGGCGAGGTCGATCGCGCCCGACCGCAGCGCGTCGACGAGGTCGATCTCGACGAGTTCGTGTGCGCCGGATCGGATGCGTTCGAGCTGGTAGAGAAGGGGGCGCGCCTCGTCGCTGGCCTGCGGTGAGGCCCGTAGGAGCGACTCGAGCGCGAGCAGCGCCGATCGGGCCTTCATCGCCTCGGACCGCTGGACGAACCGTGCGTCGAGCAGCTCGCACAGCCGCGGCAACCCGCTGGACGCCAGCAGAGCCGCCGCCAGGGCGGCGGCGGTCGGGGCCCGGCCGGTGCGGATCAGCTCGATCGAGAGCCGGACGCCGAGCAGGCCGAGGTGTTCCAGCAACTGGTGTCGGGAGAGACCGTCCCCGGCCGGCGGCGGCGGGTCCGTCCCGCACGGGCCGGGCGCGGTGAACGCGTCGGCCGACAGCGTGAGCCGCCGGATCTGCCCTTCGTCGTACGCGCTCAACTGCCGCAGCGACCGGTAATCCGCCTCCCGCAGCGTCGCGCCGGCCAGGGCGAGCAGCCCGGCCACCGGCACGACGACCTGGCACAGCCGGCGCACCAGCGGCTCCGCGCGGCACTCGGCCGCCGCGCGCTGCGCGTGTTCGAGCGCATCCGGCCGCCCGTCCAGCTCGTCGGCGCGGGCCAGCACCCCGATGGCGTGTGGGGGCGCAGCACCGGAGTGCAGCGTCGCGAGCAGCGTGACGTCGTCCGGGCGCCGGTGCCGCAGGAGCAGCACGGAGGCGTCCGCGACCGGGGCGCCCACGGCGTCCGGGCCGAGTAGTGCCGTGGCCGGATCCACCTCCGGCGGGAGGGCCGACCCGAGTCCCGGCAGGTCGATCACGGTCATGGCGGCGAGCGCGGGTGACGGGGAGCCGATCTCGATCCGATCGAGGTCGGCCGCCCCGTCCGGAACGGGCCCGGCGACCAGGCGAGGTTCTCCCGCTCGCGGGTGCAGGACGGTCCGCTGCTCCTCCGCGTGCCGGAACCAGGTGGGCACCCGGGTGGGGCCCGACACCGGGTCGCCACCCACCAACGCCGCGACCAGCGTCGACGTGCCGATCCCGGCCGGGCCCACGACCGCGACCCGTAGCGGTTCGTCCATCCGCTCGGCGAGCATGCGCAGTTGCTCCTCGTAGGCGGTCCCCCAGAAGAGCTCACGCGCGGCGCTCACCACGTCGCGCACCTGGTCGAGCAACGCCGGGTCGGCCCGTGGGCGCAGCGGGGGTGGGGCGAACCGGTGCGGGGCGAGCCCCGGGCCGTCGGCCGGCAGCGGAACCCAGCCCTCGACCGTGGTCCCGGCCCCTGGGCGGGAACGGATCGCGATCCGGCCACCGACCGCGCTGATCCGGGCCCGCACGTTGCGCAGCCCGCGACCCGGTGAGCCGGGCCCCGCCTCCTGGTCGTATCCCGGGCCCTCGTCGCACACGGTGAAGCACAGCCGACCGCTGGCCGTCCCCAGGCGCACCACCACGGGCGCGCCCGGTGCGTGCTTGCGGGCGTTGTTGACCGCCTCCAGGCAGCAGAAGTACACGGCGGCCTCGGCGTCGGCCGGGAACCGGTGACCGGCGCCGATGCCGCTGGAGTCCAGGGCGACCGGCGGGTGGCCGCCGGAGAGTTCCAGGTCCAGGGCCGCCACCAGACCGCGTTCGGACAGCAGCGGGGAGGACACCCCGGTCGCGGTGGCGGCGAGCACCGCCTCCGCGGTCTCGATCTGCCCGGCGATCTGGTCGAGCCGGTCCCGGACCCGGTCGAACTGCGCGGTCGCGACCTGATGCTCGACCAGGCCGAGGCTCAGGCGCAGGGACACCAGATGGTGCTGCGCGCCGTCATGCAGATCGCGCTCGATGCGTCGTCGTTCACTGTCCATCTCCGCGACCGCCTGGCGCCGCGACACCGCGATGTCCCCGGCGTGCGCGAGTACCGCCCGGAGCTGACGGTCCAGCTCGACCCCGGCCCGGCTCGCCTGCATCACCACACCGAGGCTGTCGGCGATGTCGTTCAACAGGTGGCGTCGTTGGGCGTACAGGCCGACCACCGCGCCGCGGTCCACCGCGATCGACCCGATGCGCTCCTCACCGTGATGGACGGGCACCTCGACGAGATCCTCGGTGCCCGGATCGGTCCCGGCCTCCGCCCAGGTGTAGCTGCGGTCGCGCAGCCCGGGCCGGAACACCGTGAGCCGGCAGACGGCCGCCCCCAGGCTCCGGGCGACGGCCTCCGCGAGCCGGGCCAGATCCGGAGCGTCCGCCGGGGTGGAGCGCGACAGCTCCGCGATCCGGGCGAGCACGCTGTAGGGCGTCGGCCGGGTTCCGTAGAGCAGCCGGTCGACCAGGCGCTCGGCGCGGACGTGCACGGGTTGGAACGACAGCGCTTCCAGTGCCGTCGCGAGCACCGTGACCGTCGCGACGCCCAGGATGCCGGCGCTGATCAAGGCCACCGCGACCGACTCGACGACCACGAAGCCGCCGCCGATCAACGCCACCACCAGCGTCGCGGCCAGCCCGAGGCTGAGCACCTGCTCGGCGGTCCACAACCGGGTCTGCCGCGCGGCCACCAGCACCGCTGCAGCGATCGCGGCCGATGCGAACCGGGCGAACCAGAACAGCAGCGCCGTCGGCTGCCCGGTCACGTCGTTGCCCTGCACCGTCGGATCGACGAGGATGAGGCGCAGCGTGACGGCGGAGCCGGCCAAGCCGAGCTGCCCCCACAGCCAGGTGAGCAACGCCAGAACGACGGTGACGGCGAACACGGCCGCCAGCACGCTGAACAGCAGTCGGGCCTGGGTGCGCTGCTCCATGGTCAACCCGTGGTGGTTCCGCTGCCGCAGCAGCGCGGACAACACGATCGACGGAACGAGGAATCCGAAGAACAGCACGCAGCTGATGGTGTGCGGGAGCAGCGCGGTGCCCGCACCGACCAGCAGCAGGGCGCCCACACCCGCGGCGACCACGAGTCTGCGCCGCCCGGGACCGGGGCGGAGGAGCCGGCCCGAGGGGAAGAGCAGCAGCGCGAGGACGAAGGCTGCACAGGCGACGGCGTGCAGCAGCACCTGGTGCAGCCCGTCGACGGGCAGACCCGTCGCGGTCTGCACCGCGACCGCTCCGGCGTGCGCCTGCAGGTTGAACGCGCCCGCCGACGCGACCATCGCGATGACGAGCAGCCGGATGGGCCATTCCTGCGTGCGCGAGGCCAGCAACATCGCGGCGGTGAGCAGGCTGAGCAGGCTGAATGCGTAGTCCAGGGTGGCCTGGCCGAGCGGCTCACTGCGCTGCGCCGCCTCCAGCAGCCCCCGGGCCCATGGGTCGCCACGCGCCGCGGCGTCCGGGAGGGTCGCCGCGACGTCCGGTGTGTTGGCCGCGACCAGGGCCACCGCACCCGCGGCCAGCCAGCCGACGGTGAAGACGGCGCACGCCAGGAGCAACACCGCGTATCCCATGGTGGCCGGGCGGGATGGGCTGAGTGCTCTCATCGCGCTCCCGCCTCGGCGGCGGCCGGCTCGACCGGCGGCTCGATCCGGTCGGGCAGCCAGGCCCGCAGGGTGATCACCCGGGGCCCGCCCGGGGTCGCGGTGTCCGAGCCCGCGAGGGATGCGGCCTCGTGGGTCCCGGGGGCGGCGGCATCGGTCAGCTCGATCTCCCCACCCAGGGCCGCGAGCCGCTCGGCGTCGTCGGCGAGCGCATCGCGCACCTGCTCCGCCGCGACGACCGGTGCCCGGTCCTCGACGCGCACGCTCAACCGGCCGTCGGCGTGTTCGAGGTGCACCAGCAGCTCGCACTCGGCCGGCCGGCCGGCGAGCTGCTGCACCGCCGACGCCGCGAGGTAGTAGATCCCGGACTCGATCTCCCAGGCCAGCCGCCGGGTCAGGCCGCCGGTCAGCCGCACCGGCCGCGGCAGGTCCGCGGCCAGCTCGTCGAGTGCACCCACCGGCCCCTGGTCGCGCAGCATCGCCGGGTAGACCCCACGGGCGATCACCCGGAACCGGTCGATCAGGTCGTCGAGCCCGGTCCGGGCCCGTTGCAGGGCATCCTTGGCGATTTCCGCCCGTTCCCGCCCCGGGCGCAGCGCGGCCCGCGCCGCCGACACCTCGGCGCGCAGTGCCGCGAGTCGATCCGTCGTCGCGTGCCGGAGCTCGATGACCAACCGGCGGCGTTCGACCTCGCGGGCCCGGGCGAGCCGCTGCCGGGACGCCTGGAGCTCGGTGGCGAGGTCATCGGCCCGGTGGACCTGCTCCGCCAGCTCGGCGTTGAGCGCGACGCCGCGCAGCAGCAGCCCGGCGCCGTTCGCGACGTCCTGCATCAGCCGCTGGTCCTGCGGCGTGATCGCGGCGTTCGGCTTCCCGATGGCCAGCACCGCGCGCAGCACCGTCCCGTCCAGCACGGGGACGACGTGGTTGGTGTCCGGCCGGGCGAGCAGGACGGCGAGGTTCTCGGCGGTCGGCGGTTCGCCGCCGTCGGGCGGCTGGGCGGCCGCGCTCACCAGCCGGTCGCCGACGGCGAGCCACACCACGGCCCGGCTCGCGCCGGTGCCGCTGGCCAGTACCTCTGCGAGTCCGGGGAGTGCCTGCTCGAGGGAGCCCGCGCGGATCCGCGTCGCCGCCGCGGCCAGCGCGGAGTACGGGGAGACCTCACGGTGGTGGGTCAGCCGGCCGACCAGCCGGTCGACCCGGGGCTGCACCAGGCCGAGCCCGACCACACACACCGCCGCAGCCACGAAGGGCAGCAGAGCGGCGAACGGCACCAGTACGGCAGCCCTCCCGGAGAAGATCACGGCGCCGCCGCCCCGCACCACGACGAGCAGGACCACAGCCACGCAGATGCTGATCAGTAGCGGCCGCGCCAGCTGCGCCACGATCATCCGGTTCATCGCGCACCACCGGTTCCCCCGGGTCCCCCGTCCGGGTCCTGCGAGAACCACGCTATGCCCCCCGATGGACCGGGCCAAGCGTCCAGGCGCCTCGTTCGGGGGTAGGGCGCACACCACCACGCATACGGGGGTTCGCCCCAGCCGTCCGGGGGCGCACTCCATAGTCCGATCGATCCATGGCGGGCAAGGTCTTCACAGGCGCGTCACGGACGCCACCGCCCACCACCCGACGAGCCGCGGCTGCTGCTCGAGGGTAGGGCGCGCACCACCACGGCGACGGGGGTTCTCCCCAGCCGTTCGGGTGTGTACCCCATCGCCCCGCCCATCTGCGGCGAGCAAGATCTTCACCGACGGACGAACACCGGAGACGAAGCCCGGACCCGGGACCCGAGCCCCTGCAGGAGACATTCATGGCGAAGGAGCTGAGCTTCTCGGAGCTCGACGAGGAGCAGGTGGAGCTGCTGCCCGCCCGCACCCTGGTGACGGCCTTGCAGCTCCCGGGCCAGGCGGTCGGCTGCGCCGGCGACCTGAACAACGACGGGGTCGTCGATGCCACCGGCGAGGCGTGCAAGGAGGTTCCGTGGTGGGCCCCCAAGCCGCCGGGCTAGTGGCTGATGGTCACGTCCCGGGTGTGACGGCTGCGCCCCGACGCCGGTGATCCGTGGAAGGGGCCATCGACGACACGCTCGCCCCACCCGCGGTGCCCGCGCCTCGGCCGGCCGCGGGCATCGAGTTGATCGGGCGGTACCAGGGCTCGGGGTTCACCGAGCCCCGCTACCTGGTCCGCCGCGGCGACGGGCAGGTCGTGCAGCTCTCCGAGGCTCGGCCGCCGGCCCCCGCCCCGACCCGTCCGGACCCGTTGCTCATGCTCAGGTATCGGGCGGCCCTGGTGCCCGAACACCTCGTGTGGGCGATCGCCGGGGCGTTCCGGCCGCTCTTCGCCACCCCGGTGGTGGTCGTGATGCTCGCCGGGTTCGCCGTCGTCGACGCCCTCGTCCTCGCCGGCGGCGGGCTGGGGCGGATCCCGGCGGACTCCGTCCGCGTGTTCGGCGACCGGCCGGCGCTGATCCTGCTGGTGCTGGCCCTGATCCTCGTCGCGGGCGGGTTCCACGAGTGCGGCCACGCCGCCGCGTGCCGCTACGGCGGCGCCCGGCCCGGGGTGATGGGGGTCGGGCTGTACCTGGTGTGGCCGGCGTTCTACAGCACGGTCACCGACGCCTACCGCCTCGACCGGGCCGGCCGGCTCCGGGTCGATCTGGGCGGGGTGTACTTCAACGCCGTGTCCATGACCGTCATCGGGACGGCATACCTGATCACGGGATCCCCGTGGCTGCTGGCCACGCTGATGGCCGTGCACGTCGAGACGATGTGGCAGTTCCTGCCCTCGGTGCGCCTGGACGGCTACTACATCCTCGCCGACCTGGTCGGCGTTCCGGATCTGTTCTCCCGCCTCGGCCCGGTCCTGCGCGGCGCGCCGCCCTGGCGCGAAACCCACCCGCGGGTGGCCGAGCTCAAGCCCACGACCCGCCGGATCATCACCCTCTGGGTGGCCCTGACCATCCCGTGCCTGGGCTGCTGGGTGGTCGCACTCCTCCTCCTCGCCCCCCGGGTCCTGCCCGCCGCCTGGGCGGCGTTGCTCCGGCAGCTCCAGACGATCACCACCGCCGTCCAGGCCGCTCACATCGCCGCCGCCGCGCTCGGCGTCGTTCAGCTCGTCCTGCTCGTGCTGCCCTACGCCGGCCTCGCTCTGATCATCGCCGACGTGGGACGCCGGCTCCGCCACGCCGTCCGGCCCCGCCCACCCGGCCGATCGGCGGCCACGCGCGGCGGGGGCCGGACACCGGCCTGAGACGCCCGGGGTTCGTGCCCGCTCCGCCGTCATCGGCCTGCCCCACGGACCGGCGTGCTCCCGGGGCGGCGGACCCGGGAGCACCTCCGACCGGCGGCGCCGACGACTTCCCGGCGCGGCCGCGCTGTCAACCGCGCTGCGGACCCTTCTCCTTCGCCGAGGAGATCCTCGGGGCCGGGATGTCGGGGGTCCGCCGCTCGTCACCGCGCGCCGGATCCGGCCGCCGCGGTGGGACCGGCGCCACCGAGCGCGCGTAGACGAAGCCCGACTTCTCGACCGCGCGCCGGGCCGGCTCATCCCCGGCCGGGACGGCGGCGGCCACGCTTCCGGCCCCGCAGAGCCGAGCCGCATCCCGCAGCACCACGCGCAACGTCGCGTCGTCCAGCCCACGGCCGACGGCCTCGGGTGCGGTGTAGAAGTCGTGGACGAGAGCGGAGTCGGGCGGGCGGGGGACGTCGGGCGCGGCCGCGCCGTCGGTGCGGGTCCGCGGTGCGACGAGCCAAGCGACGTGCAACAGCCGGCCGTCCTCGGTGCAGGTGTAGACGTGCTGGCCCTCCTGGATGCGCCGCAGGGCGGTGGTCAGGAACCGCTGTCGGGAGGGATCGGAACGCGCCGGCCGATAGGTCAGCAGGTCCGGCAGGCGGTTGCGACCGACGAGCTCGGTCCCGGCCGTGCCGGGCAGGGAGTGGCCGGTCCCGTCGAGGTCGTACCGGTACACGCGGGTCTCCCGGCTGGGACCGGCTCCGAGGAGGGTGCCGCGGGTGAGCGCTGCCGCGATGCCGCGGGGCCCGCGGTGCCGCATCTCGTGGGCCCATGACCGGACGTCCGCGGGCGTCACGGGCAACGGGGCGAGGGCCCTGCGTGCGGCCCACCTGATACCACCGCGCGCGAGGCGGATCACGTCCCTGCGACGAGCGACGGATGTGGGCACCAGATCGAGGGTTTCGACCTCGTCCCAGGCGTTGGCGAACCGCTCCTTGTACGGGTCGCCACCGGCCGTGAGATCCAGCTGCTCGTAGCCCTGCTCCCGGAGCATGCGGGCCAGGAAGTAGATGTGGAACTTGCCGGGGGAGTGCTTGGACAACCACGGGTCGTGGGCGATCACGCCGAGTTGCACCTCGGTGCCGCCGGACGCACCGAGATGCGCGGCGGCCACCCGGCCCCCGACGGTCATCACGGTCACGTGCAGCAGCCCCGTCACGTCGGCCATCGCCAGGTGGAACGGCCGCTTGCACGGATCCTCCTGAAAGGCCGCCGTTCCGTGAACCGCCAGGTGACGGGCGTCGTGGTAGGCGATGACCTCGTCGAACAACGGGTCCAGCTCGACCGCGGACGTGAGCTGCCGGAACTCGACGCCGCCACTCTTCTCGAGGCGGCGCAGACGGGTCTTGTTGCTGCCCTTGCGCAGGGAGGCTGCGATCTCGCTGCCGTCACCGAAACGCATGAGGGGGCGGCGGTGGCGGCGCAGCCGATGGGCGAGGCCCGGTGCGGTCCGGTCGAGCCAGGTGGTCGGCGTACCCGGTGGGAGGTAGCGGAAGCGGAGCTCCGCCGACGGCATCGCCCGGTGGAGCGTGTCGACGGCCGCTGCGGCGAACCCGTCGCCGATCTGCGGCGGGCAGATCCACGCCTGGTACTCCGCCTGCCAAGCGCCGGCGACGACGAGGAGATCATCCTTCCCGGAGCGGTCCGCCCCTACGACGGCGACCGCCAACGGCAGCAACCCCTGGAGGCGGCCGTCGGGCCCGTGGGAGAGCACCAGCAGCGGCTCGAAGTTCCGGCGGTAGGCGCGGTACCAGATGGTCGCGAAATCGGGCCCCTGGAAGGGCGTCGCCCATGGGCAGTTCCGGCACAGATCCGACCATTGGCGGAGAAAAGTCTCCTGATCGAGAAGAACGTCCGCAGCTGCTCCGCGGACGATATCGATTCTCACGGTCGCTCCCATTGCTGTCGACGCACGACGGCGTCACATGGCCAAGAAGATCGAACAAGGCTGTCGAGGTGTGCCGCCGGTGCGATCGGACGATCAATGCAGCTCGGTCACGACCGATCGCTCGTCGGCGGGCGATCTATTGCGGCGAATGGCCGCTGTCGCAGCACATCCGATACCGGCCGAGGCGGTCCGTCGCCCGGCGCCCGGCGCTCGGGTGCGGGGGGACCGCCTGGGCGGTAGCGGTGTCACGGCGATCTCCGGACCTCGGCCTTGGGATTCGTTCACGCAACGCTACTGCCGGGCCGGCAGTGCGGCCTGCATGGGGTGATCGCCGGCGTTCTCCGAGTTCCGGCGGTGTCGGTGCGCCGTAATCCGCTCGTGCAGAGTGCGCCGCGAGGCGGCCGTCGGGCTGGCCCGTTCGGAGCAGCCGGCCCACCTTCCGGCCCTCCGCCGGGGCGATCACTGCCCGAAGATCCCATTCGTCCGGCCGGCGAAGATCGTCCGAGGTCGCCGGTGGACGCATGCGCGCCGGCCGAGGCCGGGATCGCCGGGACGCGGCCGCCTCCGATGGAGCCGGCGAGGCTCGCCTCGGGCTCGCCGCCGACCGTATCCGGCCGTTGCCGTTTGGACGACGCGATCACGAGGCACTCTCAGAAGGTGGGACCGGCCCGCGACGGGTCGTACCGAGGCTCCTCCGGGGCCGGCGGACCGCCCGCCGGGAGCAGGATGGCTGAAATTGGCCCTATCTGTTCCCGATCTCGATATTCCTCAAACATCGTCGTGGACCACATCACAGAGTTTGCGCGTTTTCGCAGTTCACCGCTCAGGAGTACTGCGACGGCCCGCCATTCCTGTTACGTTCAGTCAACATGATCGCACCCGATGCCGCGACCAAGGACCCCCCGAGTACCTCGCCCGAGGTGTCGATCGATCATCTGAGTGTCGACGACGGAGTCGACTGCTGGCGACTCGCCGCGGAATCCCAGGTACTGGACGTCAACTCGCGTTACGCTTACCTGCTGTGGTGCCGGGATTTCGCCGGGACATCCGTGATCGCCAGGATCGACGGTGTCGCGGTCGGATTCGTGACCGGTTACCGCCGGCCCGATGACCCGCGCACGCTCGTCGTCTGGCAGGTCGCCGTGGATGTGGCGGCCCGCGGGAACGGGATCGCCGGCCGGATGCTGGACACCTTGTTCGACAGCGTCGCCGAACGCGACGGGGTCGATCACCTGGAGACGACGATCACGCCCGACAACGACTCGTCCGAGCGCCTGTTCACCGCTTTCGCCGAGCGCCGGAACGCGACGGTGACGAGATCAGAGCTGTTCAGCAGCGACCTGCTGGGCGGCGGACACGAGCCCGAATTCCTTTACCGAATCGGCCCGATAAAGCAAGGATGAGGAACACCATGTCGCAGTCGACGAACATCTTCGACGATCTGGAGTCCGAGGTCCGCAGCTACTGCCGAAGCTGGCCTGTGGTGTTCGACACCGCGGTGGGAAGCCGGTTGACCGATGTGGACGGCAAGTCCTACCTGGACTTCTTCGCCGGTGCGGGTGCACTGAACT
>NZ_JAAXKZ010000114.1 GCF_012911875.1 Pseudonocardia bannensis | reverse complement strand
AGGACGGCAACCTGTCCACCGGGACCCTGCTGGACTACCTGATGCCCACCAGCGCCGAGATCCCGGAGCTGACCATCGGCCACCTCGCCCGTCCCGCGGCCAACCCGCTCGGGGTCCGCGGCGTCGGTGAGGGCGGCACCCTCGGCCCCAACGCCGTCCTCGCCGGGGCCCTGGGCGACGCCCTCGGCATCAGCATCGACACCCTGCCCATCACCCCGGCCCGGGTGTGGAAGGAGCTCCAATGATCGACATGACCCTGCAGGACCGGGTCGGGGTGATCACCCTGGATCGGCCCGAGAAGCGCAACGCGCTCAACATCGAGCTGTGCCACCGGCTGCGCGAGGCCGTGGGCTCGGCGATCGACGGCGGCGCCCGGGCGCTGGTGATCACCGGGAACGGCACCAGCTTCTGCTCCGGCGCCGACCTCGGCGAGGTCTACACCGCCGATTTCCGCGACGCCCTCTACGCGATGCTGCACGCCGTCACCGACGCGCCCGTTCCGGTGGTAGCGGCCGTGAACGGCCCCGCGATCGGAGCCGGAACCCAGCTCGCGCTGGCCGCCGACCTGCGGGTCGCCGCGCCCACCGCGCTGTTCGGCGTGCCCACCGCCAAGATCGGGCTCGCGGTCGACCCGTGGACGATCCGCCGGCTCGCCCTGCTCGCCGGCAACGGCACCGCCCGCGCCGTGCTGCTGGCCTGTGAGCAGCTCGACGCGCAGCGGGCGCAGGCGTGCGGGCTCGTCGAGCGGGCCGGCGACGTCGCCGACGCGCTGGCCTGGGCGACGGAGATGGCCGGTCTCGCGCCGCTGACCGTCGCCTACTCCAAGCGCGTGCTCAACGAGGTGTTCGAGCCGGAGCTCGGCTCGGCGCAGGCGAAGGAGTTGGACGTCGCCTTCGAGGGCTGCTGGGCCAGCGACGACTTCGCCGAGGGGCGCCGTGCCCGCGCCGAGAAGCGTGCGCCGCGGTTCGAGGGGAGATGACCCGGTGAAATGCGCCCCGTTCGACTACGTCCGCGCGGCCAGTGTGGACGAGGCCGTCACGACGCTGTCCCAGGCGGACGGTGACGGCAAGATCCTCGCCGGTGGGCAGAGCCTGGTGCCGGTGCTGGCGCTGCGGATGGCCCGGCCGTCGGTGCTCGTCGACGTCAACCGGATCCCGGGCCTGGCCGGTGTCACCCCCGAGGGGGACGCGGTCCGGGTCGGTGCGCTGACCCGCCACAGCGCGCTCGTCGAGCAGACCCACCACCCGCTGCTCGCCGACGCGGCCCGCTGGATCGGCCACACCGCGATCCGGGCGCGGGGCACCGCGGGCGGCAGTATCGCGCACGCCGACCCGTCGGCCGAGCTGCCCGTCGTGGCCGTCGGCACCGGCGCGACCGTGACCGTCGCCGGTCCCGGCGGGACCCGGCAGCTGGCCGCCGAGGACCTGTTCGTCGGCGCGCTGATGACCGACCTGGCCGAGGACGAGATGCTCACCGAGGTCCGGTTCCCGCTGCCCACCCGCTGGGGTTTCGCCGAGTTCGCCCGCCGGCACGGCGACTTCGCGCTGGTCATGGCGGTCGCCGCCGAGGTCGAGGGCACAGTCCGGGTCGCCCTCGGCGGCATCGGGGCGGTCCCGGTACGCGCCGAGGCCGCAGAACGGGTGCTCGCCGGCGGCGGGTCCCTGCGCGAGGCCGCGGCTGCCGCCGCGGAGCAGCTCACCCCCACAGCCGACCTGCACGGCTCGGCCGAGTTCCGGCGGGCCATCGCCGCCGAGATGATCCGGCGCGCGCTGACCCGGGCCGGGCTCTCCTAACCACCCTTCAGGAAGGAGCTGGCGATGGACATCACCTTCAGCGTCAACGGCGAGCGGGTGCACCTCGACGTCGAGCCCCGGCACACCCTGGCCGACGCGCTGCGCGAGGAATGCGGCCTGACCGGCACCCACCTCGGGTGTGAGCACGGGGTGTGCGGCGCCTGCACCGTGCTGGTCGACGGGCAGCCGGCGCGGGCCTGCCTGATGTTCGCGGTGCAGGCCGACGGCGCCACGGTCACGACCGTCGAGGGACTGGCCGGCGAGGACGGCGAGCTGCACCCGCTGCAGGAGGCCTTCGTCGCCCACCACGGCCTGCAGTGCGGGTTCTGCACCCCCGGCATGCTGATCAGCGCGCTGCACCTGCTGGAGACCGACCCCGAGCCCGACCGGGAGACGATCCGCACGGAGATGTCGGGCAACATCTGCCGGTGCACCGGCTACAGCGGGATCGTCGACGCGGTCGAGGCTGCGGCGGGTGTGCTGCGGGAGCCCGGCCCCGCCTCCTGATGGCAGGGTGGGGCCACCCGGCCTCCCTGTCGTGGTCCCGGTGTGCGGTGCCCGCGGTGAACCGGGCGGCACGATCCGGCCGTCGGCGATACGCACGATGCGGTCGGCGTAGCCGGCGAGCCGGGGCTCGTCGTGGCTGGCCACGACCAGCGCGGTTCCGGCGGCCGCGATCGTGCCGAACAGCTCGCCGATCGCAGCCGCCGTGGTCACGTCCAGGCTCGCGGTCCAGAATCGTCATGCCCGACGGGCGTTCCGGACCCAAAATATGAAGACGTGTTCAGATGTAACGGTTTGTGTGCGCGTGGAGACGTCTCGGGCGGGCCGAAACAGTCGAAGATCGTGCGGACCCGAACGCGTAGAAGTCGCATCCGAATGAATCACTGAGAGCGACCCCTCTCGGGACCGAAGACACCGATCCGGGGCCTCGCTTCAGGGGCCGGTGGCAACGACGTCTCCGCCGGATGACCGCATGGCGCACTCCAAGCGACCATGATCACCCGTCCGCGTGATCCATTCGGACGAACCGTTCACCGATCATCGAGTGGATCTCCTGGCACCCGGGCCGGGCGTGGACGATCATTGCCGCACCGACGAGCCGACCGGCTTCGGTCCGCGGACTCCCGCGGTGGGGCAGAGGAGGTCAAGAGACGTGGCCGACCTGAAGAAGGGCGCCCGGATCACCGGCACCCAGCGTGACAAACTCGCTACCGACCTGAAGAAGAAGTACGAGAAGGGCGCCAGCATCCGCGCCCTCGCCGAGCAGACCGGGCGCTCCTACGGGTTCGTCCACCGGGTGCTCAGTGAGACGGGTGTCACGTTGCGCGGGCGTGGTGGTGCCACGCGGGCGAAGAAGAAGTAGCCGCCCCTGCAGTGATCATCACTGCAGCGATCACCACAACAGTCCCGAGCCGTCCCGCGTGGACGGCCCCGGGGTAGCGTGCGCTCGCCGGGCGCTCGCACGGAGGCCCGTCGTACGCGGAAGGCGGGCCTTCAGTGGGCACAGCGGTGGTGGACCCGGAGCTGTTGAACCGGGGCGGAGTCGAGCTCGACGTCGAGGGTGTCCGGGCGACGATCACGCTCGCGCGACCGGACGTGCTGAATGCCCAGACGCCACTCACCTGGGACGCGCTGCGCACCATCGGTGAGGCGCTGCCCGAGGACGTGCGGGTGGTGGTGGTCCGCGGTGCCGGCCGGGCCTTCTCGGCCGGCCTCGACCGCAGGCTCTTCACGGCCACCGACGTCGACGGCATGCCGGGCATCGCACGGCTCGGCCAGATGCCCGACGCCGAGGCCGACGCCGCCATCGCCTCCTTCCAGAGCGGGTTCTCGTGGCTTCGGGACCCGGCGCGCGTGACGGTCGCCGCGGTGCAGGGCCACGCCATCGGTGGTGGCTTCCAGCTCGCCCTGGCGTGCGACCTGCGGATCGTGGCCGACGACGTGCAGTTCTGCATGGCCGAGCCGAGCCTGGGCATCGTGCCCGACCTGGGCGGTACGTACCCGCTCGTGCAGGCCGTCGGCTACGCCCGCGCGGTCGACATCTGCCTGACCGGGCGCCGGGTCGGCGCCGACGAGGCCGTCGCGATCGGGCTCGCCCAGCAGGCCGTCCCGCTCGCGGAGCTCGACGGCGCCGTCGACACGCTCGTCGCGGCGCTGACCTCGGCGCCCACCGGCGCCGCCCGGGAGACCCTCGGGTTGCTCGCCGGGGTGGCCGGCGGGATCGACCCGGCCGGTGCGCTGGCCGCCGAGCGGGCCGCCCAGCTGCGCCGACTGAAGTCGCTGGCCGCCGGCACGGGCTGAGCGGCCCGCCGACTGGCGCTGCCCGTCCGGGGAACCCATCGTCGAGGGGGACGGGAAGAAGCGGTCGTCCACCGGCGTTGTCGTGTGATTGCAACGCTGTAATCGCAAGGGAGCTGCCGGTGGACAACAGTTGGCGGTTGATGAAGGGCGTCGCCCGCGGCGCCGACGCGCCCACGAAGGTCGCCAAGGGAACGGTCCGGCGGATCTGGACGTTCGCCCGCCCGCACCGCCGTGGACTGCTCGCCTTCCTGATGCTCACGGTGGCCTCCGCGGTGATCGGTGTGGTCACTCCGGTGCTGGCCGGCCGGGTCGTCAACGCGATCGTCGCGGGCGGTGAGGCCTCGGCCGCGGCCGCGGTCGTCATCGGGCTCGCCGGCGGGATCGCGGCGCTGGCGGTCTTCGACGCCGCGATCGGGCTGGTCTCGCGCTGGTTCTCCGTGCGCATCGGCGAGGGTCTGATCGTCGATCTGCGACGGGCGGTGTTCACCCACGTCCAGACGATGCCCATCGCGTTCTTCACCCGCACCCGCACCGGTGCGCTCGTCAGCCGGCTGAACAACGACGTCATCGGCGCCCAGTCGGCCATCACGTCGACGCTCGCCAGCCTGATCAGCAACGTCATCCAGCTGGCCCTGGCGCTGATCGTCATGCTCACCCTGGCCTGGCAGGTCACGCTCCTCGCACTGGTCCTGCTCCCCGTCTTCGTGCTGCCCGCCCGGCGGATGGGCCGCACCATCGCCGACCTGCGCCGCGAGTCCGCCAACCTCAACGCCGGCATGAGCACCCAGATGACCGAGCGGTTCTCCGCTCCGGGGGCGACCCTGGTCAAGCTGTTCGGGCGTCCGGAGGAGGAGTCGCGGGAGTTCGGCGAACGGGCCGAGCGGGTCCGCGACATCGGGGTGCGGACCGCGATGGTCTCCCGGGTGTTCGTGACCGCGTTGTCGCTGGTCTCCGCGCTGGCGCAGGCGCTGGTGTACGGCCTGGGCGGCTACCTGGCGGTGACCGGGCAGATCGAGGCCGGCACCGTCGTCACCCTGGCGCTGCTGCTCACCCGGCTCTACACGCCGATGACCGCGCTCGCCAACGCCCGCGTGGACGTGATGAGCGCGCTGGTGTCGTTCGAGCGGGTCTTCGAGGTGCTCGATCTCAAGCCGATGATCACCGAGAAGCCGGACGCCCGGGATCTCCCCGACGGGCCCGTGACGGTGCGGCTGCGCGACGTCCGGTTCGGCTACCCCAGTGCCGACCGGGTCTCGCTCGCCTCGCTCGAGGAGGTCGCGGTGCTCGACAACCGCGCCGGCGAGGAGGTCCTGCACGGCATCGACCTGGACGTCGGCGGCGGGCAGCTGGTCGCACTGGTCGGCTCGTCCGGTGCCGGGAAGTCGACGATCGCGTCGCTGGTCCCGCGGCTGTACGACGTCGACTCAGGCGCGGTGGAGCTGTCCGGGATCGACGTGCGCGACCTGTCCTTCGCGGCCGTGCGCGGCGCCGTCGGCGTCGTCACCCAGGACGGGCACCTGTTCCACGACACGATCCGGGCGAACCTGCGCTACGCCGCGCCCGAGGCCTCCGACGACGAGCTGCACGCCGCCCTGGAGCGAGCCCGGCTGGGCGAGCTCGTCGCCGCCCTGCCCGACGGCCTGGACACCGTGGTGGGGGAGCGGGGGTACCGGCTCTCCGGTGGCGAGCGGCAGCGGCTGACCATCGCCCGGCTGCTGCTGGCCAGGCCGCGCGTCGTCATCCTCGACGAGGCCACCGCGCACCTGGACTCCGAGTCCGAGGCGGCGGTGCAGGCCGCCCTGGCCGAGGCCCTCGACGGCCGTACCGCGATCGTGATCGCGCACCGACTGTCCACGATCCGGGCCGCCGACCAGATCGCGGTGGTCGAGGACGGCCGGATCGTCGAACGCGGCACCCACGACGAGCTGCTCGCGGCCGACGGGCGCTACGCCGTGCTGCACCGCACGCAGTTCGCAGCCCAGGCCGCGCGCGAGATCACCGAATGCGCCGTGTTCGGCTGCCAGGACGACCACGCGGGCGACCGCACCCACCCGCACCCGGTCGGCTGAACCCCGTCCTGGTTGTCGTACTCCGCACACCCTGGCGTTCGACCTTCGATCTCACACCACGGGCGGTGCTGGCGCGGCCAGATGAGTGGCGGCAGCCCTCCCGGCAGGGGCGACGCGGTCGGTGCGCCGTCTGCTGAGCAGCGTGAGTGGCACACAGCTGCAACGGGGTGCAGCAGGGCGTGTACTACGTGGATCGAACGAAGCGGTCCTTGTCCGACAGGATCAAACTCTCGAGATAGGGAAGATTCGGACGATGTCCGACGATTCAGGCAATATCTGCGTCCAGCGCTCAACTGCAATTCTCTCCACGACGAGATGTTGTGGGGCACATCGGAGAAAATATTTGATGGATTGTCATGAATTCTCACTATCGGCTCATGACCAGCAGTGATGCTCTTGATCGCGCAGACTTTCGAGCGGTTGGAGTAGTGTCAGCGTCAGTCTGACCAGGCGTGAGCCGTCGCTCCACGGGCAGTGTCGTAAAATCGCCTGTCGC
The DNA here is from genome assembly GCF_012911875.1 of Pseudonocardia bannensis. Classification (GTDB taxonomy): domain Bacteria; phylum Actinomycetota; class Actinomycetes; order Mycobacteriales; family Pseudonocardiaceae; genus Pseudonocardia; species Pseudonocardia bannensis. The sequence continues at coordinate 12,479 of NZ_JAAXKZ010000114.1, read as the reverse complement.
TGCGACAGTACGTCTGCGGAGGGCGCAAGAAGGAAAGCTGTCGGCTCCAGGGAAATTTCTCGGACATCTGCACTTGAAGTCGTTCCGGCCGTCTTCGGGTCAGGCACACTTGCAGACATGCACGGCAGGGAAGGGCTGAGAGCCGTCACCGGCATGATCGCCATTGTGCTGGCGGCATCGGTCGGATGCTCCGCCTACGGCCCCGCGGCCTGGTCCTGGTGTCATGATCGTGATCTTCGAGAACGAGAACGCCGTTCGCATGGTCGGGCGCGCCGACCCAACCTCGCTGGCCCGTGCGGGGGCCACGCTCACAGACACCCATGGAGTGGCCCGGACAGGTACGCCCCGCCGGCACTCGGGCACCACCGGTGCCCAGTCCCTCAGTGCAATCCGGATCTTCCCACCGATCGCCGGACACCCCGTCGTTGCCACACCTGAGGAGTACTCGTGGCGAGCACCGCGGACACCAAGCGCACTGACGCAGGCCGGGCTAGCAGCACCCTGTACAGCGTCCTGATCGGGCTGACCGCCCTTACCCTGCTGCTCCAGGGCCTCTGGGCCGGGATCTTCCTCGAGCACGATGGTGCCCGCGATGCCGCGAAGAACTGGATCGACGTGCACGCCCGGGGGGCCGACATCGCCATCGCGCTCGCCGCGGCCGCCACGATCGTCGCGTTCGTGAAGCTGCGCGCGCGTCGAGTCCTGTGGCTGGGCAGCCTGGCCCTCACGATCCTGTTGCTCCTCGAGGCCTACCTGGGCGGCCTGATCCGCGATGAGGGTCAGGACGCGCTCACCGCGGTGCACGTGCCGCTGGCCATGGCCCTCATCGGCCTGGTGGTGTGGCTGCCGCTACACGCGATACGGCGTGGCTGACAGCACGAACGCCGGCGATGAGGTGCACCGGTGCGTCCGGAGACTCAAGGGCCGGCACGGCCCCGCCCGGCAGGCGCCCCGACGGCCGCATTGCGCGCAACCTGTGGCGTGGCCCCCGGGTCGGTTGCAGGGTCTCGGGCGCGCCGGGGAAGCCCTAGCAGGCCGGACGCTGCTGCCCGAGATTCACTCAAGACGGCTGCGGGCGCGCCCGAGGATCCCTGATCGCCGCGGTGTCAGCCGCGGCGGACCCGCTGGCCGACGCTGATCAGTAGCCGTGTTCGGCCCGGTGCCACGCCCGGGGCGATGGCTCCCGCGCCTACAGGATGAACGAGACCCTCTCGATGACCACCCGAGCGCCGGCAGCTCGTACCGGTCGATGTCAGGCGTTCGGCGTCGTGGGACGCGGCGCGCAGAAGAAGCTCGTGACCGTCAGGCCCACGGTCGGCACCGGACACACCGTCGGGCTGCTCCGCCGTCGCCGTCAGGCCCACCGCCCCAGCGCTTACGGTGCTGGCCTCGGCCGACCACGAAGAACCGGTGTACAGGGGTACAGGGGCAGAAACAACGATGGCTCCGCGACGGGACCGCGGGAAGGGGAACCGGGCTGGTGGCGCAGCCGTTGGATGAGCGGTCGGGTCCGCGTATCCAGGCTCACGAGACAGGGAGTGTGTCACGGCGCGGCTACTGGACATGTCGCTGATCGTCGGGACGCTGCCGACGGTCATCTCGGTCGCGGGGGCCGCCGCGGCCGGCCTGCTGCTCGCGCGCCGGGGCCGGTTCTGGTGGACCAGGCTGGTGCCGTTCGGCGTGGCCGTCGCCACCGGTGGCGTCGTCCTCACAGCGTGGATCGTCAACGGGATGTGGCGGCCGTTTCCCGACGCGTTGCCCGGCAGAGTGTTGGCCTGGATCGGCTTCGCGCTGTTCGGAATCGCCCTGGCTACGGCGAACTGCTGGTCCTCGGGCGGGTGGCGTCGAACGCTGAGCGTGCCAGCCCTCATCCTGGTGCTCGCACTGCCGGCGGTGAAGATCAATGCCTTCTACGGCTACTTCCCCACGTTGCGTGCCGCCGCCGGCGTCCGCGCGGCCGACGAGATAGAGTTCTCCGCGCTCACCGGGGCGGTGCCGACGATCAGGACAGGCCCGGGGACGGCGCTCGCGCGGGCATGGCAGCCGCCCCCGGACATGCCGGGCAGCGGGCGGGTGGCCCGGGTGGACATCCCGGGAGCGGTCTCGGGATTCCGGGCCCGGCCTGCCTCGGTGTATCTGCCGCCAGCCTATCTGAGCGTCCAGCGGCGCCCCCTGCTGCCGGTACTGGTGTTGGTAGCCGGGCAACCCGGTACGCCTCAGGACTGGCTGACCGCCGGCAAACTTGCCGAGGTCATGGACCGGTTTGCAGCGTCCCACGCCGGGCTCGCGCCGGTGGTCGTCATGCCTGACGCCACCGGATCCACTCTGGCCAACCCGCTGTGCATGGACTCGCGGCTGGGCAACGTCGAGACCTACCTGTCCCGGGACGTCCCCGCCTGGATCGCCCGCAACCTGCAGGTCGACCCCGACCCGCGGCACTGGTCGGTAGGAGGGTTTTCCTACGGGGGCACCTGTGCGCTTCAGTTGGCGGTGCGCCAACCTCACACCTACCCGACGTTCCTGGACATCTCCGGGCAGGACGAACCGACTCTGGGCACCCGTGCCCAGACCGTGGCGGCCGCGTTCGACGGAGACGGGGAGAAGTTCCGCGAGGTCAACCCGCTCGACATATTGGCGATTGAACACTTCCCCGACAGCGACGGAGTGATCGCGAGCGGCACCGACGACCGGCTGTGCCGAACTCAGGGCGACAGAGTGCTGGCGGCCACCCGAAAGGCGCGCATGTCGGTACAACGTCTCGACGTCCACGGCGGCCATTCCTGGCCGGTCGCGATCTCCGCCCTGGACTCTGCGCTGCCCTGGCTCACCACCCGGCTCGGACTCACCGACCCGGACGCCGGCGCGATAGTCGGCAGCCGGCCTGTGTCCAGCTGACGGATCGATACTGCACGCGGTCTCCGGTTGTCGGCTCGTCCATCACCTGGGTGTTGGAGTTCCCGACCGGACCTGTCCCGCGTAACCGGGGCCCGGGTGAGCCCACCGTCCGCGGCCGGCCCCGACACCCCGTCTCCGAGACGCGCCGGGCCGGTGAACGGAAGCCGGGAGCCTCCGAATCTCCGCGGCGCCACTGATATGTATTACTTTTCCTTTGCCGTCGGTTGAACAACGTGGGGAACAAATCCCGCGAATCGTCGGAAATTGGACTTGGGGAGCCAGATGGATTACCCCGTTTTCGGGAATGGCTGCCCCCCTGCACACGGCTCCTGACCAGGGCATTCGGCGGCGAGAGTCGTTTCTCGCGGCGGACGGCCCGCCGCGAGAACGGCCAGGGGGCCACCGTGAATGCTGCGAATCTGTCCCGAAGGGACATACTGAAGATATCGGCGCTGGGGGCGGCCGCGCTGACCCTGCCCCTCGAGCGAGTGGTTCATGCCAAGGGTGTGTCGCGTTTGGCCGCGAGCAAGTTGCCCAAGCCGTACACGGTCCCGTTCGCGGTGCCGCCGGTGCTCGCGCCGATCGGTACCACCGACCAAGGCGAGCCGCTGTACGAGATCCGCCAGCGGGCCGCGTCGGTGGAGATCCTGCCCGGGCTCAAGACGACGATCTTCGGGTACAACGGCCTCACGCCGGGTCCGACGATCAAGGCGCAGCGGGGGCGGCCGATCGCGGTCCGGATGATCAACGACCTGCCGCCGACGCACCCACAGTGGAGGTACACGCCGTGGACCTCGTGCCATCTGCACGGCTCGGCCTCCAAGCCGCAGTACGACGGCTACGCGAGTGACATCACCCAGCCGGGCGAGGTCAAGACCTACCGCTATCCGAACATCCAGGACGCCCGCACGCTCTGGTACCACGATCACGGCGTTCATCACACTGCCGAGAACGCGTACATGGGACTGGCGGCGCAGTATCACCTGACCGACGCGGTCGAAGCCGCGCTGCCGATCCCGAAGGGCGACTACGACGTCCCCCTGATCCTGGTGGACAAGATGTTCGGTGCGGACGGGAACCTCATGTACGACGACGCCGGTCATTCGGGCCTGTGGGGCGACGTCATCCTGGTCAACGGGCGGCCGTGGCCGGTCATGACGGTCGCGAAGCGCAAGTACCGCTTCCGCATCCTCAACGCGTCGCTCTCCCGCGGCTTCCGGCTGCAACTGTCCGACGCCGTCCCGATGACGGTGATCGGCACCGACGGTGGGCTCATGCCCGCGCCGCAGCAGACCGTCCAGCTGCGGATCGGTATGGCCGAGCGCTACGAGGTGGTCATCGACTTCGCCCGCTACAAGAAGGGCGACAAGATCGAGCTGCGGAACCTGGGGGTGCCGAACTCGACCGATTACGACAACACCGGCAAGGTCATGCGGTTCGAGGTGACCGATGACCCGTTCGATCCGGCCGGCAACGAGGTCCCCGCCGTGCTGAACCCCAACATGGAGGTCATGGGGCTGCTGCCGGCACAGGCGAAGGCCACCACGAAGATCGAGGTGGTCCGGAAGAACGGCCTGTGGACCATCAACGGCACGACCTGGGAGGACGTCATCGAGTCCGGGTACAAGAAGGTCGTGGCCAACCCGGAGCTCGACGAGATCCAGATCTGGGAGATCAAGAACAGCTCGGGTGGCTGGTTCCACCCCGTGCACATCCATCTGGTCGACTTCCAGATCCTCGACCGCAACGGCAAGCCGCCGTTCGCCTTCGAGAAGGGGCCCAAGGACGTCGCCTACGTCGGCGAGAACGAGACCGTCCGGGCGATCATGAAGTTCACCCACCAGACCGGCCGGTACATGATCCACTGTCACAACCTGCCGCACGAGGACCACGACATGATGACCCAGTTCCGGGTGGGCGACGACACCCCCGACAACGATCCCATCGCCTCCGACCGCCCGACCAAGGCGTGAAACCGGATCGGCCGCGACTCACCTCCCGCCGATCCTCGCGGGTCGGCACGACCCGGCCGCTTCGAGGTGTTGCACCGAGACTCCGCAGGTCCTCTCGAGGGCAACGGACCGGCCGAGACCGAGGCCGGCTCCGAGTCCATTCTCGTGGGCCTGAGCCAGGAGCCCATCGACCGGCTGCCGGGTGGGAGGTCCTCCGCCGACCTGGGTGGCCGTCCCCGAGGTGGGAGGCGGCACGACGTCGCCCACCTCGGAGCCTCCGGGCCGGCCGCTCGGATCAGCCGGACTTGGCCGCTCTCTCCTGGGCGTGCTTCTCCGTCCACGCTGCGAGGGCGTCGGACTGCTTCGCGTCGAGCTCCTGCCAACGGCTCTGCGCGTAGCGTGCGGCGGCCAGCGTGCGCTCGGCCGAACCCTGGAACGCGGGCATGACCTGCTCGGCGAACAGCTCGTAGTGCCGCGCGGTCGCGTCCGGCCGGGCCCAGTCGTGAGCCATCATCAGGTAGGTGCCGAACCCACCGGACTGCTTGGCGAGCTCGTCGATCTTCCGGATCGCGTCCTCCGGGGTGCCGATGACCCCGATGCCGCTCTCGTTGACCCAGTTCACCCGCTCCTGCAGCGTGTCGCCACCGGGGCGGAAGTGCGGTGCGGCGGCGGTGTGCTGCAGGTAGTCGCACCAGGCGTCGATGCCGTACTCGACCTCCCGCATCGCCTGTTCCCGCGTCTCGGCGATGTGCATCGGCCCGACCAGCCGCCAGCTGCCGCGGTCCGCCTTCTGCCCGTGCTCGGCGGCCTTCTCCTCCACCACGTCCCAGTGCATGGCGAGCAGGTCGAGGTCGCCCACGAGAGTGGCGCCGACCGACAGCAGTGACAGGCCGTGCTTGCCGACCAGGCGTGGACCCGACGGCGAGGCGATCGCGGCGACGCCGACCTCGAAGCAGGGATCAGTGAAAGGCCGCAGCTGGCAGCGAGCCTCGACGAGGTTGTAGCGGGCGGTCTTCTTCGTGACCGGCTCGTCGGTCAGCAGCAGTTGCATGAGGACGTCGACGTCCTCCTCCAGCGCCGGCCGCTGCTCGGACGGATCAATGCCGATCATGGCGGCGTCGGTGGGCAGTGCGCCCGGGCCCAGGCCCAGGATGAACCGGCCGCGGGTGAGGTGGTCGAGCAGGATTGCGCGGTCGGCGACCCACAGCGGGTTGTGGTAGGGCAACGAGAGCACGCCGGTACCCAGCTTGATGTTCTCGGTCCGGGACGCGACGTGAGCGATGAAGATCTCGGGCGAGGCGATGATCTCCGAGCCGCAGGAGTGATGCTCCCCGACCCAGGCCTCGTCGTAGCCCAGCCTGTCGAGCTGCTGGATGGTCTCGACGTCGCGCTGGAGGGCGACGGTGGGGTTCCGGCCCGGCGGGGCATGGAACGGGGCCATGAAGATACCGAAGCGCATACGCGACATTGAGCTGCGACCTCTCTTGGTGTCTCACCGGTTCACCACCGAAACATGGGCGGCGGAAAAGTGTCAAGAATCACAGTTGATCTTCGCGTGCCGTGCCGCCCCCTGAGTCGGCGCCGGTCACCGCGTCCCGCCGCGCCGTACCCCCGTCGTCCGGCGCATCGCCATGTCCTGCTCCTGAGGCACCAGCCGGTACGCCGTGACCCTCAGGGTGGGTCCGTGCCGGACGCCCGACGGCGCAGGCCTGCGAGGAGATCGGGAGGCGTCGGGAACGAGCCGGGGCCTCGCGGGCGAACCGCGGATCAGGGACGGCGGACGGCGTGCTCGACGAGGTCGAGGACCCCGTCGAGCTCGTCGGCCGGAAGTCCCATGGCCAGGTGGGAGACGAGACCTTCGAGCACGAGCTCCAGGTACTGGGCGAGCACCGGCACCGGCACGTCGTCGCGCAGCGCGCCCGCCGCGGCCTGTCGCTCCAGGCGGTTGCGGGTGGCCGTGGTGAGCGCGGCGGAGTGCGCTCGCCAGCGATCACGGAACTCCGGGTCGGTGCGCAACCGCCGGGAGACCTCCAGCCGGGTGCCCAACCAACTGCGGTCCTCGGCCGCCGGACCGGTCTCGCCGTCCGTGCCGCTGACCAGCAGCTCGCGCATCACCTGGACCAGCCCCTGCTCGGCGACGACGTCGGCCATCCGGCGCGCGTCCTGCTCGGCGAGGGCCAGGAACAGGGCCTCCTTGTCGCGGAAGTAGTGGAAGATCGCTCCACGGGACAGCCCGGTGGTCTGCTCGAGCCGACGGACGGTCGCGCCCTCGTAGCCGTAGCGGGCGAAGCAGGTGCGGGCGCCGTTCAGGATCTGCTGACGCCGCGCGGCGAGCTGGTCGGTACTCACGCGGGGCACCAGTCCAGTATCCCGTACGTACGGATTGTTGCGGCCACGCGGTCGGGACCGAACGGGCGCCCGACCGGCCGCAAGCGGTTGCATTGTCAAGACCTGCGATTGTCGGAGGCCGGGGGTAGCGTCTTTCGGCGTGGCGCAGGACTCGGGGACCGTGCGGACGTCGGGCGACGCAGTGGCCACTCCGGTGATGGACAGAGCGGCCGTCGGCCCGGTCCCGGACGTGCTGCACACCTGTGCCGAGGCCGAAGCCTACGTGGCGTCGGTCTGCTTCAAACACGGTCCACCGCGGCTGGCCGGCGTGGAGCTCGAATGGGTCCTGCATCGTTTCGACGCCCCCGCCGCGCCGGTCGACCTGTCCGTCCTGATCGCCGCCCTCGGTCCGCACACTCCGACCGCACTCGACCCGTCCTCACCCGCTCTCCCGCTCCCCTCCGGTTCCACCGTCACCGTCGAACCCGGTGGCCAGGTGGAGCTGGCCAGCCCGCCGATGCCCGGTCTCGGCGCCCTCGTCCCGGCCGCTCAGCGCGACGCCGACGAACTCCACCGCCTCCTCGCCGCCCACGGCCTGCGCCCCCAGCCCCGTGCCGCCGATCCGATCCGGCCGCCGCTGCGGGTCCTCGAACTGCCCCGCTACCGCGCGATGGAGCAGTCCTTCGACCGGATCGGTCCCTACGGCCGCACCGGGATGTGCTCCACAGCCGCGGTCCAGGTCTGTCTCGACGCCGGCGAGGGTCCGGCCATCGCGGCCCGCTGGAACGTGCTGCACGCGCTCGGTCCGGTGCTGGTCGGCGCGTTCGCGAACTCTCCCGTGCTGCACGGGCGACGCACCGGCTGGAAGTCGTCGCGGATGGCCACCTGGCTCTCGCTCGACCCGGCCCGGACCGCACCGCCGGCCTCGGTCAACGGTGACCCGGCCGCCGCGTGGGCGGCGCGTGTGGTGCAGTCGCCGCTGCTGTGCGTGCGCCGGGAGGGCGCCTGGGCGGTCCCCGAGCGGATCACCTTCGCCGACTGGGTGCGGGGGGCCCTGCCGACCGCCCCGACCACGGCCGATCTCGACTACCACGTCTCCACGCTGTTCCCGCCGGTCCGCCCCCGGGGTCACCTCGAGGTGCGCTACATCGATGGGCAGCCCGGCCGGGAGTGGGTGCTGCCGACGGCGGTGCTCGTGGCGCTGCTGTCCGACCCGGTCGTGATCGACCGCGTGCTGGAGGCCTGTGAGCCGGCGCGCGACCGGTGGATCTCGGCGGCCCGGCACGGGCTGGCCGACCGGGTGCTGGCCCGCGCGGCCGCCACGGTGTTCCCGCTCGCGTGTGCCGCGCTGCCCGCGGCCGGTGCCTCGCCCGAGATCGTCGCCGCTCTGGAGGACGTCATCGAGCGTCGTGTCCTGCGCGGACGATGTCCGGCCGACGACCCGCTCCCGGCCGATGATCCGGCCGCCGGCACCGCGCCCGGTGACATCCCGGTCCGCGCCGACGCGGCCTTCTCGCTCGATCCGACCGACCGACCGGGCATCCCGGAGGGAGACCGATCATGACCGAGATCAGCGCCGCGACCCCGACCGCCCCCCTGCAACCGCCCGCCGGCCTCGGAGTCGAGGAACTGCGCTCCCACGTCGCCGGGCTGCTGGAGCGTTCCCGGGCCCGCAGCACCGTGCTGACCGAGGCCGTGGACGAGGCCGACCTGGTGGCCCAGCACTCGCCGCTGATGTCCCCGCTCGTCTGGGACCTGGCGCACATCGGTAGTCAGGAGGAGCTCTGGCTGGTGCGGGACGTGGGTGGTCACGAGCCGCTGCGCCCCGAGATCGACGGGCTCTACGACGCGTTCCAGCACTCCCGCGCCAGCCGGGTCGACCTGCCGCTGCTCACCCCGCCACAGACCCGCGCCTACGTCGCGGAGGTCCGCGACAAGGCCCTCGACGCGCTGGAGCGCAGTCCACTGGTCGGCCGCAGGCTCGTGGACCAGGCCTTCGCCTTCGGCATGATCGTCCAGCACGAGCAGCAGCACGACGAGACCATGCTGGCCACCCACCAGTTGCGCGCGGGCGCGCCGGTGCTGCACGCCGCCCCGCCGCCCCCGGCCGCCGGTCCGCGCGGACCGCGCGAGGTCCTGATCCCGGCCGGCCGGTTCGTCCAGGGCACCTCGACGGAGCCGTGGGCGCTGGACAACGAGCGGCCCGCGCATCCGGTCGAGCTGCCCGCGTTCGTGATCGACGCCTACCCGGTGACGAACGGCGAGTACGCGGAGTTCATCGAGGACGGTGGCTACGACGACCGGCGCTGGTGGACCGAGGCCGGCTGGAAGCACCGCACCGAGGCCGGGCTGGTCGCCCCGCAGTTCTGGGAGCGGGACGGCTCCGATTCGTGGTGGCGGCGCCGCTTCGGTGTGCTGGAGCGGGTCCCGGCCGACGAGCCGGTGGTGCACGTGTGCTTCCACGAGGCCGCCGCGTACGCGGCCTGGTCGGGCAAGCGGCTGCCCACCGAGCCGGAGTGGGAGAAGGCCGCCCGGCACGATCCGGCCACCGGGCGCTCCCGCCGCTACCCGTGGGGCGACGAGGAACCGACCGCGCTGCACGCCAACCTCGGCCAGCGCCACCTGCAGCCCGCGGCCGTCGGTGCCTACCCGCGCGGGGCGTCGGCCTACGGGGTGCACCAGATGCTGGGCGACGTGTGGGAGTGGACGTCCTCGGGCTGGGAGCCCTACCCGGGCTTCGAGATGTTCCCGTACCCGGAGTACTCCCAGGTGTTCTTCGGTGGCGATTACCGGGTGCTGCGGGGCGGCTCGTTCGGCACCGACCCGTCGGCCATCCGCGCCACGTTCCGCAACTGGGACCACCCGATCCGCCGGCAGATCTTCTCCGGTTTCCGCTGCGCCCGGGACGCGACATCCCGGGAGATCGGCGAGAACGCCGTGGGTCGGCGCTAGAGAGGTGTGCCGGCACCTGGCCTACCTCGGGCCGCCGACGACGCTGTCGGCGGTGCTGCTCGACGCCCCGCACGGACTGCTCCACCAGTCCTATGCCCCGTCGGACATGCGAGGCGGGGGCACGGTCAACGCCGACGGGTTCGGCGCGGGCTGGCACCCGGACGGCGCGGCCGACGCGGTCCGCTACCGCAGCGACAAGCCGATCTGGTCCGACGCCGCGTTCGCCGCCCTGGCGGGCGTCACGAGCGGTACCGCCGTGCTCGCCGCGGTCCGCTCGGCCACCGTCGGCATGCCGGTCACGTCGACGGCTGCCGCGCCCTTCGGGGAGGGGCGGTGGCTGTTCAGCCACAACGGCGTCGTCCGCGGCTGGCCGGACTCGGTCGCCCGGCTCGCGGCCGTGCTGCCGGTGACCGACCTGCTCACGTTGGACGCTCCGACCGACTCGGCCCTGCTGTGGGCACTGGTCCGGCACCGGTTGCGCGCGGGCGACGATCCGGCACGGGCGTTGACCGAGACCGTCCTCGCCGTCGACGCAGCCGCACCGGGCTCGCGGCTCAACCTGCTGCTCGGCGAGGGGACGCGGATCTGGGCCACGGCCTGGGGCCACGCGCTGTCCGTCCGCACCGAGCCGGACGCGGTCCTCGTCGCGTCCGAACCCGTTGATCCGCTTCCTGGATGGACCCCGGTTCCCGACCGGCATCTGCTGGTGGCCCACCCGGGTCACTGCGGCATTCATGCGCTCACGACATCCGAGTCCGCGAACCACCAGGGAGCCCGATGAGCACCGCACTGCTCGACGTCCACCTGACCGAGGCCGATGCCGACGCGGCCCTGCGGGCCGACGCCCGGGCGGGGCTCACCGCAGAGCCGAAGGAACTGCCCCCCAAGTGGTTCTACGACGCCCGGGGGAGCGAGCTGTTCGAGAAGATCACCGAGCTGCCGGAGTACTTCCCGACCCGCACCGAGCGGGCGCTGCTGCTCGACAGCGTCGACGAGATCGCCTCGGCGTCCGGTGCGGACACCGTCGTCGAGCTGGGATCGGGCTCGTCGTACAAGACCCGGGTGCTGCTCGATGCGTTCACCCGGGCCGGGACGCTGCGCCGGTACGTGCCGCAGGACGTCAGCGAGTCCGCGCTGCGTGGGGCGATGGACGCGCTGGAGGAGGAGTACCCGGATCTCGAGCTGCACGGCGTGGTCGGAGACTTCACCCACGACCTCGACCGCCTGCCCAAGGGCGGCCGACGGCTGATCGCGTTCCTCGGCGGGACCATCGGCAACCTGCTGCCCGACGAGCGGGACCGGTTCCTCGCCCACGTCCGTTCCGTACTCGAACCGGGGGAGCAGCTGCTGCTGGGCACGGGGCTGGTCATCGACCCGACCGTCCTCGTGCCGGCCTACGACGATGCCGCGGGCGTCACCGCGGAGTTCAACCGCAATGTCCTGCGGGTGCTCAACCGTGAGCTCGGTGCCGACTTCGACGAGGAGGCGTTCGCCCACGTCGCCGTGTGGGACGCCGAGAACGAGTGGATCGAGATGCGCCTGCGGGCCGAGCGGGCGATGAGCGTGACGGTCGCGGAGCTCGGGCTGACCGTGCCGTTCGCGGCGGGGGAGGAGATGCGCACCGAGGTGTCGGCGAAGTTCCGCCCGGACGGGGTGCGGGAGATGCTCACCGAGGCCGGGTTCGAGCTGAACCGGTGGTGGACGGACCCCGAGCAGCGGTTCGGGCTGAGCCTCGCCACGGCCGTGTGACCCCCCGCGAGTCGGGGTGCCCAGACGCGCGAGTCGGGGTTTTCGGGAGTGCGAGTCGGGGTTTTCGGGAGTGCGGGTCGGGGAGGCTGGGGGATCGGTATCCGGCGGCCTGCCGGTCCTGTGGTTCCGCACCGGCGGGCGGTCCGGCTAGCCTCCGGCCATGGGCACGGGCGGAACGAGCGGGACCCGGGACTGGCGCACCGACGGCGTGCGCGTCATTCCCGGTGACGCGCTGGACACCAACACTCCGCAGACCCCGGGGATGCACCGGGCCGCCGCGGTGACGCACGGCCGGACCGGCGCGGAGAAGCTGTGGGCGGGCACGGTCACCATCCATCCTGGTGCCCGAACCGGCGCGCACCACCACGGAGAGCTGGAGAGCGTGATCTACGTGGTGCGCGGCCGGGCCCGGATGCGGTGGGGCGACAACCTCGAGTTCACTGCGGAGGCCGGTCCCGGCGGATTCATCTTCGTTCCGCCGTTCGTGCCGCATCAGGAGATCAACGCCCTGGACGACGAGCCCCTGGAATGCGTGCTCACCCGCAGCGGCCAGGTACCGATCGTGGTCAACCTGGACATCGAGGGGGTGGCCGAGCCCGAGCA
>NZ_JAAXKZ010000113.1 GCF_012911875.1 Pseudonocardia bannensis | reverse complement strand
GGTCTCTCCTCGCGTCGTCGGTCTCGACGGTGCCCGGGAACCTGCCGGCACGCCAGGCCCTTCGGCCGCTTCGCGGTCGCCTGCGGCGAGCCTGGCCCGCCGGCAGAACCCCGGGCATGTTCCGTCGCGCCGACGCGAGGAGAGACCCACCAGCTTCCCGGGCGGCGGTGTGCCCGCGCCCCGGTTGATGCGCCGGCCCTGCGGGCCGGATCCCTCCGGGGGCCGGGCGCTGCCCGGACCCGGCCTCGCTTCGGAGAGCCCCGAACAACCTCGGACATGGGCGATGGCCGGTGACCAAGCCCTCGCGGGCTCGCCTCCGAAGAGGCGCCGACAAGTGATCACCGGCCATCTGTGCCCCGGCCCGCAACCAGGCACCCGAGAGCCCCTGAACGACCAGAGCAGTCCCGCCAGGCTAGCGCACCACCACCCGACACGAGGACACCGCCGCCCCGCATACCCGGGCCGTCCCCGCCCACATTTCCCCAGCTCAGCACGGGTTCCTGTTGACCATCCCGCCAAAATTACTGTAAAATCAGAGATATAACGAGGGGAACGACAAGCCCTGCACTGCAGCCGAACGCCCGAGGAGGCGCCGAGATGCGAACCACTGACACCGCGCAGACGACCAAGACCAGCCGTGGCCCCATCGTGGTCAGCCGGGTCCGTTACGAGCCGATCCCCGACGAGCACGCCGCCGTGGTGCTCACCGAGTGCCCCCACTGCGGCCACGACCTGACCGAGTCCGCCACCGCTGCCCGGGTCGCGGCCCGCCCGGCCCCCGCGCTGCTCGGCGAGATCACCGCCGACGTCACCCGCGACCCCGCCGCCGGCCCCCGCGCCCGCCGCGTGCTGGTGACCCTGCTCGAAGCGTTCGACGGCCGCCGCCCGTACTCCCAGATGGTCGCCCTGGCCACCCCGCAGGTCATCCGGTACCTGCGCGTCGCCGCCGAGCTCTACCGCCGCGAGTCCCCCTCCCGCGTGCTGTCCTGTCACGTCAGCCAGCCCCACGAGGGTGCGGCCGAGGTCGCCGCCCTGTGCCGGATCGGGCGCCGCGCCCGCGCCCTGGCCGCACGGTTCGAACTCGCCGAGGCGGGCGACTGGCGCTGCATCGCCCTGCGGGTGCTCTGAGCACCCGGCCCGGCCGGGGACCCGACCCCGGCCGGGCCGCACCGCCGTGCCGCGGCGGAGCTGAGCGCAGCCGAAAACCCCTGATGAACAGGGGGAATGAACTGGACCAACCTAGGCATCTACTGTAAAATCATATGGGTCGGAGAGGGAACGACAAGCCCGGCCGACACCCCGCAACCAAACGCCCGACAAGGAGACCCGACGTGGCCACGACCGCCCACCGCACCAAGGCCCACCGCCTCACCCCCGAGCAGCGCGCCGCCAAGGTCGACGCCCTCACCGACCGGCTCAACCAGGCCGTGGCCGACCTGAGCAGCGGCGAGCAGTGGGCCGCCATGCTCCGCGTGGCCGCGAAGTTCCACAACTACAGCGGGCGCAACGTCATGCTCCTGTGGGCCCAGGCCACCGAGCGCGGCGCCACGCTGACCCGGGTGGCCGGGTTCCACACCTGGCGCGGACTCGGCCGCACCGTGCGCAAGGGGGAAAAGGGTTACGCGATCCTCGCCCCGGTCGCGCGGCGCCTGAGCGCCGAGGAGGCCGCCGAGCGCGGCGCCGAGGCCTACGACGGTGCGGGCAAGCCCCGCCGCGTCGTGCGCGGGTTCCGTGTCGAACACGTCTTCGACATCGCCCAGACCGACGGCGACCCGCTGCCCGAGGTCCCCTCCCCCGCCGTCCTGTCCGGCGAGGACCCCGCCGGACTCTGGGAGGCCCTCGCCGCCCTGGTCGAGGCCGAGGGCTATCGCATCGAGCGCAACCCCGAGGCCGACGCCACCCAGGGATGGACGAACTACCGCACCCGCGTGGTGTCGGTCCGGCCCGACGTTCCCGCCGCCCAGGCCACCTACGTGCTCGCCCACGAGCTCGGCCACATCCGCGCCGACCACGAGCACCGCGATATCCCCCGCGAGCAGCGCGAGACCGAGGCCGACTCGATCGCCTACGTCGTGGCCACCGCGTGCGGGCTCGACAGCGCCGCCAGCTCCACCCCCTACGTCGCCGGATGGAGCGGAGGCGACCCGAAGATCATCGAAGCCGCCGCCGAGACCGTGCGCCGCGGAGCCGCCGCCATCCTCGGCGACCTCTCCGCCGCCGAGGTCAGGGAGGACCAGGCCGCCGAGAGCCCGGCCGAGGAGCCCGCGGCCGCCGCGGCCTAGCCGGGTGGCGGAGACGTCGCGGGCCGGATCGACCGGCCCGCGACGTCCACCCCGCTCACCTGCCGCCCGCCCCTCATCAGGCGCCGGCGTACCTCTCCCGGCGCCCCAGTGAACGGAACCGCGCCCGATGAACCACCAAACGCCCGACCAGATACGCGCCGCGGAACTAGCAGCCCGCACGAGCCGTCCGGGAGCCTGGGCGCTCCGGAGGTCGCGGCCGTGGAGGCCGTCATGCTGCTCATGACAGAAACCTTTCAACCCGAAGAGGTTGCGAGGGGCCACCTGCAGATATTGACAGTGATTCGGATCACGATGATAGAAACGTATCTTGCAGTACGGTCTCGATCCAGGCCTCGACGCACGTTCTTCATCAAGGCCACTGTCAGCTAGCACATCGTGCGACCTTCGGCCGGGGCCCAGGTTTGGGCTGTCCAAGCGGCAGGGCTGCTTTTTTGAAACGGTTCACCCAAGGACGGAGGCATCCCACGGTCATGGTTCCGCCGCCGAGTGCACTCGCACCTCTGCGCGTCGAACTCCTCGCCACCCGCCCCGCAGCGGAGTGGGCCACGGCCTGCATGGCGGCCGGGGCGCCGGCCGGAGTACTCGACGATGTCGCCGGCGCCTTCCAGTCGGCCACCGATCTCGGCCTGGAGCCCGTGGGCACGCTCCCCCGCCCCGACGGGTCCACAGTTCGCCTCCCACGCAATCCCATCAGGCTCTCCGCGACGCCGCCGACCTACCGCTGCGCGCCGCCCCGACTCGGCTACCCGCACGGTCATGACAGCAAGCCAGACGAAGGAGACAGCCGATGACAGCACCGATGCCGTTGATCATCGACACGGACCCCGGCGTGGACGACACGTTCGCGCTGATACTGGCGCTGCTCAGCCCGGAGGTCGACGTCCGCGCCGTCACCGTCACGTTCGGCAACGTCAGCCGGGAGAAGACCTTCGCCAATGCGCGCCGCGTGCTCGCGCTCGCCGGGCGGACCGACGTGCCGGTCGCCGCGGGGGCGGTCCGCCCGCTGGTGCATGCGCAGGGGGAACTGGCCGCCGACTGGCACGGCGCCGACGGGCTCGGCTTGCGCTCGGCGGAGTTCCCGGAGCCCGGCCCCGCCGACCCGCGCCCGGCCCTCACCCTCATGGCCGATGTGCTGAGCGCATCCCCGGAGCCGGTCACGATCGTCTCCCTCGGCCCCATGACCAACACCGCGCTGCTGCTGGCCGGCCACCCCGCACTGATCCCGCGGATCGCGCGCATCGTCGCCATGGGCGGGTCACTCGGCACCGGCAACACCCGGGGGGCCGGCGAGTTCAACGTCTACGCCGACCCCGAAGCCGCGCAGCGGGTGCTCACCCAGCCCGACGTCCCGGTGACGCTGGTGCCGCTCGACCTCACGATGCAGTGCCTGGCCGACGGCGCGTGGCTGGACGCGTTGGCCGCCGGGGGGCCGCGCTGCGCCGCGCTGGTCGGCACCGTGACGCTCTACCGGGAGATGTTCCGCGAGCGCTACGGCGTCGATGCGGCTGCACTGCACGACACACTGGCCGTGCTCGAGGCCATCACACCCGGCACGCTGCGCCCGAAACCCTTCCCGGTCAGCGTGGCGTGCACCCTCGGTCCGGCCCGCGGCATGACCGAGGTCGATCGCCGCCCCGATGCCCCCGGCCCGCTGGTGCAGGTGGCGCTCGACGCCGATGTCCCCGCGGTCCTCTCCGAAACCCTGCGCCGGCTCATCACCCTCGGCTGACTCGGCGCGCCTCCCCGCACGCCTGCGGGTGCCAGGCCCTCGCACCTACGAGGATGCCGCGTCTGCCGTCGCCGGGCTCTTGCTCCCCTCGACCGCCCGCCACAACGATCAGCAACCCGGATTTCGACACCGCGCGCCCAACGAGTTGGGCCCGAGAGAGAGGTTCTACAGATGAGGTCCTTGAGCGTGTTCTGCGGCTCCAGCCGGGGTCGCCAACCCGTCTATCTGCACGCCGTCGGTGAACTGGCGCGGGTTCTCGCCTCCGACGGGATTCGGCTCGTCTACGGCGGTAACTCGACGGGGACGATGGGGGCGTTGGCCGACGGCGTCCTGGAAGCCGGCGGTCAGGTCGTCGGCGTCATCCCCGAATACGACTTCGGCCAGGGGTGGGCGCACGAGGGCCTGACCGAGCTGCATGTCGTCGACTCGATGCACGAGCGCAAGGCGCGCATGGCCGAGCTCTCCGACGGCTTCATCGCCCTGCCCGGCGGGCTCGGAACCCTCGACGAGTTCGCCGAGGCGATCACCTGGTTGCAGCTGGGGCTGCACCACAAGCCGACCGGGCTGTTGAACACCGCCGGGTACTACGAGGCGCTGCTCCGGTTCTTCGACCACGCCGTGGCGGAGCGCTTCCTCCGAGAGGAGGACCGAGCGTTGATCCTGGCCGAGACCGAGGTGCGCCCGCTGCTGGACCTCATGCGGGCCTGGACACCCCGACAGGATCAGGGCTGGGTGCCTGCGGACGGCCCCGCTGCGTGACCATGACCGACGCTCTCCCCGATCCGTGTGCGCCGCGACTCCCCCTTCCGAGGCGGCGTTGCGGCGCGTGCGGGACGGGTGCCGCACCGCTCACCGGGGACCGGCCGGGCCTACGGCGCGACGTCGACATCCTCGACGACCCACGTCGTGCCGCCGATCCCGGGCTGGGCGCGCACAGCCATCAGGCCGTACCAGCCTTGTCGAGAGCTACCGCCCCTTCAACGCTTGGCGTTGCCGTCCCAGAAGGTCGATCTCGCACTCCATGACGTCACCATCGGCGAGGTAGGGGAACCTGCCCGAGAGCGCGACCCCCTCCGGGGTCCCGGTACTGATCAGGTCGCCGGGTTCGAGAACCATGTACTAGCCCGCGCCCTGCCGGGGCGATGGACCCCACAGCTCGGCGCCGGCGCCCGGCAAAGCCTTCCTGGCCGGCCTCGAGGACCAGCGGGTGCTGCTGACGCTCGACGAGGGACCCCGCCGCGACCGGATAGCCCTCACTGGGAACCTGCCCGACCGCCTCCGCCCCCACGCCCGCGGCGTGCCGAGTGCGCGCATCACCGTCGCCGCGGCGCGCCCGGTCGCCCAGATCGCCCGCGAGATCGAGCGCCGGCTCCTGCCCGAGCACCGCGCCCGCCTCGAGCACTGCGCCAGAACAAAGCCCGCCACGACGAGCTCCAATCCACCCGCACCCAGCTCGCCGACCTGCTCACCGCGGAGCTCGGCGCCGCCGTGTGGATCAGCGAGCACAACGGGCGCATCCACGTCGGCGGCTACGGCGACCGATCTCCGCCGAGGTCGACGTCCTCCGCGGATCCGTGCGATTCGAGATCCACGCCAACCCTGCACACGCTCCGGAGATCGCCCGGCTGATCGCCCGACTCCGCACCTAGCCCCGCGGCTGCCGGGGTCGGGTGGTGGTGGGGTGCGGGCTGGTGCCGCGGGTGGGTCTCTCCTCGCGGCGTCGCTGTGACGGTGCCCGGGGTTCTGCCGGCACGCCAGGCCCTTCGGCCGCTTCGCGGTCGCCTGCGGCGAGCCTGGCCCGCCGGCAGAACCCCGGGCATGTTCCGTCGCGCCGACGCGAGGAGAGACCCACCTGCTACCCCGGGCGGCGGTGTGCCCGCGCCCCGGGTTGATGCGCCGGCCCTGGCGGGCCGGATCCCTCCGGGGGCCGGGCGCTGCCCCGACCCGGCCTCGCTTCGGAGAGCCCCGAACAACGCTGCGAACCGATCACAACAGGCGCGGCCATCGAGCAGGGCCGAACGCGTCCGCGCAGCTCAGAGGCATGTACGGGCGTAAAAACCCTTGACCGGCCAGTGATCTACTGTAGAATAATAGATATACAGAGGGATTTAAGAGAGGGTGGAGCGATGAACCACAACGAACAGGATGACCTGGAGCGGCAGGCAGTAACGGGGAAATCCGTGGAGCGCGGCGGCGCCCGCCCGCTCACCGATGACGAGCTGGCGACCCTTCGGCCCGGAGACCGGGTCGTGCTCGACCGCTTCATCCCCGCGACCAGCGCGGGACCCGCCCGCCGGATGACCCACGTCCTGACCATCGAGGAGCTGTCCCCCCTCGGCGGGGACAACGGCTGGACCCTCGCCAGCGTCGAGTGCGACGAACACCGCGGGTTCTGGCACATCGGCACCACCGGCCACGGGATGGTCACCACCCTCTCCCGCGCCCCCGAGGCGCACTGACCCACCACGGCCGGCCCGCACGGGGCCGGCCCCCGGTGGTAGGCGGGGACCGACAACCCCGCCCGACACCGCGCAACCACAACCCGAAAGGAGGCCCGCCGTGGCCGACTACCGAGACCGCGCCCGCTGCCGCAACGAGGACCCGGAGCTGTTCTATCCCCTCGGCGAGGGACGCGCCTTTGCCAAGCAGGTCGCCGAGGCCAAGGAGGTATGCGAGGCCTGCCCCGTCCGCGCCGAGTGCCTGGAAGATGCGCTCGCCCGCCGCGAGCCCGACGGCATCTGGGGAGGCCTGACCGCAGACGAGCGCCGCGCCCTGCTCCGCCGTCAGCGCGGCCAGCTGCCCTGCGCCAGCTGAGGGCGAGGCGATGAACCACCGAGATCACCGCCGTGCGAACGCATGTTTTCCCAGCTCAAGGCGCATTTCCTGTTGACGACGCGACGCGAGTAACTGTAAAATCATTAATGTCCGAACGGGACGACAAGCCCGAGACGACAACCCGCAACCAGGCACCCGAAGGAGCCAGAAGATGACCAACCAGATCACCACCGTCGAGACCATCCGGGGCGTGCTCGTCACCGTCGACCGCCAGGTCAGCACGGTCGAGCTGCCCGCCGCGGACGTGCTGCGCGGCATGTACCGGGCGATCGGCTGCCGCACCGTCGAGCGGGTGCCGCTCGCGACCGTCCCGACGCTGGACATGTGGGTCGACGAGGACGGGCTGTGCACCGCGACGCCGCGGCTGAACCAGGTGGCGACGTTCATCGCGCACGCCTTCCAGATTCACCCGACCCACGGGGACCCGGACCTCGACCGGTTCGCCCTGCAGCCCTACGCGGGCAACGCACTGTTCCTGGCCGCGAACGACGAGGACGACTGCGTGGACGTGCCGAGCGGACTCGACCGGCTCTGGGAGGCCGCAGAGGCCCTGGGCGACGGTGGCGTCGCGACCCTGCTGGCCGAGGCCGCCGGACTCTGACCCCCTGGGCCGGTGGCCACCTCCCGCAGGTGGCCACCGGCCCGCCCCTGAGAGGAGGGGACATGACGAACCACCCGATGAGCAAGCTGGGCCGGCTGGGGCAGGCCGCGCTCGCCGCCGCCGAGGCAGGGCACTACGTCTTCCCGCTGCACCCGCGCACCAAGTTCCCCGCGGTGGAGAAGTGGGAGCAGTCCGCGACCCGCGACCCGGAGCAGATCCGGCAGTGGTGGAGCGCGCGGCCCTACAATCTGGCGCTGGCCTGTGGCCCGGGCGGGCTGGTCGTGGTCGACCTCGACGACGCCCACGGTGAGCCCGCGCCCGAGCCGTGGACCGGAGCGACCGGCGGCCGCGACGTGCTCGCCCGCCTGGCCGCGAAGGCCGGGCAGCCGGTACCGACGGGCACCTACACCGTGTCCACCCCGACCGGTGGGCTGCACCTGTACTTCCGCGCCCCGGCCGGGGCCAAGTTCCGCAACACCGCCGGGACCCTGGGCTGGCGCATCGACACCCGCGCCTGCGGCGGGTACGTGGTCGCGGCGACCTCGGTCCGCGACGAGGGCTACTACCGGGCGGTCAACCGTGCGCCGATCGCCGAGCTGCCCGAGTGGCTCGCCCGCGCGCTCACTCCCCCGCCGCCCCCGGCGCCGTCCGCGCCGATCGTGCTGCCCACCCAGCGCGCCAGCGCCTACCTGCGGAAGATCCTGGAAGCCGAGGCCGACCGGGTCGCGGCCGCCGTGCCTGGCACCCGGCACGCCACGCTGCTGGCCGCCGCGCGGACCCTGGGTCGGCTGGTCGGGGGCGGAGCGCTCAGCGCGCAGGAGGCCCGCGACACGCTCACCGCCGCGGCCGCCGGGCACGTCGGGGTGGAGGGCACCACCCGCGCCGAGGTCGACCGGACCATCGCCGACGGGCTCGCCTACGGCGCCCAGCTGCCGCGGCGCATCGACACCACCCGGAGCGCTCGATGAGCGCCGCCCGGTACGTCGCCGAGGCGATCGGGCCCCGCCGGGTCGGCGGGGTCTACCGCTGCGGCTACCGAGGCATCACCTACCGCGTGGAGGAGATCCACACCGGCCCGGGCGGCCCGATCCCCTGGTCGGAGTGGGCGATCGTCGAAACCGACCTCGACGGCCCGACGCCGGGCCGTACCCGCACGCACTGCACGGCCTGGGATCCCGGAGCCGACACCGAGCGCCCCGACCCGGGCCAGCGCCGGTCGCCACCGAACGAACGACAGGAGGGAGCAGGGGCATGACCATCGTGACGAGCGCCGGGCCGCGGGCGGCCCGGCGCGCCCGCCGGTGCCGGTCGATCGGCCCGGGTGCGGTCCCTAGGCTGTTGCGGGTGCCGACCCCTGAGCGCCGCGTCCACGAGGGCCGCGCGGTCATCAACCGCGCCGAGCTCATGCGGCAGCTGCAGATCGGCGAATCCACCGCCGAGCGCTGGTACCGGGAGCGGGCCGAGAACGGCCACCCCGAGCCGGTGCACCGCGAGGGCCGGCGGCTGTACTGGGACGAGAACGAGCTGATCGGTTGGGCCCGCGACTGGATCGCCCGCGACGCCGAGCCGCGACAGAAGGTAGTCGAGGGCCGGGCGCTGCTCAGCCGCGCCGAGCTCGCCCGCCGGCTGAACATGCGCGAGCAGACCCTGGCCGACCTGTACGCCGCACGGGAGACCAGCGGGCACCCGCAGGCGGTGCACCGCGAGGGCCGGCGGCTGTACTGGGACGAGGCCGAGGCGGTGGCCTGGGCGCAGGAGCGGGAGGCGGCGAAGAAGGCCACGCTCACCCCGGTCGATCGCAGCGGCGAGCCGGACGAGTTGGTCGACGCCGCGGAAGCCGCCCGGATCCTGGGCTACGCCAGCCCGCGGACGATCACCAGCTATCTCGCCCGCAACGTGGGCTACTTCCCCGACCCTGACGACGTCGAGGGACGGCGCTGGCACCGGCGCACGCTGTGGGCGTTCGCCGACCGGCGCTCCCGGCCCGGCCGCGCCGGCCACGCCAAGACCCGGTCCGACCAGCGCTAACCGGCGCGCCCGGGACGAGACCATGTCGCTGACCAGTCAGCTCGCCCGCGGAGACCTCGGCCGGTGGTTCGCCCGCACGATGCCCGGCACGACGGCCGTGGCCGCCGAGGTGGCACACGCCGCCGCGCGGGTGCGTCCGGTCCGCCCGCAAGCCGGGGCCGTGCTCGGGGACCGGCATTGGGCCGACGTCGGAGGCGCGTTCGGCGCCCGATTGGGCGCGCTGGTGCAGGCCGCCCCGCCCTACTACGGGCTGTATGGGCTGGTCTCCCCTGGTCTACTGACGTTGCGGGCGGCGCACGAGATCGCCGCCGGCTACCCGTCCCATGCCGGGCTGAGCCCGGCCGAACAGCTGCGCGCCCTGGACATGCGCCCGGCCCCGGCCGGCTGGCGCGACCTCGGCGGGCCCTGCCCGGACCCGGACCCACCAGCGTGGGGCGACGCTGTGTTCGCCGAGCTGGCCGCCCGCACCCGCGGCTACCACGACCGGCACGCCCCGACCGGCGCCGTCGGCGCACCCGGCGCCGAGGCCGGGCTGGCCCGGGTCTACGGGCTGTGGTCGGCGTGCGAGGACATCTACCGCTCCGGCGTGATCAGCGAAGAGCTCGAGGAGCTACTCGACCTCGACCGACCCACCGTCGACCAGTTGCGGGCCGCCACCCCCGTAGTGGTCGTGGACGAGCTCGTCGGGCTGACTCGGCGGCTGGCCGACTCGGGCAGCCTCACCACGCTGCGCGGCTGGGCCGGGAACCCGGAACCGGGGCAGCCGCTGGGCTGCGCCGGCCCGGTGTTCGCGACCCACTGGGCCGACGGGGACCTGCTGGTCGGGGACACCTTGCTCGACGTCAAGACGGTGATGCGGGCCGACCACCCCGACCGCACCGGCCGGTGGCTGTGGCAGATCCTGGCCTACGCCTGGCTCGATACCGCCGGCGACCGGTACCGCATTCGGGCCGCCGGGATGTACCTGGCCCGCCACGGCGTGCTGCTGCGGTGGGACGTCGACGAGCTGGCCGCCCGGCTGCTCGGGGACCGGCGCGCGGTATCGACAGCTCGGCACGAGTTTCTGGAGATCGCCGCCCGCCCCGCGACCAGCGAGGGTGCCCGCCTAGACCCGTGAACCTCGCCGGCCGCAGTCGGCGGGCGCCGGTCAGCCGGCGACAGAGGCGGGTGGCGCCGACTCCAGTACGGGCGCCGACGCCACCGGCGCGGTGGCCACGGCCGCCGTCGGGGCGGCGTTGCCGCTGGTCGCGGCGCGTCCCCGGTGCTCCCGCAGCAGCGCGCGGACCCGCTTGACCGGCAGGTCGAACAGCGCGGCCAGGTCCTCGGCGCGCCGGCCGAGAGCGTGCAGCTCGGCGAGCACCGTGGTCTGCCGCTGCTCGAGGGCGGCCAGCGCGGCCGCGGCGTCGTCCCGCACGGCCTGGCGCTGCCGGTCCAGGTCGGCCAGCGCGGCATCCCGGCGGGTGATCACCGCGTCGGCCTCACCGGCCGCCGCGGCGTAGTCGGCGAGCGCGGCATCCTCACGCTTGCGTCGCTCGGCCTGCTCGGCGTCGAGCCGGTCCCGCGCCTCAGTGAGCCGCTGCAGACGGTCGGCGCCGGCATCGGAGCGGCGGGCGCGCCGCGGCCGGGTGCTGTTGGAAGTCATCGGAGGTCCCCCATCCTTTGGTGATCATCCCTGTCTGGGTGAGCGTAGGTCGCGACCAGCGAGAACGACCCAAGTTTGTGATGGCTGCGAGGGGGAGACGGGCCGTCGACCGCTGTGCGGGCGGGCCAGGCCGGAGCGAGAGCCACCGGAGCGGGCGGAAGCGGTCTGGAACGGCTGCTGAGACCTCCTGCCGGGAAAGCAGGCCAGCGCACCGCCCCCGATCTCCGCCTCATTCGCCCCACGTCTCGGCCTGGCGGGCTACCGCGTAGAGTTCGTGAACCCGCTGGTCGGACAGGGTGCGACGGGCGTAGCGCGCAGTGCCCGGGGCAGCTGCGAAGCGGGCACGACAAGGACGCCGTCGCGGGTCTGGCGGCGGCCGGTGACCCGCGCCCCGACTACGGCGATCACCGACCGAACCGGCACCGGTGCACCGCCGGCGGCGGCGGTCAGTAGCCGGGCCGCGCGGGCAGCTTCGGTGAGGGCGTTGCGGGTGTAGAACGTCGCGGCCCGTTCACGGTGACGACGTGGTCCCCGACCCACACGGTGGCCCCGGGGTGATGCTTGGCGTTGACCGTGGCCGCCCCGGCGGGACCGCGTGCAGCACGTGCCAGCGCGCCGGGCGGTCGGCCAGCCGGGCCCACCATGGCTCGGTCAGCCGGCGCAGGCGGCGGGCGGTGATCCGCTCCCCGGCCGCGCCTACCCGCCAAGCACGCTCGCGGGTGCGCAGCCCGAGCAGCCGGGCCAGGGCACTCCAGACGGGGGCCGCGGCGCGCAGCTCGGCGGCGACGTCGGCGGCCGCCTGCCCGGACCTGTGGGCCGCCAGGTCGTGCCCCTCCCCCGCGGGTGGTGGGCGCCGCGCGGTGGCGGGGACGGCAGCCGATGGGCCGCCGCGCGGGACCGCGAGATCGGCGTCCGGGTCATCGTCGAACAGCCAGTGCAGCGGCGGGCCCGGTACCCCGCCGACTGCCCGGACCGCGCCGTCGGCCGGCTGCGGGGGTGGGGCGATATGCATCCCGATGAGGTCCGGGGAGAAACGGGTCCCGCCCAAGGACGGCGGCGGGCCCGGTTGAGCCGGCGTCTGCGGGCCGGGCCAGGCCCGACCGAGGTCGGTGCCCGCGCGGTACGCGGCCAGCGCCGCGTGGAACTCCTCCGCCCGCCCCGCGGGCACCCTGCAGGACAGCCCAGTGATCGTGTCCAGGTAGCCGACGCGGTCCCCTCCGGGCTGGTCACGTAGAGCCGGTCATGCAGGGCGCGGCGCCAGCGCCGCGCCCTGGCTCGCCCCTCATACGCCTCGTTGCCTATCCGAACGCCTCCCCTGCCTCTACAGGCCGTCCGATCGGCCTCCCTGCGCTACTCCACCTGCAGCGCTTCCTCGCCCGCCAACCTGCACTGCTCACAAGCCGACAGCACAAGCCCCAACAACGGCAACAGACCCATGCATTGAACTAATGATCTTGGTACGGTGATCATGTGGGCTTCCTCGGGATCACCGCCGTGTCTGCGGGCGCGGTGGACTACCTCCTGCGAGGAAGCGGCTGCGCCGAGCACGAGCACGAGCCCTCCCCGGCCGAGCACGACCTCGACCGCGACGGACCCGACGCCGCCCCGAGCGATGGCCGGGGGAACGGATCGCCGGCCACCGGGGCGGGTTATCTGCTGGCAGCGGCGGAGAAGGAGCCGCCCGGGGTGTGGTTCGGCGGGGCGCTACAGGAGATGCTCGGAATCGTGCCCGGGACAGCGGCGACCGAGCACGATGTGCGGGCGGTGTTCGGGAAGCTGATGCGCCCGGACTCGACCCCGGACGAGCCGAAGTTCCTGGGGCGTCCGCCGCGCAAGTTCAAGTCCACCGCGGAGCGGGTCGCGGCCGCGCTGGCGAAGGAATCCGACGCCGGGGAGGAGCGCCGCCGGGAGATCGAGACGACCGCGGCGGCGTCCGGCCGCAAGGCGGTGGCGTACTACGACCTGACGTTCTCGCCGCAGAAGAGCGTGTCGATCCTGCACGCCGCGCTGCGCTCGCAGGGCCGGTCCGAGGACGCCCAGGCGGTCGTGGACGCGCACCGGGAGGCGATCGCCGAGGCGATGGCGTTCATCGAACAGGAGGCCGCCTACACCCGCTCCGGCTACCACGGGAAGACCGCTGGTGGGCAGTCCGTGGGCCGGTTCGACGAGGCGACGGGGCTGGTCTGGACCCGCTGGGACCACTCCACCAATCGCAATCAGGAACCGCAGCTGCACACGCACGTGGCGGTGCTGAACCGCGTCATCGAGCGGCGCAGCCGCAACATCCAGGCTCTCGACGGCAAGGGGTTCAAGGCCATCAAGTTCGGTGCGGTCGCGATCTACGACCGCACGCTGGAGACCAGGCTGGCGGCCAAGCTCGGCGTCGTCATGGCCATGCGCCCCGACGGCAAGGCACGCGAGATTCTGGGGGTAGACCAGCAGCTTTGCGCTGAGGCGTCATCGCGGGCGCGTCAGGTCGAAGCGAACTTGAACGCCCGCATCGAGGAGTTCCGGCAGCGGCAAGGTCGTGAGCCCTCCCCCGCGGAGCGGAAGAACATGTGGGGTC
The DNA here is from genome assembly GCF_012911875.1 of Pseudonocardia bannensis. GTDB lineage: Bacteria > Actinomycetota > Actinomycetes > Mycobacteriales > Pseudonocardiaceae > Pseudonocardia > Pseudonocardia bannensis. Next base: position 5,758 of record NZ_JAAXKZ010000113.1, on the reverse strand, counting down.
TGGCGAAGGTGGAGGACCGCGCCCGTAAGACCGGGGACATCTCCCCGGCCGAGCAGCTCGACAACTGGTCCGGGCCGCGCCTAGAGGCTCTCGGCAACGTGGTCGTCGATGTTGCCGCACACGCCGACCAAGTACGGCGGCACGGGCATCCCGACCAGCACGGATACGCGCACCGCACCCGCGAGGAGGCCCTGCAGGCCGCCGTCCACGCCGTGCAGGCCAGCAACGCAACGTGGGACTTCGGGCTGCTGATGAACGCGATTGAAGCGGAATCGCAGCGGACACCAACGGTGGGCGACGACTTCCGAGAGCTGACGTACGAGGTGTTCCGCGACGCTGCGAAGTACGGGATCGTCACGGTGTCGATGCCCGATCCGGGCGAGGTTCCGGAGGTGCTGCAGCGTGAAGACGGGAAGAGCATCTACCGGCCTCACCAGCACGAGCGGTACGCGACGTTCGAGCACCTGGCGATGGAGACCGCACTCGTCGCGGCGGCCCGTCGCGCAGGCGCGCCGGCCCTGACCGGCCCGGAGCTGGAAGTGGCCCGGGTGGAGCTCATCGCCGCTGGTCTGGGCCCGGATCAGCTCGATGCCGCGATCGGCATCCTGTCCTCCGGACGCGCCGGCGATGTTCTCCTCGGCCCCGCAGGTGCGGGGAAGTCACACACCGTGGGGGCGCTCGCGCGCAGCTGGGAACGTGGGCTCAGGGGCCGCGTGATCGGTGTGGCGACCTCGCAGCGGGCCGCGCAGGTCCTCGAGGACGACGGCGTCACCGCGATGAACACCACCCGGTTCCTGAACCGGTTCGCGCCGAACGAGCGGGGACAGGTGCGGGACCGGCTGCGGCCAGGCGACCTGGTGGTCGTCGACGAGGCGGGGATGTCGGCGACCGGGGAGCTGGACCGGATCGCGAAGCTCGTCGGTGAGGCCGGCGGGAAGCTGCTCTACACCGGCGACCCGGAACAGCTGGTCGCAGTGGGTGCGGGCGGAATGCTGGACCTGCTGGTGCGCGACAACGGCGCCTACGAGCTCACCGAGATCCGCCGCTTCGCCGAGCCGTGGGAGCGCGCGGCGTCGCTGCGGCTGCGCTCCCGCGACGCGAGCGTGCTCGGGCTCTACGAGGACTCCGGGCGGCTGCACGGCGGGACCAAAGAGGCGATGATCGACGCCGCGGTCCGCGGCTACCTCGCCGATACCGTCCGCGGTAAGGAATCTCTGCTGGTCGTAGGAGACAACGACCACGCCAGCCACCTCTGCGCGCTGATCCGCGCCGAACTGGTCGCGCGCGGGTACGTCGAACACGAGGTGCTGGGCACGCTGCGCGACGGCAACCACATCGGCGTCGGTGACCTGGTCCAGGCCCGCCGCAACGACTACGACATCCGGGTCGAGGGAAACGGGGCGGTGACCAACCGGGTCGCCTACCGGGTCGCCGGACGCAACCCCGAGGACGGCACGCTGCGGGTGGTCGCCGCGAACGGGCTGGTCGCGCACCTGCCCGAGGGCTACGTCAGCCGTCACGTCACCCTCGCCTACGCCTCCACCGTGCACGCCGCGCAGGGCCGCACCGTCGACATCTGCCGGGCGCTGATCGAGGAGAACACCGACGCACACGCCCTGTACGTGGCGATGACCCGCGGCCGGGAGGAGAACCTCGCCTACGTGGTGTCCGCGCGGCCCGCGGACGAGCACAACCAGAACAGCCTCGACACCACCCCGCGGGCAGTGCTGGCGTCGATCATGGGCCGCGAGCACGAGATCGATGCGGCCTCGGCCGAGATGACGCGGCGGTTCAACGAGGAGGAAGGCCGCTCGCTGGCCTTCGTCGGGACCCAGCTGGACCGGCTGTCGGAGGAGTTCGGGCGCGGCCGCTACGACCAGCTGCTGGCCGGGATCCTCGGCGAGCAGATCGCCGCCCGGATGCGGGGCGAGGACGGCTTCGGGCGGCTCAACCGAACCCTGCGTGAGGCCGAGCTCGGCGGCCACGACGTCGAGACCGTCCTGCGCGAGGCGGTCGTCATGCGCCGGCTCGGGACCGCCGCGTCGGTGTCGGATGTGCTGCGGTGGCGGCTACGCGAGCGTGTCCTGGACTCCCGTACCCCCGAGCACGACCCGAGCGACATCCTCGGGGTGAACGCCCCGGCCAGCTGGGCCGACCTGGCCAGCCGGGTCGACGGGGAAGCGGGCCGATACGGGCAGGTGCTCGCCCGGGCGTGCCAGGACCGGGAGGCCGAACTCGCCGAGCAGGTCGCCCTCGACCAGCCGCAGTGGGCGGTCGCGCACCTCGGACCGCTGCCCGACCCCGGCCCGGAGCGCGAGGAGTGGGTGCACCGCGCGGGAATCGCCGCGGCCTACCGCGATCTGCGCAGCGTGCCGGAGACCAGCGTCTCCCTCGGCGAGGCGCCCGCCCGCGAGCAGGTGTTCCACCGGGCGCTGTGGCAGCGCGCCTACGCCGCGCTGGGCGAGCCCACCGACGCGCTCGACTACGCCGCGGCGTCGGAGACCGAACTGCGGCAGATCCGCGACGCGGCGGCCCGCGAGCGCACCTTCGCCCCGTACTACGTGGCCGAGGAACTGCGCGACAGCCGCCTGGCGGCGCAGGAGTACCGCCACGACGAGGCCCTGTTCTGGGCCGAGACCGGGCGCCTGCCCCTCGGGTCGCCGGAGCGGGCGCGGGCCGAGGCCGAGATGACCCATGCCGCTGAAGCCGCGGCTGAACTCGAGGCGCGCGCGGAGCACCTCGCCGCGGTCCACGCCGCCCGCGAGGCGTGGGCCGCCGAGGCCGCCCGGGCCGAGCAGCGCGCCCAGCTCGCCGGGGACGAACTGGTCAAGCGCGGCCTGCCCCGCGACCCGCAGGCCGCCGAGGTCGCCGAACAGACCTCGCTGTTCAGCGTGCTCACCCCGGAGGAGGCCGCTGAACTCGACCACCCCCTGGAACCCCGCGATCCCGCCCAGCTCGCCCTGGGCGTCGGCGACGATCTGCGCCCGCCCTACCTGGCCGCCGAACCGGAGCGCGCCGCCGATCAGAGCCTCGTCAAGGAGGAGGTGCAGGAGGTGACGGTGGACCCGAACCAGGAGCCCATCTTCGAGGCCACCCCGACAGCCGCGGACATCGCCGCCGCCCGGCCCCTGCGCTCGACGCCCGAGGAACACTTCGTCGACCCGGACGCCGTCACCGTGCGCGAGGCGCGGCGACAGGCCGAGATCCTCGCCGACCTCAACGCCCAGCGCGCGCGGGCGGCGAGCGACCCCGTCGTGCAGTGGCAGCGCCAGCGCGACGAGGCCTCCGAGACGCTCGAACAGGAGCGGCAGCGCCGCGACCAGGGCCTCGACCGCGACCTCAGCGAAGACTTCAGCCTCGACCTGGCTCGCGAACAAACCGTCGACGCCGGCCCCGAGATCGGGCTCGACTTCGACTGACCGCGGCCGGTGGCGTCAGAGGCGCTCGATGATGTCCACGACGTTCCACCGCGCCGGCGAACTCAGCCCGTACCGGCAGTACTGCCGGGGAAAGTCGGCGACGTACTGCCCCAGGTCTGGGTAGGTCAGCTCCTGGAAGCCCATCCAGGTGCGTTCCTCGCTCCAGCGAGCGCCGATGCTCTCCCGCAGAGAGACGTGGATACCCCCGATATGGCATACAGCGAAGGTGCGCAGGCCTCGACGGAGATCCTCGGTGGCCAGCGGCCAGCGCTCGCCGTCGTGATCCGCGATCCCGGCCCGGCCGATGAACACGTGGTCATGGAACCGGGCGATGTCGCCGGGGTCGCCGGTGTAGGTGTGGGACACCCGGGTCAGCGACAGCCGGCCCGGCAGGTAGCGGCCCATCGAGGGCTTGCCGGGGATCTCGATGTGCTCACCGACCTTGAGCAGCGCCACGTCGGCGATCGCCTCGAGCGCGGCCGCGATCCCCGCCTCGTGCGCCTCCCGGACCGCCTCCACCAGCCGAGGCTGATCAAACCGCTGGGAGAACGTGTAGAGCAGCCCCAGCGAGGTCGGCGTCTCGAAGTACAGCTCGATCACCGAACTCGGCGGCTCCTCGACGGCCGGGTCAAACAGCGGCAGAAACCGGTCCGTCACCGCACCCAGAGTCGCCGTCATGATCGTCGCTGCCTTCCCTCCCCCTCGTGCCGATCAGGGTACGGCGATCCGGCACCGCTGGGACAGCAGCGTCGGCCGGCGCCGTGCGGCCGTTTAGGCCGAGGCGACACGGATCTCGTGTCCGCGACGCGGCGCGACGCGTCGAGGCGACCACGTGGGGAAGCGTCGTCGGCGGCGTCCTCGAATCCGCCCGACCCGAGGCGCTGATCGTCGGCCGCTACGATGCCCGCGGGCCACTGCGTGCGCAGCTCAGTGATCCGCGGCTCGAAGCGCGTTCGCTCCGCATCGTCCATTACGACGGCATGGGCGTGGCGAGCTGTTCGGTGATGGTTTGGGCCACGGGTCAGCGGCATGAAGGTCGAGGAAGGCGTGCCAATGGCGACACTGCGCTGGCGCCACGGCGCTCGACTGCTCCGTGCGCCCAGAATTACGGCCGGAAGACATAGGGACGACGACTGCCCCGAAGGTCGTACCGGTGCTTCATCCAAACTAACGATTGTCAGAGATGTCCGGTAACGCGGGTTCGTGAGGCCTCGACGAAGGATCGTCGGCTGATCACGAGGGGTGCATGATGACGAGCCCGCAAGGTCCCTACGGCCAACAGCAATTCCAGCAGTACCCGCAGTACCCACCGCCCGGCTGGCAGATGCCGACCCAGCGCCAGGGCGAGCCGCCGCTCCCGCCTAAGAAGCGCAAGAAGTGGCCGTTCGTGCTGGGCGGGATCTTCGCTCTCGTCATCCTGCTCGGCGCAATTGCGAACCTCGGCGGCGGCACCTCGTCCTCGACGAACACGGCCGCTCCGGTCCGCACGACCGCGCCCTACGCCGCCGTCGTGCCGGCGGTGCCGACCCCGACGCAGGCTCCCGACGCACCGCCGCAGACGTTCAACGGCACCGGTGATCAGGTCGTCACCCTGTCCTCGCCTCGCGATGTGGCCGTCGTTTCGTTCGACTGCCGCGCCTGTAAGGGGAACGTGGTGGTCAAGGCCGACTCTGACCTGCTGGTCAACGAGATCGGCGCGTACACCGGCCCGACGATCTACGGCCAGACCGGCGCCTCCACCAGGGATCCCCTGACCCGGCTGCAGATCAATGCGAAGGGGTCGTGGACCCTGACCGTCGGCGGTCTCTCGTCGGCGCGCATCGTCGACGCGGTGCCCGTCGACGGCAAGGGCGACGACGTCCTTCTGATCCGCTCGGCCAAGGACACGGCCACCTTCACCCACTCGGGCAAGAGCAACTTCACCGTGATCGTGACCAGCGACGACCGCGGCACCGACCTCGTCGTCAACGAGATCGGTAAGTACTCCGGGACGGTAATCCTGCCGGCCGCGAATGGTGACTCGCTGCTGGTCGCGATCACTGCCGATGGCGCCTGGACGATGGCCTGACCGGCCTCTCCCCGCCGCTGTGTAGAAACCCTCAAATACGAGTGGAGCGCTCCCTGACGCACGCCCACGTCGCTGCCACCGAGGGCGTCCTCGCCGCCGCCGTTCTCGTCGCCGGCTGTGGCGGCGCCACGGCCCCCGCACCGGTCACGGTGACCGCGGACTGCTGGCTCGCGGCCCGGCTGCAGCGCTAACCCTCCCCCTCTACCCACAGAATCCCGTTTCGTTGGCAAGTCCTCATGACAGCCCCGACGACGAGCCCCCACCACTGGAC
>NZ_JAAXKZ010000112.1 GCF_012911875.1 Pseudonocardia bannensis | reverse complement strand
CCCCTACCCCCTGTCCGACGGGAGGGTCGACACCTCACCCACCCGGCGTCACCGGCTGTCCGTCGTCCGATGAGGGCGTACCGGCCGAGCACAGCCCGATCGATCAGCGGACCCGGAAGGCCACCTCCTGCACCGGGTTGATGCCGTACCCGAGGCGGTTCCAGACAGGCTGCTCCGGCTGTGTGCGTCCGGCGAGGTCCGTGGCCCGGGCTCGCACCGTGGTCGCCCCCGGGACGTCGACGCGGGTGAGCAGCTCCCACCACTGCCAGCTGTGCCGACGGCGTTCGCCGACCAACCGGGCCGGTTGCCAGGTCCCGAGGCCGACGCTCACCTCGACCCGAGCGATGGGCGACGCGCCCGACCATGCGACGCCGCGGACGGTCAGCTCCCCGGTGGGGATGTCGCTGTCGGCGACGGGCTCGGTGATGAGGGCCCGGACCTGCTGCAGGGCGACCGGTTCACGGGTCGTCCGCCCTTCGCGCGGCCACTCGTAGAAGTACCGGTCGGCCTGGAAGAACCCCGCGAAGTCGGTGTCGATCACCTCGATCTCGGTCAGCCACTTCACCGAGGCCACCGCGTACCACCCGGGCACGACGACGCGCAGGGGGAAGCCGTGGTGCCGCGGCAGCGCCTCGCCGTTCATGGCGTAGGCCAGCAGCGCGTCGGAGTCGCGGGCCTCGTCCAGGGACAGGCTGCGTTCGAACCGGAGGGGCGCCGTCCGCCCGGGCACGTCGCCGCCGTCGGCACCGCGCAGGACGACCGTGCGCGCCCGCCCCGCAGGCCCGGCGCGGTCGAGTACCTCCACGAGCGGCACGCCGGTCCATTCGGCGGTACTGACCGCACCGAGGCGCCACTGCTCGCCCTCGACCGGCGGGTGCAGCAGCGAGCGGCCGTTGCCCGCGCACTCCAGCGTCACGACGAGGGTCTGCGACGGCATGTGGTGCAGATCGTCCAGGTTGAACCGCTGTGGGCGTTCGACGAGGCCGCCGACGTTCAGCCGCCAGGTCGCGGGGTTCAGCAAGGGGATCGGGAAATGGTTGCGGACGTAGAAGCGGGCGTTGGGCACCACGACGCCGCCGATCAGCTCGGGGACCGAGGTCTCGCAGTTCAGAGGGTGGACGCGGTGCACGAGCAACCCGGCCTCCACGGCGTCCTCGCACGCCGTCTCGGGGTCCACGGTCTCCGTGTCGGTCAGCAGGCCCGGCGCGGCGCAGCCGCCACCGGCCACGACCCCGGCGCAGGTCGACGCCGGGTGGATGTCGAGGCTGCCCGCCGCGGCCAACGGCTCCATGAACCGGCGTACGCACGCCTCATCGGCCGATTCGATGATCAGGTACAGGGTGTGCTCCCCCTGCACCACCGCCTTGCCCCTGATCTCCATGCCGTGCCGGCGTGCGTACGGTTGGCTGAGGTGGCTGAGCAGTGCGGCGCCCCGGTACGGATCGGCGGCCGGGCACAGGTCGGCCTTGTGCTCGTGACGGACGATGAAGAGCGCCATCGCGGCCTCCTCCGGCTCCACTCCACTAGATGACCGTGCCCGGGGCCCCGCTGTCGGTGATCACGCCGAGCCCGGCCGCCGCCCACGCCCGCATCCCGCCGGCGACGTTGACCGCGTCGAAACCCGACCCGCGCAGGGAGTCCGTCACCGCCGCCGATCGGCCACCGGACCGGCAGATCACCAGGATCCGCCGGTCCCGTGGCAGCTCGGACCACTGTTCGTGCACCTGGCGCATGGGCAGCGCGGACGCGCCCGGGGCGTGCCCGGCATCCCACTCGACCGGCTCCCGCACGTCGAGCAGCATCGCCCCGCCGTCGAGCTGGGCCTTGGCCGACGATGGCGCGATGTCGGGCGTCGCGCCCGGCTCCCCTGCCGACGCGTCGTGAGAGATCGGCAGTCCGGCACCGGCCCAGGCGCCGTAGCCCCCCAGTACATCGGAGATGTCGGAGAACCCCATGCTGCACAACAGGCTTGCGGCGACCTGGGACCGGTAGCCGCTCGCGCAGTACACGACGACCGGCCCGGCCGGTTTCAGCCCCTCCAGCCAGCCCGCGAAGGCAGCCAGCGGGATCTCCCGCGCGCCCGGCACGGTGCCCGCAGCGGTCTCCCCCGGGTTACGCACGTCGATCAGCTGTAGCCCGGGCTCCAGCCCACGCAGTTCGGCCAGCTGCTCGATCGTCAGCCGCGAGCTGGTTTCGGCCAGGTCCGGCCGGGTGGCGAGCGACGCGGCCAGATCGGCCAGTTGGCCCGCGACCCGGTCGAAACCCACCCGTCCCAGCCGGACCTTCGCCTGCAGACCCAGGTCGGGATCACCCACCAGCACGATGTCCCGGTCCGGCGAGAGCACGTCGCCGGCCCACTCGGCGAAGCGACCCTGCAGTCCGATGTTCACCGCCCCGCGCACGTGCCCGGCGGCGAACTCGGCGGGCTCACGCGGGTCGACGAGCACCGCGCCGGCCGCCTGCAGGGCCAGCACCTCGTCCATGTCGAGCATCGGTGGCGCGACGTCCTCGTCCAGCAGCGGGCGCAACTCCCGGTTGCGCCGGGCGTCGAACGCGAAGTACCGCGGACGTACCGGCTGGCCCTCGGTGACCGCGGCGACGAACTGCTCGGCGCTCATCGGCTGCAGCGCGTAGTTCGTGCGCCGCTGCTCGCCGATGGTCGAGCTCGTCGCGCTGGAGAGCTGCTTGCCGCACGCCGACCCCGCCCCGTGCGCCGGGAACACCCGCGCTGCGTCCGGCAGCCGCAGCACCTTCTCCTGCAGCGAGCGGTGCAGTTGCCGGGCCAGCTCGTCCGCGGAGAAGCCGGCCCCGGCGGACGCCAGCAGGTCCGGCCTGCCCACGTCCCCGACGAACAGGGTGTCCCCGGTCAGCACCCCGTAGGGCACCTCGTCCCCGGGGTGCTCGTAGACGACCACGCAGATCGACTCGGGGGTGTGCCCCGGCGTGGCCAGCACCTCCAGGGTCACCTCGCCCAGCGACAGCCGCTGCCCGTCGCGCAACGGCTCGATCGCGAAGTCGACGGCGGCGGCGTCGCCGTAGGAGATGACCGCGCCGGTGCGTGCGGCCAGCTCCAGATGACCGCTCAGGAAGTCGGCGTGCACGTGCGTCTCGATGATCCGCTCGATGGTCAGGCCACGCTCGACCGCTTCGTCGAGGTACACACCGACATCGCGCCGGGGGTCGACGACGACCGCCCGGCCGGTCGTCTCGTCGCCGACGAGGTAGGACGCGTGGGACAGGCAGGCCAGGTAGTGCTGGGTGAGGATCACGGCGGCACCTCCCTCGGGCATGGTGCTCCCCTCGGCCCCGCTCGGACAGGGGCGACCGGTCCACAGCCGCGCTCGATCGGCACCGGCATCCCCCGCTCCCCGAGCCGAGCGTGCGCCTCGTGCGACCGCCCGCCGTACGGTCACCGCCCGATCGGCGTACCGAATGTCTGCCAGAACAGGGCCAGCGCCGCCGCGCCGGCCGCCTGCATCCGCTCCCGTCGTACGAATCGCCGGACCTCGTCGTCGGTCAGTGGGTGGGCCGCGTCGACGGATCCCTCGCTGTTGCCGGTGACCAGGTCACCGAAGACGTTGTCGAACTCGGACGCGTCGAGGACGACAGCGGTGAGCGCATCCACCGCGAGCGTCAACGGGTCCGCCCCGAGACCCAGCAGCACCGCCTCGGCCTTCCCGCGCTCCAGGATGTCGTCCAACCGCCGGGCGAGGGGCAGGCGGTGGTAGTCGATCGGCGCCGACTCGGTGCCGTAGTCCTCGGATCCGCCCAGGAGCTCCTCCGCGAACTCGCGGATCATGCCGCGCCAGAGTGAGAAGTCGTTCGTCTCGTTCCACGGTTGATCACCGGAAGCCTGGAAGACACCGACCGGGATCACCTGGTACAGGCCACCTGCGTGCCCGACCTTGGCCGGATCGCGCCAGTGCACCAGGAACGTCGCCTCGCCCGTGGCGCGATCGTGACGGACCGTGAGGGTGCTGATCGCGATGTTCGTGGCGCGACGGTGCGGATCGCACGGGTCACCGATCGCGGCGCGCCACCCTCCGACGGCACGGCCGTGCAGATCCGCGGCGGCGTACTCGTGGGCGACGGATTCACCGACGTCGATGCCGTCGAAGTAGCTCCCCCGGCCGAACGCCATGAACGGCGTGTCCGCCGTGAGGTCGGCCTCGAGCAGGCGGTAGGTACCGCGGTCCTGGAACACCGCTGGCGCGGCCAGTTCGGCCATGGCCGCGGAGTACGTGCGATAACGCGTTCCATCGGGCCGCACCGGCAGAACACCGGCGGCGCTGGGGTCGTCTCCCCGGATGCCGGCGAACGGGGTCTCCGGAGCGAACCGGAGCTCGATGTCGGACAGCGGAATCGGGTTCTGCGGGACCCATGCCGGACGCGACAGCAGGGGCGTGCCGGCCACGGTGATGTGGCCCGGGTACTGCGCCGCCGCCTGCACGCCGAGCTCGTAGCGCCGACCCACGAGATGGCGGCGTACCCGCAGCCAGTCGCGCTCGGATTCGGTCAACTCCCGATCGGGCACCGCGGGCTCCTTCACCGTCGGAGGGAGAACGGCCCCGATGCTTCCACGGCGCCGGGGCCGGACGGCGACGTGGCGGTGGCGGTGGATCCGCAGTGCGGCCGGGCGGGCATGATGATCACCCGGCTGGTTGGGCACCTGACCCGAAGGAGCGCGGGATGACCGGTATCGAGGCGTCCGTGCGGACCGCGGCGGCGGCCGACGTGCCGGGTCTGTCCCGGATGCTCGCCAGGGCGTTCCACGACGACCCGGTCATCACCTGGTTGTTCCCGGACGAAGCGGCCCGGCTGCGCCGTGCCCGGCTCACCTTCGCCGTGTTCACCGGACGGCTCCACCTTCCCGGCGGCGGCGTGCAGGTCGCGGCCGGCCCGGACGGAACCCCGGCCGCCGCGGCCCTGTGGGACCCGCCCGGGCAGTGGCGCACGCCGATCAGCCGGATGATCACCACCGTTCCGGCGATCGTGCGGGCGATGGGCCGGCGGACCTGGTTCGGGCTGCGGTACTCGGCCGCGACCGAGAAGGTCCACCCCACACGTCCGCACTGGTACCTGGCGACGCTCGGGACCGAACCGGCGCTGCAGGGCGAGGGACTCGGCAGCCGACTGCTGCGCGCCCGGCTGGCGGACTGCGACCGCAGCGGGGTACCTGCGTACCTGGAGTCCAGCAAGCCCGCCAACATCGGCTACTACGAGCGCTTCGGCTTCACCGTGACCGGCGAGCTGACGCTCCCGAACGGCGGCCCGACGATCTGGCCCATGTGGCGGGAGCCGTAGGCCTGTTCGCGGCCGTCGGCTGCTGCCGGCCCTGCCCGCTGTCCGCGACCATCGGAGCCGTCGCGCTCCGATGCGCCGGTTGATCAAGGTTCGTTGCGCTGACCGGTCACGTCCGCCGGTCACCGCCGTCGGCAGACGGTCTCACCGGCCGCCCCCTGAGGGATCGGCTGTACCCCGACGGCCCGCGGGCGCAACCGATCGTGCACCCGCGGGGTTCGGGTTGGGGGGCGTGCACGTCAGGCAGCCCGACCGGCTGCAGATGAGCCTGCAGATGAGGAGGACGTCGATGAGCGAGTACGGCGCGACCCGGGCCAGGACCGCGACGGCGCAGGTGCCCGCGTTGGCCGACCTGGACTGGCCGGCGTTGGAGGCCCAACTCGACGAGCCGGGCTTCGCGATGACCCCGCCGCTGCTGTCCCCCGGACAGTGCGCCGAGGTGATCGACATGTTCGACGACGACGCACGGTTCCGCAGCACGATCGTCATGGCCCGGCACGCCTTCGGCGAGGGCAGCTACCGCTACTTCGCCGACCCGCTGCCCCCGCTGGTCCAGACCCTGCGGGAGAGGCTCTACCCGCACCTGGCGGCGATCGCGAACCGCTGGGCCGAGCGGCTCGGCGAGCGCCCGTTCCCCGAGACCCTCGAGGGCCTGCTCGACGCCTGTGCGGCGGTCGACCAGCACAGGCCGACCCCGCTGGTGCTGCGGTACGGCTCGGGCGGCTACAACTGCCTGCACCAGGACGTCTACGGCGACCTCACGTTCCCGCTCCAGGTCCTGATCATGCTCAGCCGCCCCGACGAGGACTTCACCGGCGGGGAGAGCGTGTTCGTCGAGCAGCGCCCCCGCCAGCAGTCCCGGCCCATGGTCGCGCGTCCCGGCCTCGGCCAGGCGGTGATCTTCCCGGTCCGCGGTCGGCCCAGGCTCGGCTCCCGCGGCTATCACCGGGTCCAGATGCGCCACGGCGTCAGCGCGGTGCACACCGGCGAGCGCCACGTCCTGGGCATCATCTTCCACAACGCCCGCTGACCCCACGAAAGCCGAGGTGGTGGGATCGCCTGCAACCGATCCCGTTGACGGGGTGTTCTGGTGGGCATGGGCGAGGAGTTCAGGGACGAGTCGGCGGCAGCCGGCCACGTGGATGAGGCCGAGGTCGGTCTCCGCCTTGCCCTGGTCGCCGACCTCGATGCCGGTTTCGCCGAGGTGGTCCGCGCGCACGAGCGGGTGGTCTACTCGGTCGCGCTGCGGCTGAGCATCCGCCCGGCCGACGCCGAGGACCTCGCCGCCGAGGCGTTCCTGCGCGCCTACCGGGCGCTGCGCGACTACGACGGGACGCGGATCCGGGAGCTGCGGCTGCGACCGTGGCTGCTCACGATCCTGCGCAACACCGCCCGCAACGCCGCCCGGGACGCGAGCCGCCGGCCCGGCCCACCCCCGGCTTTCGAGCCGGTGGCGGAGCATTCGGCCGGGCCGAGCGCCGAGCAGCAGGTCGAGCGGGACGACGTCCAGCGCGCGCTGGGCATGGTGCTCGCGCGGCTACCCGAGGTCCAGCGGACTGCCGTGGTGCTCCGCCACGTCGTCGGCCTGCCCACCGGCGAGGTCGCCGACGTTCTGGGCTGCCCGGACGGGACGGCCAAGTCCCACATCTCCCGTGGATTGCAACGATTGCGGGCGCTGCTCGCGGAGCAGGACGACGACGGTCCCGGCCGGTCGTCGATCGGACTCCGTCCGGCGCTCACGGCTGGAAGGACGGTTCGATGATGATCGACGGCGTCGAGCCGATCGTGGCTGCGCTGGGCGGACTCGCCGCCCCGGCACCCGCCGGTCTGACCGGCAAGGTGTTCACCGGATGGCTGGCCGCGCCCAGCCGGCTCGGCGAGGTGTTCGTGGCGTTCACCGGCGACGGCGTGCAGTTCGTCCGCCCCGCCGAGTCCGTGCACGGCGACGCCGACGCGTTCGCCGAGGCCTACCGCGACCGGTTCGGCCGGCCGCTGCGCCCCGCCGACCGCGCGCCCGCGGGGCTGCTGCCCGCGCTGCGTGGCCGCCCCGCGCCGTCGCTGCGGCTGGACCTGCGCCGGCTGCCGGATTTCGAACGCGACGTGCTCGGCGCGACCCGCCGGATCCCCGCCGGCCAGACCCGCCCGTACGGCTGGATCGCCCGCGAGGCCGGGCGGCCCCGCGCCGTCCGGGCGGTGGGCTCGGTGCTGGCCCGCAACCCGGTGCCGCTGCTGGTCCCGTGCCATCGCGTCGTCCGCGCCGACGGCCGCCTCGGCGACTACATGTTCGGTCCCGCTCACAAGGAGGAGCTGCTGCGCGCGGAGAACGTCGACCTGGACCAGGTCGCGGCGTTCGCGCAGCAGGGCGTCCACTATCTGGGCAGCGACACCACCGGGGTGGTGTGCTTCCCGACCTGCCACAACGCACGGCGGATCAGCCCTGCGCACCGGCACGGGTTCCGCACGATCGGGATCGCGGTCGCGGCCGGGTACCGGCCGTGCCGGCACTGCCGGCCTGGGGTCGAGGCGGCGTCGGCATGACCGCGGCGTTCTCCTCGGCCCCGACCCCGAGATCGGTCGCCGACCCGGTGTGAACCCGGGCCCGCGGTGCAACCGGACCTGCCCGGCCGGGGTTCTGCAACCAGGGACGCCGCCGACCCCCCGCCCCGAGGGGCGCCGGGTGGGCGGCCCGGGCACCGAAGCCGGCAGATGCATGGCACGTGGAGTGAAGGAGCAGCACCCATGACCGCGACAGCGACGATCACCCACCCGACACCGGCCGGCCTGCTCACGCTGGCGGCCTCCGCTTCCGGCCTGACCCGCTGCACGTTCCGGCCCGCGCCGGTGTCGGTGGACGGGGCCGGCGAGGCGTCGCCGGCCGCGCGGCGATGGCTGGATCTGGCCCGCCGCGAGCTCGACGGCTACTTCACCGGCCGGCTGCGCGAGTTCACCGTGCCGGTGGATCTGCGCCGCGTCGGCACCCGGCACCGTCGCGTGCTCGACGGCCTCGCGCACGTCGGTTACGGCGAGACCACCACCTACGGGAGGCTGGCCGCGGCGGTCGGGCTCACCGACGACGGGCCCCGCCAGGTCGGCGGGGCGATGGCCCGCAACCCCGTCCTGATCATCGTCCCGTGCCACCGCGTCCTCGGGGCCGGAGGCAGGCTCGTCGGCTACGCGGGCGGCCTGACCGTGAAGCGGCGGCTGCTCGACCTCGAAGGACGCGACCAGGCACCCCAGCTCGACCTGGGCCTCGCGCACGGCGTGAGCGAGTACGCCCAGTAGGTGAACTCGTTCCGGTCCAGGGTCGAGGCGACGAACTGCACCTGCGCCGTTACCGGCAGCGAACGGGCGCGGCGCGTCGTCGATCATCACGGCACCATCGACCGGAACGATGCCGAGAAGGTATCCCGTTCGGCTCATTCGTAACGCCCTCACGTTCGGCGCCGAGTACGAGCCTTCAGGGAATCGACAGGTTGTCCGATAGACGTCGAAAGGGCGACCCGATCGATTGCCCGCACTGCCGCCACGTCGCCCCGCGCCGGTCGCTGCGACCCCGCGGGTGGCGGCAGGGCGAGCGCCTGCACCACGTGTTCGAGGAGCAGGTCGACTGGATGCGCTCCTACGAGCGGGGCGACCACCTGGCGGTGGATGCCGGTGAGGTGACGTTGACCTTCCGGGAATGAGCGGCCCGCCCGCGACGGGAAGACATCACCCTTCGCTCTGCACCGCGCCGTAAATGGCGGTGAGGTTGTAGAAGTCGACCGCGTCGGGAACCGGATCGGTCCTGTCGTCCGTCTCCGCGTTCATCACCGAATCCCGGTCGTTGCGATGCACCAGTCCTAGAGCGTGTCCCATCTCGTGGACGACGACGGCCAGCGCACCGTTGTCGCTCGCGTCGTCGAGCAACCCGGTGTAGAGCGTGATGGCATTGCCGACCCGGATCCCGTCCCGTTGAACGCCCTCGGATTCGCCGTCGGTTCCCCGACTGCGCGCCCCGGTGACCGCGACGGTCGAGCAGGCGGCACCGGCCGGACAACGGTCGATCGCGATCGCCTCGACACAAGGGCTCTGCGACCAGATGCCCGCCGCCGTCTCGACGAAGCCCGCGTACCGCGGCGGCAACGCGCCGGTCTCGAAGTAGACCGTGATCCCCTGCCCGGCCGTGTGGGACCACGGATACTCCGGGGTGTCCTCCTGATCGACGTCCCGCTGGGACGCTCCCGGTGCCGCCACGCACCCGCCGCCGGCCGGGTCCGCCCAGGGAGCGGACGGGATGGGGCCGCTCGACGTGGGCACGAAGAGAACGCTCACCGCCACCGCGACCCCTACCAGAACAGCCACGGCAAGGCCGATTGCGGCGATGCGCCGCGCCCGGCGGGGGCGCATTCCCTCCCCTGGACGACCCTGCACAGACACCTCCGCCGGCGATCTCGTTCCCCACAGCATGCCAATGCGAAATGCGTGCCCGGGATCAAAAGATCAAGATCTTCAGGACGTCCTCAGTTAATCTTGACCTGCCCGCGAGACCCGGTACAAGCGGCCTCCCCGGAGGCTGTGCGCGGGCGACGGGTCCCGGGGAGGAGTGGCTGGAGTCGCTCGACACCGGGCGCGTCGGAGGCTGGGACCCGAGGAGATCGCCACCGAGGCGGCGATCCCGGCGCCGGCGGCGGCTTCCCGCCGGCCGTGCGGATGTCCGCGATCTTTACGCACCGAAACCTTGACCCAGTGTCCCAACGTATACAACGATATCCACCGATCGGGGAGTATCCGACAGCATCTGCGCTCGGGGCGATCGAGAGAGGTGACCAGATGCGCTACTGAGCAGTGAAGGGGTGCGTCCGCGCTCCCGTCGACCCTGCACGGAGAAGGACTCGTCCACCGAGGGGCCGCCCGTCGTCCCCACATTTGCGCATGAGAGACGGTGCCGCCCTACCGGCGCCGACTTCGCGTACCCCCACCACCTCTCACTGCTCTCCCGCGCTCAGTGGCTCCGACCGTGCCCGTGACCGGCCCGGAAATTCCCGGCCCCTTTCCGCGACATCGTCGCATACAGCGGTATACAACTGAGCCGTCCCTCGACGTTCGAGGGGCGGCTCCTACCCGAGGAAGGCCGTCCCGACATGTCTTCGAAGTCTGCGATCCCGCTGATCGACATCAGCCCATTCCGGGCAGGTACCGGGGAAGGCAAGGCACAGGTGGTCTCGGCCGTCAGGGCCGCGTGCGAGGAGATCGGCTTCTTCCTCGTCTCCGGTCACGGGGTCCCCGAGGAGCTCATCAACCGCAACTACCGACTGGCGAAGGAATTCTTCGACCTCCCCCTGGAGAAGAAGAACGAGGTCAAGAAGCCCGGCCCGCAGGTGAGCCGGGGCTACAGCCTGCTCGGCGGGCAGAACCTCGCGATCACGGTCGGCAACGACGCCCCGTCCGACCTCCACGAGACGTTCACCGTGGGGCGGCCGGAGGTCGAGCCGACGCCGTACTACACCGAGGGATTCGGGCCCGTCCACTTCGCACCGAACCTCTGGCCGTCGGAGCCCGCCGGCTTCAAGGAGGCCGTCGTCGAGTACTACGGCGCGATGATGGGGCTGACGAAGGTCCTCATGCACATCTTCGCGTGCGCGCTGGACCTCGAGGAGACCTACTTCGACGACCTGACCGACCGGGGCTTCTCGAACCTCCAGTACAACAACTACCCCGAACCGGACCGTCCGCCGCTGCCCGGCCAGCTGCGGGCCGCCGAGCACACCGACTACGGCAGTGTCACGATCTTGAAGGTCGAGGACGCTCCCGGCGGTCTGCAGGTCAAGGACCGCGCCGGCCAATGGCACGACGTCGGGTTCGTGCCGGACGCGTTCGTCGTCAACCTGGGCGACGCCATGGCCCGGTGGACCAACGACAGGTGGAAGTCGACGCTGCACCGGGTCGTGAACCCCCCGCAGGACGCGACCCTGGGCAGCCGGCGGCTGTCGATCCCGTTCTTCGGGCAGCCCAACTACGACGCCATGATCGAGTGCATCCCGACCTGCCAGTCGCCGGATGCTCCGGCCAAGCACGAGCCCGTCACCGCGGGCGCCCACTGGCGCCACAAGGCCGTGCTGTCGCGGACGGCGGTGAAGTAGCCGTGGTTCCTCCCGACCCGTTCCCCGCGCCGGCGGTCGACACCTCGGAACTCGATCGCCCGCAGGCATTGGACACCCACTTCCCCCAGGAGCCGACATGCGTTTCCGCACCAGAGCCGGCCTGACCGCCGCGGCGGCGGCGATCACCCTGGTCGTCGCCGCCTGCGGTGGGGCCGAACCCGCCGACCGGGGTGGGGCGGCGAGCGCTCCGGGTGAGCTGACGACGCTGCGTATCGGCCTCGTGCCGATCGTGCACGTCGCCGCGCTGATGCTCGGGCAGGAGAAGGGCTTCTTCGAACAGGAGGGCATCCGGCTCGAGGTCCAGTACGCGTCCAGCTCCGCCACGATCGTCCCCTCGATCATGAGCGAGGACCTCGAGCTGGGGTACGGCAACATCACCTCGACGATCCTGGCCCGGGCCGCCGGCCTGCCGATCGTGTCGGTCGCCAGTGCCGACACATCGTCACTGGACCCCGAGGTGGACACCAACGCCGTGATCGTGAGGACCGACAGCCCGTACCGCACGGCGGCGGACCTCGAGGGCAGGACGGTCGCCGTCAACGCGCTGCAGGCGTCCAACTACGTCACCGTCCGCGCGTCGGCAGACCAGCTGGGCGCGGAGTCCTCGCGATACAAGTTCGTCGAGGTGCCCTTCCCCGACATGCTGTCCGCGCTGGCCACCGGCCGCGTCGACGCGGCGACGGTGTCCGAGCCGTTCGTGACCCAGGCCCAGCGGTCCGGTGACTACCGGGTCCTCTACTACAACCACAACATCGCCGGAACGCGGCCCGGCAACCTCACGGACACCTACTTCACCAGCGAGGCCGTCCTGGCGAAGTCCGGGAACGCCATCGAGGCGTTCCGCCGCGCCATCACGAAGGCCAACGGCTACGCGAGCGCCAACCCCGACGAGGCTCGCGCGCAGCTCCTCCAGTACACGCAGATCGCGCCCGACACCGTCCCCGAGGTCGTTCTGCCGAACTGGTCCACCGAACCGGTGCCCCGCGAGGACATCGAGTTCATGCTCCGGAAGATGCAGGACTACGGCCTCTTCCGGGGAGACGTACCGGCCTACTCCGACGTCGTCCGGGAGTAGCCGGCGACGGGTGGGGACGCCGCGCTCCGCGCCCGTCCCCACCCGTGCCGGAATCCCCGGCGGGCTCGCCGAGGGCGGCCGGGAGGTGTCAGGACACGATCCGGACGGTCAACGGGTAGCGATAGTCGCGCCCGGACGACGCCCGGATCGTCGCCACAACCACGCAGACCAGATAGAACAGGCCGTACAACGGCAGCAGCACGAGACCGATCCCGACGAGGATCAGCAGGCCGAACACCACGCTGTACACCAGCGCGTTGATCTGGAAGTTCAGCGACTCGACGGCATGGCGGCGGATGAAGGACGACTCACCGCCCTTCACCAGCAGCACGATGAGCGGCGCGACCAGGCCGAGGGCGAACCACGCCGTGACCAGGCTGCCGAGGTGGGCGGCCATTGCCCAGTTGCGCTCCTCCGGTGTCGTGGCGTTGCCGGGGACACCGTGCGGCGACTGCCAGGAACCGCCGCCGGGCGGTGGAGGATAGGAGCTCACCGCACCATTGAAGCGCAACCGGGTGCCGTCGTGACGTCCCCCGGGGAGCCGAACCGTCAGAGCTCGACCCTGCGGCTGGCGATCGCCTCGGCGATCGCGGCCAGCTTCACGTTCAGATACTGGGACGCGGTTCGAAGGACGTCGAAGGCCTGGGCCGCGGTGATGCCGCGCTGGGCCATCAGCATGCCCTTGGCCTGGCCGATGACGTCACGGCTGAGCAGGGCTTCCTCCAGCTGTGCCGCACGCAGGTCCGCTGCCTCCACCGAGCGGGCCGCGGCGAGGGCGGCGCCGGCGTGCGCGGCCAGCAACAGGCCCGTGTCGCGGTCGACATCGAGGAGGGCCCGAGGCTCCCGCGCGTAGAAGTTGAGAGCACCGAGCCGAGGGGTCGGCGCTGCGGGCATCAGCCCGAAGCAGAGCACACTGCGGACACCGAGTTCGGCCGCGGCCGGACCGAACTTCGGCCACTGATCCGACTCGGCGAGGTCGGGGTCGGCGCTGATCCCGGAGCCTCCCCGGCGCGTCGCGTCGACACACGGCCCCTCCTGAAGCTCGTACTGGGCCTGGTCGAGCTGCAAGGCGAGCTCATCCGTGGTGACCGGGGTCTCGAACTCGGTCTCGTTCTTGCGCATGGTGATGCTGACGAAATCGGCTTCGGGCGCCAACGCAGCGGCAGCGTGGATGATCGTGTCGAGCACATCGGCGGCCGTCCCCGCGGAGAACAGCTGCGCGGCCAGCGTCGCGAACTGGGCCGCGAGAGGACCGAAGTCACCTCGGCGACGCTTGAACTCGGTGTCGCCGGGACCCGCTGCGCGGCTGCCGGCCGACCGGACGAACTCCGCCTTGTCGCGCTGCCACGCCTGCTCACCGCGCATGGGCCCCTCCTGACCGTGACTCGAACACAACCGAGAGCCGACGGCCGCGGCTGCCGGGGCAGGAGCGCTGCGAGCAGAACACTCCGGCTGACCCCGACCACCTCGTGGTGACCTATGGACGAAAGCCTCGGCGGCGATTCGACCACTGCCGGGGCGGCATCCACAACCCGATGTGATTCAGCCCTGCGGTGGTGCGCTCGCTCGGCGCCGGAGCACGGCCCCGGCTCGGGATCACCGACACGGCAGCACCCGCTTCGGCATACCGAGGCGGGTGCTGCCTCGGTCGAATCCGGGGGAGATCGACCGAACGCGGAGATCGGAGGGGACGCCACTCCGCGCAAGAGTTCGCTCGCTCCTCGGGCCGAGATCGTCACTCGTCACGCCATGCCCGATGGTGCTAGCACCACCGCGCGCGGCGCTCGCATGCGGCCCGCGTCCTCCGTCCTCGCACGTCCTGTCGGCCGAGGAGACCCTGGCCCGTCCCCGATGCTCGAGGTGGTGCGCCGCTGCGGGCCGGATCAGCAGCTGGTGCTGTCCTCCGCCGCCGAAGCCGCCGCTGCTCCCGCCGCGGTCGCTGCTCCCGATCCAGGAGGCCGAACCACCGCCGTCGTACGGACCGACGATGGCCGCCCTGCCACGGCCGGCCCCGCCGCGAACCCGGCGACGGAAATCGGTCGCGGCGGCGGCACCCGGCCCGGCACGCTCACCACGGTGAAGGTGACGTTCTTTCCCCGCGAGACCGGTGGATCGGTCGCGGTGATCGACCGCGACGACGGAGTGCGACTGCGGCTGTGGTCCTACGACCGGAAGTCCACCGTGCCGCATGATCTCGCCCATCTCGTCACCGAGCGGGCGTTCGGCCTGCGGCACGGACTGTGGGGCAGCATCGCCGACGGGGCGATGTTCGACAGCATGGACGTGGTGTCCGGACGGCTGCGCCACGACAGTCATCGGCGCTCGGCGTCGCTGCGGAAGGCCAATCGGCGCGAACTCGGGCTCTCCGAGCTCCTCACCGGCGTGGTGCACCAGGGACTGCGCCAGAACGAGGCCACGCTCGCTCGCGCGCTCAACCAGACCTGGGGTGCCCTCCGGGAGGGCCCGTGCCCGTACACCTCTACCCAGGCCCACGCCGCGGTGGCCGAGCTGGCCGCCCTCGCCGATCGGTGGACGGCCACCTCCCCGGTTCAAGGACTGACGCTGAGCTGGACCCACCGCCGGCGAGCCGGGCCGGACCGCCATCGGGTCCGGCCCCCGTAGGTGGGCTCGTCAGTCGCCGAGGATCGTCAGGTCGAGCCGGCGAAGGCGCTCGGGGTCGCCGACCAGGTCGATCCGGACGATCTCCCGCCCCTGATCGTGAAGCCGAACACGACACGCGGCCGTCCGCCGGTGGCACCTGCGAGCGCCGGAGGGTCGAGTGGCCGGCAGCTCCGCCGAATCCGGACGATCGGCACGAGCCAGATCACCTCAATCTTGACGGCCGTCTTCGGTCCGGGCGGAGAGGTCGTCGCGGCGATCGAGTTGGCGGTGGGCGACCTCGGCAAGGAGCAGCAACCGGTGATGGCGGCATCGTCCATCGCCGCGCGCAGCCTGTCTAGGGAGTTGGCCGGGGAGGCGCGACCGGGCCCGAGATCGCAGCCCCGCTGTGCGCACCCGCTGACCGCGTCGCAGCCTGACGTGCGCGTCGCCGGGGGGGTGAAGCGCTCCGCCACGGGGGAGGATTCTCGTTCACGGGCCTGCGGCCCGCTGCCGGGCGGGATTCAGTCCGCTGGCCACGCCGACGAGCAGCAGCAGCAGCGCCACCTCGGGGTCGAGCTCGCTCAGATCGCATTCGACTCCCGGGGCGGCATCGCGGAGCTGGTCGAGCACGTCGGCCGTCCACTGTTCGTAGTCGCACCCGACTCGACCGGCACGGATGGCGTCGACCAGCCGGTCGTCGGCGAGGATCTGCAGGAGAAGCTCCTCGCTGCGGGGTCGGGCACATCGTCCCCCGCCCGGTGTCGGAGCACCGGCCGGGTCTCCGCTGGGGCGGCCGGGCGATTCTGCTGATGTAGGCACAGTTGATCATCGTTGTGTCCCCGCCGGGCGTTGCCCGGCGTTGGAGTGGTGCCTTCCCATGATCGAGTGGCCTTGGATCACGCATGGTGATCGTGAGCTTCGTGGTGCCTGTCGTGCGCCTGGTCGAGGCCGAGCTACGGCGCCACGTCGCCCCCGGTGCCAGGGGTGTGGTCAGTCCCGAGCTGCTTCCACGATCCGCTGTGCCAGGACGACCGCGGACAGGTACGGCTCCCGATCGATGGGCCCGCCCGCCTCGATGATCTGCTCGGCGCTCTCGGCAAGGGCGTCCAGGAGGGAGGCGAGTGGCTCCGCGACGGCCGGGGTGACGACGGTGATCCAGTGGGCGTTGGCGCGCACGCGCGGCTGGATGGACTCCACCGGGTCCCCGAACCGGTCCAACGGATCCTTCAGGCCGGGCAGCACGGCCTCTCCCGTGTGCTCTGGCGGCCTGACGGCCGGGAACACGGGTGCCGGCAGGTGCTCCAGCCTCGTGCGGTGTCGCTCCAACGCGCCGCCGGCGACATCCGGGTCACCCCACCGCCACGGTCCCGGCGTCGCATCGCGGGCGATCCGCCGCAGTACCTCGGCTGCCTGGCGCAACCAGTCCGCGGCGTTCCACGCGTCCCGAGGTGTGGTGTTGCGATCGATCATCTGTGCCTCTTGTTGCGTCCGCAGACGTGGCGGAGAGACAGCCACGTCGTGGCCTTCGCTGAACAAACCCATGCGTCTCAGCCCGATTCTCCGCGCACTCGTACCCGCCCGGTCGGCGCCGTCGCCACCGATCGCCGACCGGCGCTGCCTGGCTTCCGCGGCGCTGTCACCTACCGCGACGGCCGCGTCGACACGGCGACGGCGCGCTGCGAGCACGCCCTCGGAGGATCGGGCCCGACGACGATCCGGTCAGCACAGCGGTGGCGGACCGGCCGACCAGTGCGCCGGACCCGGCCCCACGAGCGTGACCAACCGTCCGGCCGCGAGCAGCCGGGTCAGCACCGCGACCTCGGCCCGCGCCACGTCCAGATCGTCGGTCCCGAGCTCCAGCCGGGCCGCCGTGCGAGGTCTGCAGCCGGGCCGCCGCCGGTCCGAGGTGCGCGCGCAGCCGGGAGATGTGGGTGTGCAGTGCTTGGCGCCCCGACTCCGGTACCTCCGACTGCCACAGCGCGTCCACAAGGTGATCGACCGTCACCGTCCGGCCCTCGGCCGGCGCCGGCAACGCGAGCACCGCACGCCGCTTCGGTCCGGGCACGTCGACCGCCACACCGTCGACGACCAGCCGAACCGGCGGCGTGTGGCCAACCGCCATCGGTCCACCCCCGGCCGACAGCATGCCCGCCGCGGCGACGCGACGGGAGCCCCCTGTCAGCGCGGAGAATGCGCGTGCCAGAGCCGCGACAGGCCGCGCCCCGAGCCTTGCGTCGTGACCGGCACCAGCCGGCCGGACGGCGAAGGAGACCTCGGATGGATCAGGACAAGGTGACGCAGTTCCTCGGACGGGTCGTCACCGATCTCGGCGCGACCGGGGCCGCTACGCGGCCAGGCCGCCGGCGGGTACGTCCACCACGACCCGGCGACCGGCGAGTTCTCCCTACCGAGGAGCAGGCGGTCCGCCTGGCCGACCCGAACGGGCCGAACGCATCGGCCGCGTTCCTCATCGCGCTCGGCTGCCTGCGCGCCGAACCGCGGATCACCGAGGCGTTCCGCACCGGTGCGGCAGGCGCCGGCCCCGGACGGCACCTGGTTGCTGGCCGAGCCGTACGCCGCGGGCACGCGGGAGACCACCGCACCGGCAACTGCCCGCCTTCGAGTCACGTAGGCGATCCTGGCCCGGGAAGAGGACTGCCTCCGGAGACCTTCACGCGCGACACCGAGCGACTCGAGGAGACATGGACCGCGAAAAGATCACTCTCACCGGCGCCCAGGAGACCATGCTCGCCACGCTGTACGGCAAGGCGCTGGACAGCCGTTCTCCCCACTCGATCCTGCGCGACCACGAAGCCGACAAGGCGGTGCAGCGCATCGACTACGACTTCCGCAAGACGGGTGTGAAGGGCACGACCGCGGCCGGCGTCGCGCTCCGCGCCAGACAGCTCGACGACTGGACCGCCGAGTTCCTGGCCGGCCACTCCGAGGCCACCGTGCTGCACCTCGCGTGCGGCCTGGACACCCGGGCCCACCGGCTGCATCCGCCGTCCTCGGTCCGCTGGCTGGATGTCGACTACCCCGAGGTCCTCGAACTGCGCGAGCGGCTGCTGCCGGCACCCACGGGGGACTACCGGATGATCGGCGCCTCGGTCACCGGCGACGCGTGGCTCGACGCGGTGCCCGACGACCGCCCGACCGTGGCCGTCTTCGAGGGCCTGTCGATGTACCTGCGCAAGGAGGACGGCAAGCGGCTCATCCAGCGGATCACCGCTCGGTTCCCCAGTGGCCAGTTGCTCTTCGACTGCTACGGCACGCTGGGCATCCGGCTGCAGAAGCTGGTGCCCGCGGTGCGCAACGCCGGCGCGAGCCTGCACTGGGGCATCGACGACCCGCGCGAGATCGAGGGCTGGCACGACGGGCTGGAGTGCCTCGACGCGCTGCGCAGCGTCGACATGCCGGGCCTGGACGAGCTGCCCGTCTCAGGCCGGGTGGGCATGTGGGTGCTGGCGCGCATACCCGGCTTCCGGGACATCGGCCGGATCCTGCGCTACCGGTTCTAGCGTTCCCCGCCCGCATCCCGGGCACGATGACGTCGGCCGGCCGTCGCGGCGTGTGCGCGGGCTCCGGGGAACCGCTCACCAGCGCCGCCCGGCGGCGCTGTTCTCCGGGGAGTGGTCGTCGTCTTTCTCGTGTCGAGCCGTGAGAAGGACACCCGAACACCCCTGGAGGCGGCAAGATGGCCGCGTCGCCAACCTCCAGGAGGAGACATGCCTGAGGGCACCGTGAAGTGGTTCAACGGCGAGAAGGGATTCGGCTTCATCACCCCCGACGACGGAGGTAAGGACGTCTTCGTCCATTTCTCCGCGATCCAGGGCAGCGGCTACAGGTCGCTGGACGAAGGTCAGCGCGTGTCCTTCGAGACCAGCCAGGGCCAGAAGGGACCACAGGCCGACAACGTCCAAGTCATCTGACCACGACACCCGGCCCGGCCGGACTCCCATCGGGGCCTCAGCGAGGTCCGGCGGTCGCCGACGGGTCGTCCGAGCTCACAGTTTCAGCCACGGCCGAACGCTGCCACGTATCAGCTCCGAGCGGGTGAGCGCCGCGTCCGGTCGGCGATGATCGCGTCGACCAGCCCGTAGCCACGCGCCTCCTCGGCGGTGAGGACGCGGCCTGCGCGCATGTCCGCGGCCACGGTGTCGGCCGGGCGCCGGCATGCCCCGGCGATGCGCTCCTGCAGCATCCGCAGCAGGCGCTCGTGATGCTCGGCGTGGGCGGTGATGTCGCGTGGGTGGCCGCAGTGCCGGGTGCGCGGCTCACGCAGGTGCAGGATCGCGTGCGGAGCCGCGATGCGGCGGTCTGCGACGGCCAGGATCGCGACCGCCGCTCCGGTGAGCTTGCCCAGGCACGTCGCATGGACCGGCACGCCCATGAGGTCGAGGGTGTCGAGGACGGTAACGGCGACGTCGAGGTCGGCGTCGACATCGCAGAGCCGGAGCTGAACCGGGTCGTCGGCGGAGGCGTCGAGCAGGGCGAGCGACGCCGTCGCCCGGTTGGCGGCGTCCGGGTCCAGCCGGCCCGCCAGCGTCACCATTCGCCGGTCGAGCAGGCGCTCGGCCAGCCAGTCCTGGCCCGTCTCGACGGCGGTCCATTGCGATGGTGCCGACAGCGGCGCCGCCGGGCGGGGCTCGGGCTGCCACGGGGTGCGCCGCGGCTCGCGCGGCGTCGGCG
>NZ_JAAXKZ010000111.1 GCF_012911875.1 Pseudonocardia bannensis | reverse complement strand
CCGCCGGTGCCCCCACCACCCGAGGACGGGGGAGGTGCCGCGGCGTCGGTGGGGCCACCGGAGCTCGCCGACGAATCCGGGCTGCCCGGCGCGGTATCCGAGGACCGGTTCGGGCTCGAGCCGGTCGACGAGCCGTCGTCCCCGCCGTCGGCGGCGCGGCTGTCGCCCGGGGACGCAGAGCCCACGCCGGCGTCGGTCATCGATGCGCTCGCGTAGCTGGCGGTGGCCTGGTCAAACCGGGCGCTGTTGGCCGCTTCCATCGACCCGCCGCCGCCCGACGTGCTTGCGCCGCCGCCGGAGTAGCCGGCGTCGGCGACGTTTTGGGCGAACCAGCCGCGCAGCGCCGAGCCGGCGTCGCTGTTCGGGTCGACGAAGGCCAGCAGCCGGAACAGCACGAACGGGCAGGCCAGTGCGATGAGCAGGACACCGATCCCGACCAGCAGCCCGAGGATGCCCTCCTGCGGGTCCTTGACCATGTTGACCCCGATGACCAGCGTCAACGCCAGCGCCGGCTTCATCATGATCGCCGCGATCATCCAGCGCAGCGACCGCCAGAACCAGCTCGCCGTGGTCTGGGCCAGCAACCCCGCCGCGGTGATCGGGACGGTGGCGACCAGCACCAGGATCGCGCCCTGCCGGAAGATCATCTCCAGCAGGTAGCCGAGCCCGGCCGGGATGACCCCGACGATGGCGAGGATCCCGAGCACGACGCCGTTGACGCCCTGGCGGAACCTCTCGTCGCCCACGCTGCGGTCGAACGCCGCGGAGAACTCGCCGGACTGCAGCCCCTTCTGCAGCATCGATACCGCGGTGTAGTCCGCCGCGGCGAGCAGCCCGCCCACCACGGCGACGGTCATGCCGAGGGCCACCGCGTAGGCGAACGGGCCGGTCGAGGCCCGCCAGAACCCGCGGCCGCCCCGCAGCACGGCCGAGGTGAGCTGCCAGAAGAACAACCCGAGCGCGATCACCACCGAGAGGCCTTTCAGATCGCCCCACACCAGCGACACCGGCCCGGAGACCGGGTTGCCGGCCTCGTCGGCGGACAGCTCGAAGGCCGACAGCTCGTCGATCAGCCCGAAGACGAACCGCAGCAGATACAGCCCGGCTTCCCAGATCGCCTTCATGGCGTCGTCGATGGCGCTGGAGAAGAACTCTTTGATCTCCTCGGCGAACCAGCCCATGCTCAGCGCACCACGTCTCGGTAGCCGGCGGCGACGGCCTCGGCCGTGCCCGGCCACGCGTTCGGCGCCTTCGCCGCGGCCGCCCCGGGGCTGATCCGCCACTCGCCGTCCACGTGGCGCATCGCCTGGCAGTCACCGAACCCGCCGGCGACCGCGCGGCCCTGGTGCTGGGCGCTGTACTCGCCGAGCACGCACACCACCGCGTACCGGCCAGCGTGGGTGGTGCCCTTGATCAGCCCGCTGGTCGTGCGGTAGGTCAGGGCGAGCCCTGCCACCGCCCCGGTCCGCGGCAGGCCCGCGCCGGCCCGGAGTTGCTGCAGGTTGCGGTACATCACGGTGGTGTCCGCCGCGGGCGCCCCGGGCAGCGCCACCGACTCGTAGGCCTGCCGGTAGGCCTGCGGGTCCCCACCGGACAGGCCCGCCTCGGTCAGCGCCGCCAACTGCGCGAGCGCGCCCTCCGGGGTGGCCGGGAACCCACCCGGCACCCACCGCCCGGACGTGACCCCGGCCGCGGGCAGGGCCAGCGGCGGGCCCGCGGTGTCACGGGTTAGGCCGTGGGGCTGGCTCGCCGCCTCCGGCAGCTCGAGCATCGCGCGGGTGGCCAGCTCGGTCTGCGCGGCGACATCCCAGCCGTCATCCCCCGCGGCCGGGGCCTGCGCCACCGGCTCGCTCGGCGGCGCGGCCGGGGGCAGCTCGGATCCGCCGCGGCCGAGCAGCAACGCCACCAGCGCCACCACCACCAGCACGGTGACCGCGGCGATCCCGCCGAGGATCAGCACAGCGCGCCGCCGCGCCGGCCCCGCCGCCCGCACACCCAGGTTCTCGCTCATGACGGCGCGCTCACCCGCCGGCGAAGGAGGAGATCAGGGTGTAGCCGACGGCGTAGAGGATCGCCCCGCCCAGCGAGGCCATCATCGTGATCGCCCCCATCCGGCCGAACCGGTGATGGTCGACCATCCGGCCACCAGCAAAGACCGCCAAACCCCCGAAGAAGCCGACGATCAGCGCGGCACCGGCGATCCACTTGACGTAGCCGAGGATCCGGGTGATGGCCTCCGCGCCGGGCGGCGCCTGCGGCGATGGATTGGGGGCGAAGGCCAGCACAGTCTCAGCAGCCCCGAGCAGCGCGTGCATCAGCGCGATCCCTTTCGTGAACGTGAGGAACGGCCCGTGGGAGCAAGCAGCCCCCACCCGGCCAGCAACGGGCAGACGGCGTCGAGCAGCCGCTGCGGCAGCAGCTCGGCGGTGATCCCGCCGACCTCGACATCGCCGTCGTGCGGGACGAACACCGCGTGCTCCACGAGCTCGTCGAGGCGCCGCCCGGCCGCGCCCGCCACGTGCGCGGGCCAGCGTTTGGCGCCCATCACGACCAGCTGATACGGCGGTACCGCCGCGCCCGCGGTGATCCACGGGTCGAGCCGGGCCAGGACCTGCTCGGCCTGGCGCAGCGAGGGCCGGGTCGGGCGCACCACCAGGATCGGCCGCGGCGACGGCCACCCAGCGCGCAGCCAGCCGCCCGCCCCGGCCAGCGGGTTCGCCGCCGCCCGCCAGCCGTCGTGACCGACATCGACGACGGTGGCGTGCAGCGGATCCAACTCGGGCAGCCACGCCGGGGGCGGGGGCACCATCCCCGGGGTGATCGCCGGCAGGCCCGACTCCAGCCGGGCCAGCAGCGCGTGCCCGCGCCAGGAGTAGCGCACCGCCAGCCGGCGGTGCGGCTGGTGCACCCACGGGCCCTCCGAGGAGGCCGCGGCGGCCAGCCCGGAGCGGGCCGGATCCGCGGCGTCGACCAGCAGCGCGCAGCGCCCACCCAGCTGCAGGGCATCGGTGAGCGCCGCGGCCAGCACCGACGCCCCGGCCCCGGGCGAGCCGGCCAGGACCGGGATGAGCGTCCCGAACCCCGACCAGTCCACCGGGCCGCGGGCCGACTCCGGCAGCGCCAGCTCCGTCATGCACGCGACGGCCTCGCCGATCTGCTCGGCCACCCCTGCCGGATCGGCGCCGCTGCGCTCGTCGGCGCACAGCGCGGCCGCCGTGCTCACCGCCGCCTCGGCATCGGCGACGTCCAGGCCAGGGCAGTCCCGGCGGGCCGCCTGCCCGAGCACCTGGTGCAGCCCATCGATCGTGCGGATCGACGCAGGGACCCCAGCACCCGGTGGCTCGGATCCCGCCGCGTCGACCCCGCCCCCGCCGTGACGCAGCGCGGACACCGCCGTCATCGGACCAGCCCCAGTCGCGCCGCACACGCCGGCCAGGCGCCGAACCCGCCGCGGTCGTCGCGCAGCTTCGTCGCCACCGCGATCTGCTCTTCCTTGGTGGCCTGCTCCGGCGAGGGCGCGTACTCGGCGCCGCCGTAGGCCTCCCAGGTCGCCAGGTCGAGCTGGAGCCCCCCGGCATAGCCCGGATCGGACACGCTGTCCCAGCGCTGACCGCTCTCGCACTCGGCAAGCCGATCCCACACCGCGGCGCCGGTCGCACCGGTCCCCGATCCGGTTCCGGCCGGGACCGCCCGCGTCCCGCTGCCATCGCTGTCCTCAGGGGCCTCGGCGGCGGGAACGGTGTCAGAGGCCGGATCTGCCGCACTCAAGTCCAGCTCGGAAGCCGAGTCCGGGGCAGCAGAGGCGCTGGGCCCCCCGCTGGTGTCCTCGTGGCCCTCGTTGCTGTTGCTGCTGTGCTCGCCGTTGTCGTGGGCGTCGGCGGGGGTGCCGCGCCGAGTGCTGAAGCCGGCCGCGGCCAGCTTGTCGGCCAGCTCGCGGGCGGAGGGGTCGTCGCCGGCGGCCGCGAGCTCGTCCGCGAGCTGACCGGCCCGGCGTTCCCACTCGCTGCTGGTGCTGTCCTCGTCCCCGCCCGCCTGGTTGCCGGGATTCTCGGCGTCGGTGCCATCGACATCGGTGCTGTCGGGGTCGGTGCTGTCGAGGGCCGACCCGGGGTCGGGCGTCGACGACTCCTCGCTCGAAGCGGACCCGGAGCTGGTGGCGCCGGAGCCGGTGCGGTTGCCCCGGACCTGGGTGTCGCGGGTGACGTTGTTCTCCCCGGACGCGTTCTCCCCCGAAGACTCCTCGGGGCTCTGCCCGGTGTCATCGGCGGGGTTGTCCCGGCCCGAAGTCTCATCGGTCGAGCCGGAGCCGCTGGTGCTCAACCCTGCGAAGGCGGGGCCGAGACCCGCCGCGGCGAGCTTGTCGGCCAGCTCCTTGGCCTCCGGGTCGTCGCTTTCACCCGCAAGTTTGTCGGCGAGGTCGCGGGCCTGCCGCTCCCAGCCCGCCGGGCTCGCCGCCTCACCGGGGCTTGTCCCAGTGCCGCTGGGCGTGGCGGCCCCGGGCCCCGGCTGTCCGCCCGTGCCGCCGGAACCGGTGCCGCAGATCTGCACGGCCGACGACCCGGATGGGGAGGACTCCGCTGACTCCAGCGAGCCAGACGGCGACTCGGACGGTGAATCGGTGGGGGCGGTGTCATCCGAGTCGCCCGCGGCGTCGTCCGGGCCAGAGACCGACGCGTCCGGCTGTGCGGACGGGGCCACCGCGGCCGTGGCCTGGTGGACCCGCCGCATCGCCGCGGCCAACGCACCCTCGGTCACCGCGGCGGCAGGGCGCAGCGCCGGGCCCGACACGGGTGTGGCCGTGGAGTCCAGCGGCGCGGTCATGGCGGCGGGTTCGACCAAGCCGCCGGTCTTCAGGTCGGCCGGGGTGGGCGAGAAGCCCGCACCGGCGAAGATGACCGCGACCTGCCGGGCCCGCGGATCGTTCCTCGACCCCATCAGGGTGTCGGCCAGGTCGTGCGCCTGCTGACGCCACCCGCTGGCCACGGCCGGGCTGATCCCCATGGAGCGCAGCTGATCGCCGAGGCCGGCGGCGCGCGGGTCACTGGCCGCGGTCACGAGATCGGTGACCAGCTCCCGGGCCTTCTGCAGCAGCGCCTCGGCCCGCTCGGGCGTCAGCTGCTGCCCGCCGCCGGAAGAGTCCTGAGTGGACGAATTTTGGCGGCAGACCGAGGAGTCTGCGGGTGCCATCGGCCCCGCCGGGCCGGTGACGGCCGGCCCGACGGTCAACGCGGTCGCCGTGACCAGCGCGGCGAGGGGCTCGAGAAGAGGGGGCATCTCATCGCTCCTGGGTGCGGTCGATCTCGGTGCCCGAACCGGCGGCACCGCTGGTGGCCGTGCTGGATGAGCGGGACGAGTCGTCGCGGGAAGAGTCGTCGGAGCCGCTGGAGTCCGAAGTAGCCTCGGAGGAGGCCGAACCGCCGGACGACGAGCCGGCGGAGGGGGCGCTCACCCGCGGGCCGTCGATCCAGACCTCGGCGGTGCTGGAGTCGGCGTTGCCGCGGTAGATGCCCATCTTGAGGTAGTTCTCGTCACTGCTCATCGTGGCGCGGGCATAGCGCTCGACGGTCTGGACGCCGTTCTCCCAAGCCTCCACAAACCCCTGCGCCGGGTCCTGGGAGAACCCGGCGTGCAGGGTGTAGTCCACCCACTCCCCGGGGCGGACCGGGCCGATGGTCTTGCGTTCGTGGTCGACCCCGTCACCGGCGATGTCGACGGTGCCCTCGGGGCTGATCTCGATGGCCAGCGGTGGGGAGCCGCTGCCGGAGTGCCACTGCATGACGATGAACCAGTCGCCCTCGACCGGGTTCGGGAAGTCCTCGCCGAAGCGCAGGGAGAACTCGTACCAGCGTTCGTCGCCCTCGCGGGTCAGGGCCGCTTCGCTGTGCGCGGCGACCTCGGAGCGCTCACCCCCACCGAAGTCGGGGACGTCGCCGGGACCGACGACGAACCGGGCGACCCGCCCGACCTGTTCGCCGGCCCGCCCGATCTGCTGGCCGAGCCGGCCGACGACGTCGCCGGAGACGACCGAGGCGCTGTCGCCGCCGCGGTAGCTCGAGCAGGAGTCGTTGACCTCGCGGTTCTGGCAGGTGTCCCACTCGGACAGATCACCGGTCTCGTAGTCGGCCTCGAACACCACCGTGGTGTCCGGCGGGACCACCGACGGCCCCGGCTCGGGGGAGCGGCCACCACCACCGTTTCCGGTCGACCCCGTGGACTGGCACCCGTCGGGCGAGGGGTCGCCGGGGCGAATGCCCAACTGGGTCAGCGCAGAGAGCAGGCTCTCCGCGCGCGCGTCGGTGACGCCGGTGAGCGAGTCGACGAGCCGCTGCGCGGAGCCCCGCCACGAGCACGAGGCGGTGGGATCGGGTCCGGGATGCGCGGCGTGGGTGAGCCCCGCCGTGACCGAGAGCGCCGCGGCCGCGGTCGCGGTGAGCAGGCCGACTCTCATGTCAGCCCCGCCCGCCGGCGGGCTGCGCGGAGCCCGGGACGTAAGGCCGGGCCGGGTGGTTCCAGCTGAACTGGTCGGCCACGTAGGCACCGAGGCTCAGCGCGGCGTCGCGGGTGCGCTCCCGCAGGTGCTCGAGCTGGATGTGCCCGCCGGTGGCCAGGTGTGGGTCTTCAGGGATCTCCACCACGGCGCGGCAGCGGGCGGCGAAGTGGTCGACCACAGCGCTGCGGTCGATGTCGCGGCTGAACCGGTCGCACGACAGCGCCACCACCGCGCCGGAGACCAGCTCGTCGTAGCCGTGGGCCTTGAGCCAGTCCAAGGTCTTGCTCGCCCGGCTACCGCCGTCCACCGTGGGCGCCCCGACGATGACCAGGGTCTTGGTGGCCTCCAGCGCGCCGTGCATCGCCGAGTGGATCAGCCCGGTTCCCGAGTCGGTGATGATGATGTTGTAGAAGCGCTTGAGCACGCCGGTGACCTGCTCGTACTCGATGTTGTTGAACGACTCGCTCATCGCCGGGTCCTGTTCGGACGCCAGCACCTGCAGTCGTCCGGCGAGGTTGGTGTAGCGCGCGATGTCGGTCAGCGAACCGATTGTGTGCAGGTTGTTGACCAGGTCCCGGACCGTGTAGGGCACCGGGTGGCCGAGCAGCCGGTCGGCCAGCGTGCCCGCGTCGGGGTTGGCGTCCAGGGCCACCACCCGGTCGCCGCGGTGCTCGGCCAGCGCCAGCCCCAGCAGCGCCGACACCGTGGTCTTGCCGATCCCGCCTTTCATGCTGGCGACAGTGATCGTGTGCCAGCCGGCCAGCTGGGCCTGGACCCGCGCGATCTTCTGCCGCCGATCCGCCTCCGCCGGTGACAGGCCGGGGTTGAGCCGCCCGCGCGTCAGCGTGTAGACCGCGCCGCGCCAGCCCTCCGTCGGCCGGTCCCGGCGGCTGCGCACCAGCTGCTGGTAGGACAGCACGTCTGCGGACCCTTCGGAATGCGCGAGTCCTCGACCCGCCGAGGCTGCGGGGCGCAGCGGGTCCGTTCGCTCGAGCGGGACCTGCGGCCCCAGCTCAGACCACGGCCCCGCCACCACCGCGGAGCTCCCCGGCGCAGCGGCTGCGGGCGGGGGAGCGGGAGCTGTCGCGACCGACGCCGCTGCGGGGGCCGGCACGGGGGACCGAGCGGGTCCAGCGGGAGGTTCCGAGGCCACCCCGGGCGTCCGCGGAATCCGCTGCTCTTGACGCTGGGCCCGCGGACCTTCCGCGCGCGCCGCTGGCCGAGTCTCGGAGGGCGGTGCCGGGCGCGGGGCAGAGGCGGTTTGCGCTCGCCAGGGCGCCAGGGCGGGGTCGTCGGCCCACGAACCGCTGGGGACCTTGCCGTTGTTCTGTGTCATGGGGGCCTCGATCAGCTGGGGTCGTCGGGGTCGGGAGCAGGGCCGATGTCCACCACCAGGCGGCCGGCGTGATCACGGGTGACCGGTGGTGCGAGCCGGGCCCAGAACGTGGACGCCGCCCGCCACCCCTCGGCGAGCGGAGGCGGCGCGCAGGACGGACCGACGGCGCTGAGCGGGGGATCAGCCGAGTCGTCCCGGCGAGGCTCGAGATCGTCCGGACGCGGGCAGATGCGCTGGTACGTGGTGACGCGCACCGTCACCTCGACGACGATCACCTCGTCGGAGGTGCGCACGGTGCGGCCAGGCAGGACCACGTCCGCGCGTTGCCTGCCCGCGCCGGACCAGCCCAGGGTGGCGCCCCTGGGGTCGGCGAGGTACTCCCGCAGCACCTCAGTCCGCTTGGTCGGATCGTCCTCGTCCCAGGACAGGTAATCCGCGGCGAACCGCGCCGCGAACGCCGAGGCCTCGGCCTCCCCGATCGGCTCGAGCGCCGCCATCGAGCGTTCGAGCACGGCCGCCGGCGACCGGTGGCCGTTCACTCCTCGAAGGAGCGGCGCCGGGTACGGCGGCTGGGCCGCCTCGTTGCGGGTCGGCTGCCGGTCCTGCCCCGCCTCCTTTCGGGAAGAGCAGGGAGCCAGCGGCGGCGAACTCGGCGGAAGCCACAACTGCGCACCCCCGTCCCCGACCACCCGGGTTCCGCCGTTCAGCGGGGCGATCGGTGGTGAGGCCGAGTGGTCAAGCGGCGTCCCCGGGCTGGAGGGCCCGCCGAGCCAGTTCTGAGGCGCTCCAGGCCTGGGTTGCGGGGATGCCGGATCCGCCGTCTGCGACCACGGAGAGGCGGTGACCGAGGTCGGTGACGTCGCCGGGTAGACGGGGGGCGTCGTGAGATTGGGCGTCGGGTCCAGCCCGTGGTTTCCGTGCGAGGGCCTCGGCGGGAACGGCAGCAGTTCATCTTTGGGCGGGTCTTGTCTCGCGGCGCAGCCGCTGTACACCGGGTCGAGCGGGATCTCGGCGACGGTGCTCTCTGACGGTGGCTCCAGATAGGGGCCCGGGTGCCCCGGTGCGATCAGCCACGCGGGCTGCTGGGGGGTGCCGCGGTCAGCGCGCCGCCCAAATCTCCGGGCCATCAGGACCGGCCATCCACAAGCATTCGGGCACGCAGCGGCCCGCCAGTCGCGCAGCAACAGGACTTCGTGCCCATCCACGTCCTCCGTCCTGTCCGTCGTCGTCCGGCCCGCAGGCCCCTGGTGCGTCACTGGCCGAGGACTGCTCAACCCCGAGTCCGCTGACGTGTCAGTTGATGAACTAGACCAACAATATGCTGGCAGGTTTCAGAGCTGTCAACTCTCCTGGCATAGAGCGCCAGGAATGTGAGACAGTGCCAGAGTCGTGTCTGGGAGCTGAGTGAGCGCTCTGTGTCTGGCCGCGAGCTGCGGGCGGGGGGAGCTCAGAGCGGGCTTCCCGTTCCGGCGGTGCGTGTGAGGTGCGGGAACGCCCTCCTCAGTGGGCTGAGCTTGCTGCGCGGGGAGCGGAGTTGCTGGCATAAGTTGGGGCGATGGGCTGCTCGTCATCGCCAGCGAGGGAGAGGCAACGTCGTGGTTAAAGGCTCGACTCTGGCATCGCGGATCGACCACCTGTTGTCGACCGTGCGTCCGAAAGACCGGGGCCCCTACACCTACGAGGAGGTGGCCGAGGGCATCCGCGCACAGGGTGGCCCGACGATCTCGGCTCAGTACCTCAACCAGTTGCATCGAGGCCGGCGCGACAACCCCACCAAGCAGCACCTCGAGGCGCTGGCGAAGTTCTTCGGGGTGCCGGTTGCCTACTTCTTCGACGACACGCAGGCCGCGCTCATCGACGAGGAGATCGCGCTGCTCAGCGTCATTCGAGACCAGGAGGTCAAGGACCTTGCGCTGCGCACCCTGGAGTTGAGCCCCGAGGCCCGTCGGTCCGTAGCGGCGATCATCGAGGAGCTGGGCCGGTTCGAGGGGCGCACGAATCACCCGAACAGGCGACGGCGGGCCGATCCCGATCTCGATGACTGACCGCCATG
The DNA here is from genome assembly GCF_012911875.1 of Pseudonocardia bannensis. Classification (GTDB taxonomy): domain Bacteria; phylum Actinomycetota; class Actinomycetes; order Mycobacteriales; family Pseudonocardiaceae; genus Pseudonocardia; species Pseudonocardia bannensis. The sequence continues at coordinate 10,063 of NZ_JAAXKZ010000111.1, read as the reverse complement.
CCAGGCTGGTGTCCGATGATCACCTTCCGAGTCCACTCGCTCACTGCGCGTGCGCACGCCTCGCGCTGACGAGCGCCGTCGCGGCGGGCGTGGTGGGGCAACGGGAGTCCGGGGAGGCGACCCACGTGCGGTACAGCGAATTGCGGCGGCGCAGCCAGGGGAGAGTCCGCAAGCTCGATGAGGGGGTGGGCATCCCGCGCCCGTTCGACCTCAACACCCTTCTCGATCGGCTGGAGCGGCACCGAGGCCGCCCCATTGACCTGCACGAGACCGAGGCGACCGCGGGCGGCCCTTGCGGGCTTTGGATCCAGGAGCGCGATCGGGACGTCATCGCTTACGCGGCGGACACCAGTGCGGTGCACCAGAGCCACATCGTCCTGCACGAAGTCGGCCACATGATCAGCGATCACCGCGGGGACTGCATGTTGACGGTCGGTGCGGCTCAGGAGCTCGCGCCCACCGTGCGGCCCGAACTGATCCGGCACATGTTCACGCGCTCGACCTACACGGCCTTCGAAGAGCAGGAAGCCGAGATGATCGCTTGTCTCATCCGGCTGACCGCGGCCGAGCACCGCCCCAGCCAACTCACGGCTCGGCCGCTGGCCCCCGCAGACGCCCAGTACTTCTCACGGGTCGAACAGATCTTCGGAGGCTGACCCTCGTGATCGATCTGCTGTTCTTCGCGGTGGCCGGGATCGCTCTGATCGTGGGGATGCAGCGGATAGCGCGATGGCGGCGGCGCACCACCGGCAGCGGGCCGATCGCGCTCCAGCTCGTTGCGCTCGCGCTCGCGTTCGTCTTCCTCGCCCCGGCCACGCAGGCGTTCGCCAGCGCGGTGATCCCCAGCCTGGGCCGGCTGCTGTCCAACGTGTGCACCCTGGTCGCCGCCTTCGGCTTCATTCAGCTGCAACTGCATGTCAACTACCCGCCGGCCGAGGTCAAGGAGCGGCTGCGTCCCCGTGTCGTCGTGCTCATAGCGGTTCTGGCCGGCCTGGTCATCGCCTTCTTCCTCGGCCAGCGTCCTGTGGGTCTCGGGGTGTTCGACTATCGCGGCCAGCACTGGCTGGTGATCTACGCGCTGCTCTACTCGGTCTACCTCAGCGTTGCGTTGATCGACCTTCTGCGGCTCGCCGTTCGATCGGTGCTCAACACCCGCGGGTACCTGCGCGCTGGCATGGCGGTGATGGGCACCGGCTACGTGCTCGGCCTGCTCTACACCGGAAACAAGATCCAGTACGTGATCCGCTCGACGCTTGGCCCCGTCAGCGCTGAGCCGCGCTGCGCCGGGCCGTTCTCCAGCCTCCTCTGCACGTTGTCCGTCGGTCTGCCGGCTCTGTCGGTCCTGGTCATTGTGATCGGCCTGTCCATCCCCACGGTCGGTCGTCGCATCGGTCGGCTTGCCGAGTGGTGGGACCTGCGCCGTGCCTATGAGGGGTTGGAACCGTTGTGGAAGGCGTTCTACGACGCGATGCCTCAGATCGCGTTGACGTCCCCGCAGGGCGTGGAAGGACAGGTGCCGCGGCGCGACATGCCGTTGCGCCTGTACCGCCGGGTCGTCGAGGTGCGGGACGGGGCGCTGATCCTCAACCCGTACCGCCGTGACGCCGACACCGCAGCTCACCGAGACCGGGGTGTCGCCCTGGGACTGGACGGCGAGGCACTGGCCGCTGCGATTGAGGCAGCGGACCTGGCGGTCGCACTAGGGCGCTACACCAGTGGCGGCGGCCGGGGCGGCGGCATTACGCCTGCCAGCCCCTCCCATGACGACCTGCAGGACGAAGCCACCTGGCTGGAGTCAGTCTCGCGGGCGTTCGCCGAACGCCGCATTGCTCCTGTCGAGGACCGAACCGCTGCAGAGCGCTGACCTCATCGGCCGCCGAAGGGGAGTCGGCTGCGGATTCCCCAACCGTCCTCATCAAGCGCCGCCACATGCAGTTCCGAGAGCTGTGTTGTGATCGGCAGCAGCGGCTCGACCAGGCCTACGATCGCGTCCTGGTCCTCTGCCAGAGCGCCAAGAGCAACGCTCACGTGGGCCGAGGCATCTGCATACTTGCCGCCGTAGGGGAGGAGGGCGGGCCACCTCGCCCAGGCTTCCTCGAGCAGCCGTTGCACTTGGTCGGCAGGCTCTGGGGGCAGGTAGATCAATCCAGGCTTTACCCGGCAACGGGTGAAGCGCACGGTGATCGGCGCGATTGCGCGCACGATCTGGGCACATGCCTGGATCACTGACGCGTCCAGCTCGTCGGCTGGCACGAACGGGTACAGCACCGTCAGATGTGCGGGGAGGCCCTCGCGGACCGCGTGGGGGTATCGGGCTGCGACCGCTGCCAGCAGCGGGTCAGCGGCGGGGACCGGCAGTACCACCGCGGTTTGTCCTGGTCGGGGCATGCGATCTAGATACCAGGCCATCCCCAACCTCTTTCGCCCAGCTTCTTGCTGACGCCTCCCACCTCTGGTCTGCCAGGCGTGTCGACCTCGCGCTGTACCAGCTCCCCGAGCAGCTGCTGCCACGGTGCCCACTCGGAGTCGAGGTGGGCTCGGACCTTCGCGGACCTCGTCTGGCCCAACAGCGGTACGCGATCGGTAGCCGACGGTGGTCGATGGCGCCGCTTGGTGACGAATGTGGGGTTGATGCCGGGTTCCCCTGACCGGTGGGCGTTGAGCTGGCAGTGGTCCCGCTGCGTAGTGGTCACACCCGCAAAATTGGGCCAGATCGGGATCCGAAGGTTAGACGGGCTGCTCAATTCGGGCAGCTTCCGATGGTTTGCTTCGCGAAGCAATGGGAATGTGAGCGCCAATCCTAAATAGCCACCAATGGGTGATCCACAGAAGGCGGTTCGGCGTTGCAGGATTTATTGCGGAACTTTTCGTGGGTCGCATGACTTCCCGTCCGACCCGGTCCCAACCTGCGGTCGAACAACACCGAACTGTGTCGACGCGGCGTTGCTGAGTTGCTTTGAGTTGCTGAGGCGATAGTTGTCGGGCGCAATACCCGCGGCTGCTGCCGCCTGTCGTTTTCCGGCTAGAACAGAACTGGAACAGAAAGAGGGTCGTTTCTATGACGACGCTGGATGTGGCGCCCGGGGCGCGGTCCGCGGGTGAGGTGTTGGCGTGGAGTCGTGGCGTGGCTGAGCCGGCGTTGCGGGAGGCGGTGGGGTGCTTGCCGGCGTCGATGCGGCGGATCGCCGGATACCACCTGGGGTGGTGGGAGGCCGACGGTACGGCGACTCGCGGCGAGGGTGGCAAGTCGATCCGGGCGGCGCTGGTGTTGCTGTCGGCCGAGGCGGCCGGTGGCGATGCCGGCGCGGCGGTCGCGTCGGCGGTGGCGGTGGAGCTGGTGCACAACTTCTCGCTGCTCCACGACGACATCATGGACGGTGACCCGACTCGACGGCACCGCCCGACGGCATGGCGGGTGTTCGGCGTGGCCGATGCCATGCTGGCCGGCGATGCCATGCTGGCCCTGGCCGGCAAGGTGCTCGCGCGCGTCCCCGCGGCCGCGGAGCGGCTGGCGGGATGTGTCATCGAGTTGTGCGACGGGCAGAGCGCGGATGTCGCGTTCGAGCACCGCGTCGATGTGGGCATCGATGAGTGCACGGCGATGGCCGGCGGCAAGACCGGTGCGCTGCTGGGGTGTGCCTCATTGAACACCGGGTTCTACCCGAATCGGTGATCATCGCACCGTCGTTCGAGGCTTGTTCACACGGAGTGCTCCGGGCAGCAATCCTGGCGCCCGTCCTGCGTCCAGCCGACACGCGCCGCCCGCGCCCGCGCGGAGGCCAGGCGTTCGCCCACCCGCACGTGGAAACTCCATCGGGCACTGCCGAAGCACCTGCTGGCCGTCTTCTGTGGACTCCGGGGACGTCTCGGTCGCAGCAGATCGCCCACATCTTTCGGCTTCTAAAACCAATGATGATTGACAAATTGGCCACTGGCCTGTATTACGACTCACCGGTGGGGGCGTGTCTTGGGCGCAGAAGCCACCTTCCCCTCAAGGAGGAGCGGGCACATGACGATCGACTTCACCCTGAGTGACGCCCAGCAGGAGCTCCAGAGGAATGCCCAGGGTTTCGCGGAGACCGTGCTGCGCCCGATCGTCGAGCGCATCGACCGGGCGGCCGACGGCTGGGAGGCGTTCCTGGCCGGGCGGGAGGCCTATCGGGAGATGGCGCGAGCCGGGTTCACCACGGCCTGCATCCCGACCGAGTACGGCGGCGGCGGCTTCTCCATGGTCGATTTCGCAATCGCCGCCGAGGAATTGAGCCGGGTGGACATCAGCGTGCCGACGACGCTGTTGGCGTCCGGGCTCGGATTGCAGCCGATCATCCAGTACGGCACGCCGGAGCAGAAGGAACGCCTGCTCCGGCCCTTCGTGGAGGACCAGGAGGGAGAGCTGCTCGCCTCCTACGCCTTCACTGACGTCGCCGGTGGGGCGAACTTCGACTCACCGGACCCCGCCGGCGGAATCCAGACGCTGGCCCGTCGGGACGGCGACGAGTGGGTGATCACCGGGCAAAAGCACTACACGACCAACGGCACCGGCTGGGACCGGAAGGGCTGCCAGCTCTACACGGTGGTGTGCCGGACCGATCCGGCGGCGGGCGCCGACGAGTCGCTGGCCGTGATCGCGGTGCCCGGAGACAGTCCGGGAATCGGCGTCGTCGACGTGTACGACAAGCTCGGCAACCGTGGCGTTGTCACGCCCCGGGTGCACTTCGACGAGGTCCGCGTGCCCGCCGAGAACCTGATCGGGAAGCCGGGCCGGCACGGCAAGCGCATCGTCTCCGGCGCGTTCAGCTGGACCGCCGCGTTGATCGGCGCGGCCTGCGTCGGGACGATGCGCGGGGCGTTCGAGTACGCCCTCGACTTCGCGCGGACCGAGAGGCGGCTGGGCACTGCGCCGGTGATCGAGCACCAGAACGTCGGGTTCATGCTGGCGGACATCAAAATGCGGATCGAGGCATGCCGCTACCTGACCTGGAAGGCATGCCACGACTTCGAGCGCACCGGCGGGCTAGCCGAAGAGCTGCCCATCATGACGAAGGTGTACTGCTCTGAGACCGCGGTCAGTGCGGTGTATGACTGCATGCGGGTCGTTGGGATCGCCAGCTACACGCGTGATCTGGCGCCGCTGGAGCGGATGATGCGGGATGCCATGGTCTTCCCGCTCTACGACGGCGGCAACCAGGGTGTGCGCCGGCGGCAGCTGCACGACATCTTCCGGCAGCCCGGATACGACTCGATGCTCGCCGCACGCGGAGATGTCCCGCCGTGGGCGCGCTAGGAAGCTTGGGCCGACGACGTCGGGAAGATCGAGTCAAGTCTGCGGCTCGCGGGTCGGACTCGATGGGCGTAGCGTGCGCTCTGCCTGCTTCACAGCACAACGACAGCGCATCTGACCTGCACATACGCGTTTCGTGTCATGGTCAAAATATCTAGGCGTAGCAGGTGGTGGCGGTCGGCCACTCTGACCGCGGGTCCCTGCGTGGGCCCGCACGAGAAGACCCCCGGGCTGACCGGGTCGGGTGTCGTGGTCAGATGGCTTGAACGTTGTCCGCCTGCGGTCCCTTCTGGCCCTGGCTGGTCTCGAAAGACACGCGCTGCCCCTCGTCCAGCGACTTGTAGCCGCTGCCCTGGATCGCGGAGAAGTGGACGAAGACGTCCTTGCCGCCGTCGTCGGGGGCGATGAAGCCGAAGCCCTTCTCGCCGTTGAACCACTTCACGGTGCCCTGGGGCATGTTTCCTCCTGGAGGCCGATCGACGCTGCCATCTTGCCGCTTTCTGGCCGGCCTGGGTGTCCCCCTTAGGGCTCGACCCGGAGAAAAGACAACCACGGACACCCAGGGGGGCAGTGCCGTCGGGGCAGCTGGCGGCACTGGGGGGCGGGTCCTCGGTGGGCAAGACCCGCGCCTGCTGGCCTGGCACGCTAGCTCGATCGTCGAGCGCTGCTGAGCCATCCAAAGGCGATGAGCCCACCCACGACGACGAAGAGCACGACGAGCAGTATGCCGATGAGCATGCCTGAGTCTGCCTCCCTACTGGTTGTGTTGCGGCCCCGGGCCGCGTTCGGTTGCCGGCAGGTTGCCGATCCTGTGCATACGGGGAAGAGCGACTGAGCGAGAAGACTTCTGTCATAAGTTTGATTATCGGCAACGATTTTTATCTAGGGGAGTGGGGAGTCGGGCAGATAGGACAGCTTTAACGGCTGATGTTACGGCGCCGCGAAGTCCAGGCCGGGTTTCGCGAGGTACCCGTCGATCAGGCCGGGCCGGTACTGCATGCGCTTGAGGCGCGTCTTGATCAGCCCGACGAGCTGGTCGAGGCCGTGCTTGGCGAGGTTTGCCAGGGACCTCTTGAGCTGCGACCACACGCCCTCGACCGGGTTCAGCTCCGGAGCGTAGGCCGGCAGCTGATAGACGGTCAGCCATGGCCGTGCGGCGATCAGCCGCCTCATCCTCGCGCTGATGTGGGCGTTCAGGTTGTCCCAGGTGAGCACGATCGGGCCGCGAAGCTGCTGGTGCGCGGCATCGAGCAGGGCCGCGTAATCCCGCTCGTCGAACCCCTGTCGCTTGCCGTCCCCGCGTGTCCGGCGCCGCGCGAGGGTGCGGTAGAACAGCCGGGATCGCCGGCCGGGCCGGGTGCACACCAGCGCGGCCAGCGATACCCGGGCGGCGCCGGCCGCGGTCACCCGCACCACCAGGGTGGCCCCGCGCCGGCCCCAGGTGCGGCCCGTGGGCGACCTCAGGCCCTGGCCGGCTTCGTCTTCGAAGCAGAGCCAGGCGCCCAGGTCCGCCGCCGTTCTTTTATCACCGGCCACTGCTCGTCCTCCCAGCCGGCGATTGTCGCCTCGTCCCGCTCGGTCGCCTGCCGGGCCGGGCCTGCACGCTCCAGCCGATCCGGTGCAGCAGCAGGTCCATCCCGGCCAGGGTGTAGTCCACGCCGAACCGGCGGCGGATCACCTCGGCGATCCGGGCCAGCGTCCAGCACTGATCGGGCCAGCCGTGCGCGGCCGGACCGGCGTCCAACTCCGCCTCCAGCTCGCGCAGCTGGGCCGGGTCGAGTCGGCAGCGGCCCCGCCCGTTACCGGGGGTCTTCCGCAGTCGATCTCTTCCTGGGATCCGCGCAGGTGTGTCGCGGCTGTGCCGGACGGATCCGGTGAGGCCAGCGCGGTGCAGATGCCTGGATAGGTGTGTGGGCGTGCGGTGATCATGGTGGCGGCGTCCCCCAACGTGTACGAGCGCAACCTTTCCCGGATGGGCCGAATGCCCGTCCTCATTGCGTCTTCGCCGTAGTCGATCCGCGCGTTCCGGATCAAGGGACCTACCTGTTCCCGATGAGGCCGGGCAATCGCCGAGGTCGGGGTGCTGATCGCAGGCCGCATCGCCCGGGTGGGGCGTGCGGGTCGTTCGGTGCTGGGTCCCGCTGAGACGGGCATGGAGGTGCCCCTCCTTGTGGGACGACGCACGCTGGCAGCGCTACGGCGGTCTTCGGGCGATGAACCCGCGCCGATCCGCGGCGGGTGAACCAGCCCACGATCCTCCCCCGTCGGCCTGGAGCGACCCCGGGCTGGTCCACGCCGCGCGGGCCAGCCGGAGCCCCCGCCCGGCCCGCTCGCCGCTGCTCCGGCGGGTGCGTCCCACACCGGGACGCACACCGCCGCCGGAGCACCGCTGCGGCACGATCACCGAGGAGGCCGCACGTGAGCCCAGCCGACACCACCACCAGCAAGGGCACCGGTACCCCCGCCGAAGACACCGGCGCCATCGCCGCCGGCGCGGCGGGCGGTCGGGGAGTTGCTGCTGGTCCTATGAGCTGCGCAGGCTCAGCTGGCATGAACTTTCTTCAAGAAATCGGCGATCAGGCGGTTCGCCTTGTCGGGCGCCTCCACCGCGGGGCAGTGATTCACGCCTTCGAAGATCTCCAGGGTGGCGTCCGGAAGCCCGTCGCGGAGACCGTATCCGCAGGGATCCAGCGGCGAGACGATGTCCTTCTCCCCGTGCAAGATCAGGCAGGGCACGGTGATCTGGGAGATCTTGTCGGTCATGTCGAAGACGATGAAGGACTCGGCGTTGCCGAGCACCGAGTACAGCGGCCACTTCGCGGACTCCATCGCGATCTCCTCGGGAAGGCCGACCGCCCGGTAGAACCCGACCCGTCCGCTCGGGGTGGCGACCGCGGTTTTGATGGCCTCGAGGGTGTTGCCGACGTCCCGGATCTGGCTTCCCGAAACGTACGACCCGACGTAGACGATCCCCGCGACCCGGTCGGGATGGGCGAAGTAGTACGTCGATGCGGTGTTGCCGCCCATGGAGTGCCCGACGAGGACCGCCCGGGAGACGCCCGTCGCGTCGAGCACCGCCTCCAGGTCACGTGCGTGCCGCTCGACCCCGTAGGCGATCTTCGGCAGCGGTTTCTCCGACCGCCCGTTCCCCCGGTTGTCGAAGGCGATGCACTGGTAGCTGTCCGACAGCGCTTCGATCTGCGCCCGCCAGATGTCGGTGATGCCCATGAAGCCGGACGCGAAGACGACCGCGGGCCCGCTGCCGTGGGTCTCGTAGTAGATGTCGCAACCATCGTCGGCGGCAACCCAGGGCATGGGCGGAACCTCCTGATCAACAACTGTGGCGATCTTTCCTCGGATCCTGGCGCGGCCGACCGAGGCCGGGCAATACCTGGCCTGCTCAAGCGTCATGTTGGGCGATCTGACGATCTCATCCGCGGGGGTGCTACAGAGGGCTCCAGTGCCGACTAGTCGCTCGATGACGGCGAGGCCCGCCTGTTCCGCCAAGCGGCCTCATCCGGCCGCGCATATGGTCCCCTCGCGCGGTCCGGATGGACGGGGTGCCCCTCGCCCGGAACGCGCGCGCTGGCGGCCGCGAGCGCGGATCCCCACCCGTCTTGCGGCCGTCGGCCCTGCGATCTTCGACATTCCCGACCGGGACGACGCCGTCATCTGGCAAGAGCTGCAGGCAGTCCAGCGCCGCAGCGTGGGTCCCCGTCGCAGTCATGCGCCGGCTTTCGGACGGGGATCCATCGCGGCGCGGAGCGCGTCGGCGAGGCCACGGACGGCGCGCCGCACGCCGATGGGCAGGGGTCGGCCGGCGGCGAGTTCGATCGCCGAGTTGTGCAGCACGTGCGCGATCTGCCCGGCGACGGCCCGGTCGGTGATGAGCTCGGGATGGTGGCCGAGCAGCTCGGCGATGGTGTGGAACGCACGGGCCTCGGCGGCCTCGCGGTCCCCGACGGGCCGGTCCCGGTCGTAGCGGCTGTTGCTCCCCAAGGTCCCGCGCTCCCCGAGCTCGCCCGATCTCAACCAGCCGGCAGGTCTGCTGCGGCGGCGATCGATGCCCCGGTCTGCCCGACGATCGCGGCGGCCGGGCTGCTTCCCCCAACCCGGCCGCCGCGACGCCGAGGACGGTAGCACAGAATCGAACATATGTTCCCCTGGGCAGGAGGGCGACCTCTACTCAATACGGATCACAAGGTCAGGGGTTCGAGTCCCTTCGGGCGCACACTGTCTGACCTGGCGGTCCTCCGAATCCGGAGGGCCGCCAGAGCCGTATCGACCTCTGAGCGGTGCTCGGTGGTGATCTTCAGCCCGTTTCGGGTGCCCCGGATCGATCGCCCTGTGATCACGTCGAGCCGGTCGACATGCGCCACGGCCGGGAGGCGCAGGTCACCCCCGGCCGTGTCACAGGGAGTCGCGCTACCCCGTCTCAGGAGGTGTAGCCACTCACGACCACCGAGGAGCACGCCATGGACGCGCGCCTGAACTTCTTCGCCGGCCCGACCGCCGGCAAGGTCCTCAAGCACTTCCTGTCGGCGGGCCGGATACTCAAGGACTCGCCGCTGCCGGCCGCCACGCAGGAGCTGGTGGCGCTTCGCGTCAGCCAGATCAACGGCTGTGCCGTCTGCATCGACATGCACACCAAGGAGGCCGCCGCTGCCGGTGAGGCCCCGGTGCGGCTCAACCTGGTCGCGGCGTGGCGGGGGGCCACGGTCTTCACCGAGGCCGAGCGCGCCGCGCTGGAGCTGGCGGAGGAGGGGACCCGGGTCGCGGATG
>NZ_JAAXKZ010000110.1 GCF_012911875.1 Pseudonocardia bannensis | reverse complement strand
ACCTCGGCGGCGCCGTGCTGGACCAGCTCGTCACGGCCCGGCAACCCGCCGCCTCAGGCGTTGAGCAGGTCCGCGCGACCGGCCGACTCGAGGTGATCCTTGTACGGCCCGAACAGGCCCTTGGCCAGCGGCAGCACCTTCAGCAGCTTCGCCACCGGGCCCTTGGCGCGCACCTGACCCTTGGCCAGCGCGACCGGCAGCACGACCTTGCCGAGCCAGAACCGGTTGCCGGTGTCGGAGGACATGAACAGCTCGACGTTCGGCTCCGGGCCGACCCCGGCCCCGGTGTGGATCTCCGCGCCCGGCATGTCCACCGTGATCACGGCATCCGGGTCGGTGTAGGTGATCCGCAGGACCACCCCGGACGGCTGGAGCTTCGCCACCAGCGCCGGGTCCTGCAATCCACGGCGGAACACCCCGCCGAGGAACTCGTAGACCTCTGCCTCGTCCTTGAACGCCGCCACGTCGCAGCTCCTCCCGTTCGTGAGCCGACCCCGTTCCGGTCCCGGCCGACGGGAGTCTGGCGCAACCCGGCACCCGGGCACGACTCCTCGATCGGGCCATGGTTGGCCCGCGCGGGTCAGCGGCGGCGCGTTCAGCGGGCCGTCTCGTGGTCCGGGTCGGGATCGAGCAGCCCGCACCGGCCCGCGAGCGCCGCGGCCTCGATCCGGTTCGCCGCGCCCAGCTTGTGCAGCAGGGAGGCGATCATGCGCTTCGCGGTGCGCTCGCTGACGAGCATCGGCCTGGCTATCTCGCTGGTCTCCAGGCCACGGGCGAGCAGCGTCCACAGTTCGATCTCGCGTGGGCTGAGCCGCTCGCTGAGGCTGTCGAGGGTGCGCTCCGACGCCGCGAGCAGCGCGTCGAGCAGCTCGCCGCGCAACACCCGCACCCCGGCCGCGATGGTCAGCAACGGTGCGACGAGGACCTCGGGATCGGCGGACTTGGCGAGGTAACCGTCCGCTCCGGTGCGCAGCGCGGCCGCCGCCAGGCTCAGGTCCTCGGTACCGGACAGGGCCAGCACCCGGGTGGCGGGGTAGGCCGTCTTGATCCGCCGGATGGTCTCCACGCCGCCCAGCGGGGGTAGCGCGAGGTCGACGATCGCGATGTCGGCCCGGTGCCTCCCGACCAGCGCGACGGCCTCCTCGCCTGCGGTGACGGATCCGGCGACGCTGAACGTCTCACCGGCCCGCGACTCCAGCAGCAGCGCCAGCCCCTGGGCGAACAGTGCATGGTCGTCGACGATGACCACCACATGACGACCGTCCTGCACGGCCCGAACTCTAGTGTCGTCGCCGACGCCGCCTACGAGGAGCAGCCATGACGGTCGATGCAGACCTGTTCCCCGCCGACCTCGGACACGAGGAGGGGCGGGCCGAGGAGGAACGCACCGCCTCGATCATTCGACTGCTGGTGGTGGGCGCGGTGGCATCGGCGCTGGTCATCGCGCCGGATTTGGCCCGCGGCCGTACCGTCGAGGCGTGGTTGCTGGTGATCGTGACGGTCACCTATGCGGTCGTGCTGCTCGACCTGCAGCGCCGCGGCCGGCGGCTGGCGCCGCCGTGGCTGATCACCGCGGTCGACGGGCTGGTCCTGCTCGTGGCCTGCGCGTGGACCGGGGGCGCCGACAGCATCATGGTGGCGGCGCTGCCGCTCGTGGCGATCGCCGCGGCGGTCCGCGGCGGTGCGGTGCCCGGGCGGCTGGGCGCACTGGCGCTGGGTGCCGGCTTCACCGTCGCGTCGGTGCTGGGCTCGGACCCGTACGTCCCGGTGGCGGAGCGGCTGCTCATCGGAGCCTGGTGGACCGGCTTCCTGGTCGCCACCGCCGTGCTCGTCGGCGTGCTGGTGCGGATGCTGGAACGTCAGCTCGACGCCGCCGCCGTCTCTCGCGCCCGGGCGCTGGCCGAGCACGAGAAGTTCCTGTCCGAGCGCGAGCTGCGGGCCCAGTTGCTCGCGGCGCAGCAGGCCCGCCTCGACGGCGTCCGCGTCGTACTGCACGAGTTCCGCACTCCGGTGGCATCGCTCACCGCCCTCACCGCCGATCTCGCCGCCGACCGGCTGTCCGAGCCGTCCCGCCGGGCGGCCGTCGCGCTGCTGGCCGAGCACGCCGTGCACCTGCGCGACATGCTCGACGGGCTGGCCGACCTCGCCGTCCAGGACGGCAGCCCGCTGGGCCGGGTCCGGCCCCGCCGCGTCGCGCTGGCCGACCTGGCCGACGCGGTCCTGGACGCGGCGGGTGTCGAGGCGGCGCGGCGGTGCCCGTCGGTGACGCCCGACGGCGCCGCCGTGCGCTGCGATCCCCAGCGACTGCGGCGGGTGCTGACCAACCTCGTCGAGAACGCCGCCCGGCACAGCGGGTCGGCTCCCGTCGAGCTCGACCTCGGCTACCACGACGAACGGCTGGTCGTCGAGGTCCGCGACCGGGGGCCCGGCCTGCCCGCCGGCCAGCAGGGCCTGGTGACGGCGAAGGGCGTCGCCCTGGGGGAACGGCGCGGCACGGCCGGCCTCGGGTTGTGGATCGTCGAGGCGCTGGTGACCGCGATGGAGGGTGAGCTCAGCTTGCTGCCCCGCGACGGCGGCGGACTGGTGGCGCGCCTGGAGCTGCCGCTGCCGCCGGGCTGATCCGCGGAGAACCCGCACTCCGCGGACGGCGGCCTGATCGTGGCCGGGTCACCCGGCCGGGTGGTATGGCACCCGCGGGCCATCCCCGGCGCGGGTGGCCCGGTGCGTAGCCCCGTGATCCACGCCATGCTCTGCGATCAAGGCGAGGTACGCGGAGAGGTGCGCATGAAGACCACGGCAGCGGTGCTCTGGGAGCAGGGGGGCAAGTGGGAGGTCGAGGAGGTCGAGCTCGACCCGCCGGGCCCCGGTGAGGTACTGGTGGAACTCGCGGCGAGCGGGCTGTGCCACTCCGATGAGCACCTGGTGACCGGCGACCTGCCGGTCCCGTACCCGGTGATCGGCGGCCACGAGGGCGCGGGCCGCATCGTCGAGGTCGGCGCGGGCGTGACCGAGGTGTCGGCCGGCGACCCGGTCGTGATGACGTTCCTGCCCAGCTGCGGGCGCTGCTCGTACTGCGTGCGCGGCTACACCAGCCTGTGCGACGACGGCGCCGGGGCCACGCTCGGTCCGCAGCTCGACGGCACCTACCGGTTCCACGCGCGCGGCGAGGACCTGGGTCAGATGTGCCTGCTCGGCACGTTCGCGAAGCACACCGTGGTCCCGGTGAAGTCGGTCGTGAAGATCGACGAGGGGTTCCCGCTGCACCTGGCCGCGCTGGTCGGCTGCGGCGTCACCACGGGCTTCGGGTCCGCGGTCCGCACGGCCGAGCTGCGCGCGGGTGACACGGCGGTGGTCGTCGGCGTCGGCGGCATCGGCGCCAACGCGGTGCAGGGCGCGAAGGTCGCGGGCTGCCGCTACATCGTCGGGGTCGACCCGGTGGAGTTCAAGCGGGAGAAGGCCGTCGAGCTGGGTGCCACCCACACCGCGGCGAGCATGGACGAGGCCTGGGAGCTGGTCAGCTCGATCACCCGCGGTCAGCTCGCGGACGCCTGCATCCTGACCACGGGCGTGGCCGAGGGCAGCTACCTGCAGCCCGCGCTGCAGCTCGTCGGCAAGAAGGGCCGGGTCGTGGTGACCGCGCTGAGCCAGGCCGACCAGGACCAGGCGTCGCTGTCGCTGCTGGAGCTCACGCTCTACGAGAAGCAGATCCGCGGCGCGCTCTTCGGCAGTTCGAACGGTCAGCACGACGTGCCGCGGCTGCTGGAGATGTACAACCTCGGCCAGCTGAAGCTGGATGAGCTCATCACCCGCGAGTACTCCCTGGAGGAGATCAACCAGGGCTACCAGGACATGCGCGACGGCCGCAACATCCGCGGCCTCATCCGGTACTGATCAACCCCTACGGCAAGGAGGCCGAACGGTGACCACCACACTTCCGTCGCAGCCCAAGCGCAGCATCGAGCACGGCAAGCGCGAGGGTTTCGCGAGCCTGAGCCAGGGCGGGCTCAACTTCGACTCGTTCCCCATGCGGTTGTTCAGCAAGGGCAACGGGCGGCAGTGGAACCCCGCCGACATCGACTTCTCCCAGGACGCCGAGGACTTCGCGAACATGACCGACGACGAGCGCTGGTGGACCTGCGCGCTCGCCGCGCAGTTCCTGGCCGGCGAGGAGTCGGTGACCCAGGACCTGCAGCCGTTCGTCGCCGCGATGGCGGCCGAGGGCCGGCTCGCCGACGAGATGTACCTGACCCAGTTCGTGTACGAAGAGGCCAAGCACACGATGGGCTTCCGCCGCTTCTTCGACGCCGTGGGCATGACCGGTGACCTGCACGAGTTCATCGAGTTCAACGACGGCTACATGGAGATCTTCACCAAGCAGCTGCCGGACAGCCTGTACGCGCTGGCGAACGACCCGTCGCCGCGCAACCAGATCCGCGCGTCGGTGACCTACAACCACATCGTCGAGGGCACGCTGGCGCTGACCGGCTACTTCGCCTGGTCCAAGGTCTGTACCGGCCGCGGGATCCTCCCCGGTATCCAGAAGCTGATCAAGCACATCGGGGACGACGAGCGCCGCCACATGGCGTGGGGCACGTTCACCTGCCGCCGCCACGTCGCCGCCGACGACGCCATGTGGGAGGTCGTGGACGAGCGGATGCAGGAGCTCATGGTCCCCTCGATGGGCGTCGTCACCGCGACCTTCGACAAGTACGAGGGCCAGGACCCGCCGTTCGCCGTGGACGTCTCCGAGATGGCCGAGTACGCGATGGACAAGCTGGGCCGCCGGCTCGGTGCCATCGAGTCGGCCCGTGGGGCGAACCTGCTCGACATCGACGTCGACGCGTCCCCCGAGCTCCTCGAGGAGAAGTTCCACGCCGAGGACCAGGAGCAGCTGCTGGCCGCGGCGAGCTGAGGGCGACCGACTCCATGATCAGCCTGGATCGCAAGGACCGGTTCGACTGGCTGCACGAGATCGAGCGGCTGGATCCGGATACGGAGTACGTCGAGATCTACCGGATCATGTCCGGCCACGAGTTCCCGTGGGACATGAACCAGTCCCTGAGCTTCGCGCTGTTCCGCACGTACGCCGTGCCCAGTATCGGGCGGCTGCTGGCGGAGACCGGGGAGTTCACGGAGCGCGTGCAGAAGCGCTACGACGACACCGCGCTGATCCTGGAGTCGGTGCTCGAGCACGGCTTCGCCCATGAGACGGGGCGTGCGGCCATCCGGCGGATGAACCAGATGCACCGCAGCTACCCGATCACGCAGGACGACCTGCGCTACGTGCTCTGCACGTTCGTGGTCGTGCCGATCCGGTGGATGGACGCCTACGGCTGGCGTCCGTTCACCGAGCGGGAGAAGGTCGCGAGCGCGAACTACTACCGGGAACTGGGCCGGCACATGGGGATCACCGCGATCCCGGCCACGCACCAGGAGTTCGCGGACGTCCTGGACCGCTACGAGGCCGAGCACTTCGGCTACGACGACGGCAGCCGGGCCGTCGCCGACTCCACGCTGGAGCTCATGACCACGTTCCCGCCCAACCACCTGGCGCCGAAGGGGCTCGTGAAGACGTTCTCCTACGCGCTGATGGACGCCCCGTTGCGGGACGCCCTGCGTTACCCGGCGCCGCCGAAGCCGGTGGAGGTCGCGTCGCGGGCCGCGCTCAAGCTGCGGGGCAGGGTGGTGCGGTTCATGAAGCCGCGGCCGGAGCCGAAGATGGTCCGGGACATGCCCAGCATCCGCAGCTACCCTGGCGGCTTCGAGGTCTCCCGGCTCGGGACGTTCCCGACCGGGTGCCCGGTGCCCCACGGGGGCGGTCGCTGCACCGATGCCCGGCCGGAGACCGCGGCGCGCACCTGAACCCGGGCCCGAACCCGGGACGGAATTCAGGGCCGAATCCACAAGCGAATACCCCACAGATCATGGCCGGGGAGGGGACGCCTGAGCGTCCACTCCCCGGCCACTGTCGTTCTTGGACTTTTCTGGAAGATTTCACGACACGATCGTGTGAATTTATCAGCGTTACCTCAAAATGATTTGTGCGCGGCGCACAGGGCCTCCGGACAAGTTCGTGACCTGCGTCTATGTCCGGGGCCACCGGACGGTCGTACCGTTCCACGGCATCGAGAGCGGATCTCGTGGGGCGATCGGAGAATGTGGTGCACACTGCTGTGCTGCCGGAGGATCGGGCGCATCGGGATCCGGCCGGGCCCTGCATCTCGGACGATGACCTGACGCTGACCAATTCCGCATTCGCCGACCGGGCGCGAGCGGCCGCCGCCGCCCTGCGAGGCCGCGGTGTCGGAGCCGGCGACGTGGTCGCGGTGGTGCTGCCCAACCGCGTCGAGTTCGTCGTCGCCCTGTTCGCGGCCTGGCGCCTGGGTGCCGCCGTGACGCCTGTGAACCCCGCCCTGACCGAGTCCGAGGCGCGCTACCAGGTCGAGGACTCCGGTGCGGCCGTGGTGGTCGGCGACGGGTCGGTCTCGTCCGTCGTCACCATGGACGTCGCGGAGCTGGACGCCGGGCCGGGCCCGGCCGACCTGCCCCCGGCCCCGACCGACGCCGGCGCGCTCGCGCTGCTCATCTACACCAGCGGGACCACCGGACGGCCCAAGGGCGTGATGCTCGACCACGCCAACCTGTCGGCGATGTGCGCGATGGCGATCTCGGCGGTCGGCCTGGGCCCGGCCGACCACAGCCTGCTGATCCTGCCGCTGTTCCACGTCAACGGGATCGTGGTCAGCGTCCTGTCCCCGCTGCTCGCGGGTGGCCGGACCACGATCGCCGGGCGCTTCCACCCGGCCGCCTTCTTCCCGGTCGTCGAGCGGGTGCGGCCCACCTACTTCTCCGCGGTACCCGCCATCTACGCGATGCTCGCGACGCTGCCCGCCGAAGTCGTGCCGGACGTGTCCTCGCTACGGATCGCGGTGTGCGGAGCGGCGCCGATGTCAGCCGAGTTGATCGAGCGGTTCGAGCGCCGCTTCGGCGTCCCGATCGTCGAGGGCTACGGGCTCTCCGAGGGCACCTGCGCGTCGACGATCAACCCCGTCGACGGGGTGCGCAAGCCGGGCACGGTGGGGCTGCCGCTCCCCGGCCAGGAGGTCGCGATCATGGACGCGGCCGGCGCGCTCGTCACGGACGGCTCGCCGGGCGAGGTGGTCGTGCGCGGCCCCAACGTGATGCGCGGCTACCTCAACCGGCCGGAGGAGACCGCGCGGACGGTGGTCGACGGGTGGCTGCACACCGGCGACGTCGGCCGGTTCGACGCCGACGGCTACCTGGTGCTCGTCGACCGGATCAAAGACATGATCATCCGGGGTGGGGAGAACATCTACCCCAAGGAGATCGAGACCGTCCTGCACGGTCATCCGGCCGTGCTCGAGGCGGCCGTCGTCGGCGCCGCGGACGCCGTTCTCGGTGAGGTCCCGGTCGCTTTCGTCACGCTGAACCCGAACACCACGGCCACGCCCGCGGAACTGCACGAGCACTGCCGGGCATCGCTGTCGCGATACAAGCTGCCGGCCGACATCGTCGCGCTGCCCGACCTCCCCCGGAATCCGGTCGGGAAGGTCGACAAGATCCGGTTGCGCGCCGGTCTGGCCGATTCCGCGACTCCCGCTCGCTGAGAAGAAGGACCGTCATGGGATTCATCGCTCCCGATTTCCCGGACCTCGACCGTGAGGAATGGAAGTCCAAGCCCCGGCTGGACCGCATCAAGCCACTGGCGCAGCACTGGGCCGAGCACGGCTTCGGTACGCCCTACGCGGTGTACCTGCTCTACGTGATCAAGCTGGTCGGCTACGTGCTGGGCGGGATCGCGATCATCGCGCTCACCCCCGGACTCGGGTCGGTCGGCGACTTCACGACCTGGTGGACCGAGCCCGTCGTCTACCAGAAGGTCGTCATCTGGACGCTGCTCTACGAGGTCCTGGGCTTCGGCTGCGGCTCCATGCCGTTGACGCTGCGCTTCCTGCCGCCCGTCGGCGCGTTCCTGCACTGGCTGCGCCCGGGCACCATCCGGCTCGCGCCGTGGCCGGACAAGGTGCCGCTGACCCGGGGGACCACCCGCACCGTCGTCGACGTGCTGCTCTACCTGGTCGTGATCGCCTCGGCGGCCTGGCTGCTCTTCGCCCCGGGCTCGCCGGACCGGGTGCCCGCGGGCCACACCGTTGGGCTTCTCGACCCGACGATGATGATCCCGCTGCTGGCCGGCCTCGTGCTGATCGGACTGCGCGACAAGACGATCTTCCTCGCGGCCCGCGGGGAGCAGTACGCGCTGACGGTCGTGGTCTTCTTCTTCCCCTACATCGACATGCTGATCGGGTGGAAGCTGATCATGCTGGCGCTGTGGTGGGGCGCGGCCACCTCGAAGCTGAACCACCACTTCCCCTACGTCGTCGCCGTCATGATCAGCAACAGCCCGTTGCAGCGGATCAGGTGGTTCAAGCGGAAGTTCTACCGTGACTACCCGAACGACCTGCGGCCCTCCGGGCTCGCGGCGTTCGCGGCGCACACCGGCACGGTGATCGAGTACACGGTCCCGCTGGTGCTGGTGCTGTCCGACGGCGGGATCGTCACCACGCTGGCGCTGGGCCTCATGGTGATCTTCCACCTGCACATCCTGTCGACCTTCCCGATGGGCGTGCCGCTGGAGTGGAACATCTTCTTCATCTACTCCGCGCTGTTCCTGTTCGGTGCCAACGCCGAGGTCAGCGTGTTCTCCCTCAGCTCGCCGCTGCTCGGGGTGATCCTGCTGGTCGCGCTCGTCGGAATCCCGGCCCTGGGCAACGCCAAGCCGCACCTGGTGTCGTTCCTGCCCTCGATGCGGTACTACGCCGGCAACTGGGCCACCAGCTTCTGGTGCTTCCGCAAGGGTGCCGACGGCCCGGGCACGGGTGCGGAGAACAGGCTCAACGACCACATCGTCAAGGCCGGCGGCACCACCCGCGACCAGCTCGCGAAGCTCTACGACGACGACACCGCCGAGCTGATGCTGGCCAAGGCGATGGCCTGGCGGTCCCTGCACAGCCACGGCCGGGCGTTGAACGGGCTGCTGCCGCGTGCGCTCGACGACGTCGAGGCCTACGACGTGCGGGAGGGCGAGTTCACCGCGGGTGTCATCCTGGGCTGGAACTTCGGCGAGGGCCACCTGCACGACGAGAGCCTGCTGCGCGCGGTCCAGGAGCGGTGCGGGTTCGCCCCGGGCGAGCTGCGGGTGATCATGCTTGAATCGCAGCCGATGCAGCACCAGCGCCAGCACTACCGCATCCACGACGCGGCCACCGGGCTGGTCGAGGAGGGCTACGTGCAGGTGAAGGACATGATCGAGCGCCAGCCGTGGCTGGACGGCCCGGGATCGGAGATCCCCGTGCAGGTGACCGGCGGGCCGGGGCGCCACGACGTCGCCGACGTGACCGTGGCGCATGACTGACGGTACGACCGCGATCGTGGTGGGGGCCGGCCCGAACGGGCTGGCCGCCGCCGTCGCGCTGGCCCGTGCCGGGCTGCGGGTGACGGTGCTGGAGGCCGCCGACGAGATCGGCGGGGGGACCCGGACCAGCGAACTGACCGTTCCGGGCGTGCTGCACGATCACTGCTCCGCCGTCCATCCGATGGGTGTCGGCTCGCCTTTCCTGCAGACCCTCGACCTCGAACGGCACGGCCTGCAGTGGTGCCGGCCGGAGATCGACCTCGCGCACCCGCTCGACACGGGCGAGGCCGGGGTTCTGGTCCGCTCGCTCGACGACACCGCCCGGGGCCTCGGTCCGGACGGCCCCGCCTGGCGACGGGTGTTCGGCCCGCTGGCCGACGGTTTCGACGAGCTGGCCACCGATCTGATGCGTCCGGTGGTGCACGTCCCGCGCCATCCGGTGCGGCTCGCCCGCTTCGGCCTGCAGGCGCTGCAGCCGGCCACGCTGGTGGCCCGCCGCTGGCGCACCGACGCGGCCCGGGCGCTGTTCGCCGGCGTCGCGGCGCACGCCCTGCACCCGCTCGAACGGCCCACGAGCGCGGCGATCGGCCTCATGCTGACCGCGGCGGGGCACCGGTTCGGCTGGCCGGTGGCCCGCGGTGGGTCCCGCGCGATCACCGACGCGCTGGCGGCATCGCTGATCGAGCTCGGCGGCGCGATCGAGACCGGGGTCCGGGTGCGTTCGCTCGCCGAGCTCTCGCCGGCCGCCGCCGTGCTGCTCGACCTGGCCCCGGGCGCCGTCGCCGACATCGCCGGGGACCGGCTCCCCGCCCGGGTGGCACGGGCCTACCGGCGCTACCGCCACGGGCCGGGCGCGTTCAAGGTCGACCTCGCCGTGGAGGGCGGGGTGCCGTGGCGCAACGAGCAGTGCCGGCGCGCGGCGACGGTGCACGTCGGCGGGACCATCTCCGAGATCGCGTACACCGAACGCGAGATCCACCGTGGGCGGCTGCCCGAGCGGCCCTTCGTGCTGGTCTCCCAGCAGTACCTGGCCGACCCCAGCCGCTCGGCCGGCGACGTCCATCCGGTGTGGGCCTACGCGCACGTCCCGCACGGGTATCCCGGCGACGCCACGGACCGGGTGCTGAACCAGATCGAGCGGTTCGCGCCCGGGTTGCGGGAACGCATCGTCGGCACCGCGGTGCGATCGGCTCCGGAGTTCGCGGCCTACAACGCGAACTACGTCGGCGGGGACATCGTCACCGGGGCGAACACCGAGCTGCAGGTGCTCACGCGCCCGCGGATCGCCCTCGACCCGTACAGCACCGGCATCCCCGGCGTCTTCATCTGCTCCGCGGCCACCCCGCCGGGCGCGGGCGTGCACGGGATGTGCGGCGCCAACGCGGCACAGGCGGCCCTGCGGCACCTGCGGATCCCGGTCCCGGCCTAGCATCCGGCCGGACATCCGCCACGGGACGACAGCGAGGAACGACGTGGACGCAGAGCCGCATCCGGTCGTGCTGGTCGCGCGCGCGATCCTGCCGCGCCGGGAGCGGTTCATCGCCGCGCTGACGGCCGAGACCGAGCAGGAGATCGCCGTCCTCGACCACGACGAGCGCCTCGGCGCGCTGCTCGAGGCGAGCATCGCCGAGAACATCGTGACGGCGATGCACGTGCTCGTGAACAGCATCGACCCGCACACGGTCGACGCCCCGTCGTCGGCCACGTCCTACGCGCGCCGGCTCGCGCAGCGCGACGTCCCGCTGTCGGCCCTGTTGCGCGCGTACCGGCTGGGGCAGGCGAAGTTCCTCAACATGTGCCTGTCCGAGGCCGTGAACCTGCGCCGCACCGACACATCCGAGACGATGATCGCGCTGGTCAACGTCGTCGCCGTGTACGTCGACCGGGTCTGCGAGCAGGTCGCGCGCGCCTATGAGGAGGAGCGCGAGCGCTGGGTGAGCAGCCGGGGTGTACTCCGCCAGCACTGGATCACCCAGCTGCTGCACGATCCGTCGCCGGACATCCGGCAGGCCGAGGCCGCTCTCGGTTACCGGCTGGGACGCACCCACCTGGCGGTCGAGGGCTGGATCGACCGGCTCACCGCGTCGGACGACGTGATGGGGGTCTTCGACCGGTTGACCTCGCTGCTGCAGAACCTGCTGGCCCCGCGGGGCGCGCCCCTGGCCGTCCCGACCGACGAACGCGACGTCCGCATCTGGTTCCCGGTGGCGGCGGCCCAGGACGTCGACGCCGACCTCATCGCCGCTGAGCTGGACCGCGCGCGGCTGCCGGTCCGGGTCGCCCTCGGCAGTCCCCGGCCCGGGCTCGACGGCTTCCGCCGCAGCCTCCGCAACGCCGCGCGGGCCAAGGATCTCGCGCTGTCCGCGGGGGAGCACGGGCCGCGGGCCATCGCGTTCCGCCAGATCGCCCCGATCGCGCTGCTCGCCGACGAGCCTCGGGAGCTGGCGGACTTCGTCGCGGACACGCTCGGTGACCTCGCCGTGGACGACCGGCGTGAGGAGGGCCTGCGCGAGACGCTCCGGTTGTTCCTCGCGACGAACCGCAGTTACGTGGCCACCGCCGAACAACTGGTCGTCCACCGGAACACGGTGCACTACCGGATTCAGCAGATCGCCGAGAAGTACGCCCGTGATCTGGACCGTGATCCCTTCGAGTTGCAGCTCGCGCTGAACATCTGCCGGTGGTACGGGGCGAAGGTCCTGCGCCGCTCCGCCGTTTGAAAGCCCTGGTCAGTCGATCGCGCCTCTCGGGCGCAGCGTCCAACGGCCGTTCATCGCTGCCCCACAGGGCCGTTCGGCGTAACTTCCCGCTCAAACCGAACTCGTCAGTAACCTGTCTCACTCCTCCTCGTTGGCCTGTTGAGCGGTAGCCGGCCGTGCACATTCGTCGTGTCGGCCACCCGCACCGCATTCGGAGCTGAATCGGAGGCATCGGTGGCCGGCGTCGAGGTGAGGGTCGAGGGGCTGAGCAAGTCCTTCGGTCGGGCGAACATCTGGTCGGACGTGACCCTGACGCTGCCTCCGGGTGAGGTGTCGGTGCTGCTGGGCCCGTCGGGTACGGGCAAGTCGGTGTTCCTGAAGACCCTGATCGGGCTGTTGAAGCCGGAGAAGGGGTCGATCGTCATCCACGACACCGACCTGGTCCGGTGCAGCGAGTCGAAGCTGTATGAGATCCGCAAGCTGTTCGGGGTGCTGTTCCAGGACGGCGCGCTGTTCGGGTCGATGAACCTCTACGACAACATCGCCTTTCCCCTGCGTGAGCACACCCGCAAGTCCGAGGCGCAGATCCGCGACATCGTCGCGGAGAAGATGGACATGGTCGGGCTGACCGGGGATGAGAAGAAGCTGCCCGGGGAGATCTCCGGCGGGATGCGCAAGCGGGCCGGCCTGGCCCGGGCGCTGGTGCTGGACCCGGAGATCATTCTGTTCGACGAGCCGGATTCGGGTCTGGATCCGGTGCGCACGGCCTACCTGAACCAGTTGATCATCGATTTGAACGCGCAGACCGACTCCACGTTCCTGATCGTCACCCACGACATCAACACCGCGCAGACGGTGCCGGACAACATCGGGATGTTGTATCGCAAGCACCTGGCGATGTTCGGGCCGCGGGAGGTGCTGCTCACCAGCGAGGAACCGGTGGTGGCGCAGTTCCTCAACGGGCGCCGGCAGGGGCCGATCGGGATGAGCGAGGAGAAGGACACCGCGCAGGCCGCCCGGGAGATGGCCGAGGTGAGCGAGCTGTCGGGGTTGCCCCCGCTGAAGCCGCAGCTGGAGGCGAGCGCCGGGTTGCCGGAGCGCAAGGCGGTGCGGCGGCGCCGGGAGCGGGTGATGCGGATGATGCACACCCTGCCGCCGGCCGCGCAGCGCGCGATCCAGGAGGCCTACGCGAACGAGCCGGCGCCGGCCGGGGCGCGTGGCCCGACGGGTGCAGGCGCTCCGGGGCGGACGGGACCGGGCCCGACGGGTCCCGGTCCGGGTGGGCCCGGTCGGGGACCCCTCGGCCCGCCCCCCGCCGGTCCCGGCCGCCACCACGGCCGCGCCTGATCAGGAATCCGACGTGACCGCTCCCACGCCACTGACCCGCGCTCTGACCCCTGTCGGGCGGTTGATCGGCCTCGGCGTCGACATCGTGCGGCAGACCTTCAAGCCGCCGTTCCAGCTACGCGAGTACATCGAGCAGACCTGGTTCGTCACGAAGGTCTCCGCGCTGCCGACCGCGCTGTTCACCATCCCGTTCGGCGCCACCATCGCCCTGCTGCTGGCCGAGCTCACCCGCCAGTTCGGCGCGCAGAGCCAGACCGGGGCCGGCGCGGTGCTGGCCATCGTGCAGCAGGCGGCCCCCATCGTGACCGCGCTGCTCATCGCGGGCGCGGGCGGCAGCGCCGTCTGCGCCGATCTCGGGGCCCGCACCATCCGCGAGGAGATCGCCGCGATGGAGGTGCTGGGGATCTCCCCGATCCAGCGCCTCGTGGTGCCCCGGGTGCTGGCGATGGCCACCACCGCGCTGGTGCTGAACGGCCTGGCCACCGTGGTCGGTGTCGGGGGCGGCTACTTCTTCAACGTGATCATCCAGGGCGGTACGCCCGGCGCCTACATCGCGAGCTTCAGCGCCATCGCCCAGGTGTCCGACATCCTCATCAGCGAGGCCAAGGCCGCGCTGTTCGGCTTCACCGCCGGTGTGGTCGCGGCCTACCGCGGGCTGAACCCTCCGCCGGGGGCCAAGGGCGTCGGCGACGCGGTGAACCAGTCGGTGGTGATCTCGTTCGTGCTGGTCTTCATGATCAACCTGGTGCTGACCGCCCTGTACCTCGAGCTCGTTCCGCCGAAGGGGATCTGAGTCGATGGCCACCTGGAATGCGCGGGCCCGGCGCGCGATCTCCGGCCCGCTTGACCAACTCGAGCAGCTGGGTGACCAGCTCTCGCTCTACGCGCGGGCGATCATCTGGATCCCGCGCACCGTGCGGCGCTACCGCAAGGAGATCGCCCGGCTGCTGGCCGAGGTGAGCTTCGGCTCCGGGGCGCTCATCGTCATCCTGGGGACGGCCGGCGTGATGGCCGCGCTGTCGCTGTTCGTCGGCAGCCTGGTCGGTCTGCAGGGCTTCCGGGCCCTGGACTCGCTCGGGGTCGAGGCGCTCACCGGCTTCATCACCGCGTACTTCAACACCCGCGACATCGCGCCCCTCGTCGCGGCGGCCGCGCTGACCGCGACCCTGGGCGCCGGGTTCACCGCCCAGCTCGGCGCCATGCGGATCTCCGAGGAGGTCGACGCGCTCGAGGTGATGGCGGTGCCCAGCGTGCCGTTCCTGGTCACCACGCGGGTGCTCGCCGGGATCCTCGCGGTGATCCCGATGTACACCATCGGCCTGCTCGCCAGCTTCGCCGCGTCCCGGCTCAACGTCACGGTCGTCAACGGGCTACCGGGTGGGACCTACGACCACTACTTCGACCTGTTCCTCCCGGTCAGTGACGTCCTCTACTCCTATCTCAAGGTCATCATCTTCGCAGCCGTGATCATCCTGATCCACTGCCACTACGGCTATCACGCGAAGGGCGGGCCCGCGGGGGTCGGCGTCGCGGTGGGTCGCTCGGTCCGGCTGTCGATCGTGAGCACGGCGATCCTGGACTTCTTCCTGACGCTGGTGCTGTTCGGCACCGAGACCTCGGTGCGGGTGGCCGGATGAACGCCACCCGCCGCCGCCTGCAGGGCCTCGCCTTCATCCTGGTCATCGCGCTGCTGATCGGCCTCGCCGTCGCCCAGTACGCCGGGGCCTTCCGCACCGGAGTGCCGGTGACCTTGCAGGTCGACCGGGTCGGCAACCAGCTCGCCGAACGGGCCGACGTCAAGGTCCGCGGGTTGATCGTCGGCCAGGTCGAACAGGTCAGCTCCGACGGCACCGGAGCGACGGTGCAGCTGTCCCTGCGGCCGGAGATGGTCGACCAGATCCCGGCGAACGTCGAGGCGCGCCTGCTGCCCAAGACGCTGTTCGGGGAGAAGTACGTCTCGCTGGTGCCGCCGGCACAGCCCGCGACGGCGCGGCTCTCGGCCGGCGACGTGATCAGCCAGGACCGCAGCGAGGCCGCCCGTGAGCTGGAGCGAGTCCTCGACGGGTTGCTGCCGCTGTTGCACGCGGTGGCGCCGCAGCAGCTGGCGACCACGCTCGGTGCGCTGTCGCAGGCACTGTCCGGGCGCGGTGAGCAGCTCGGCCAGACCCTCGTCCAACTGCAGCAGCTGGTCGGCCCGCTCAACGCCGAACTCCCGAACCTGCAGGCCGACATCACCGGCCTGGCCGACCTGGCCGAGAACGTCGCCGACGCCGCGCCGGACCTGCTCGACGCGCTCGAGGACATCACCGTCACCAGCCGTACCGTGATGGAGCAGCGCGAGCACCTGCGCACCCTGTTCGGCACGGCCACCCAGGCCTCCGACGACCTGCACGCGTTCCTCGCCGCGAACCGTGACAACCTCATCGGGCTGGCGGCGTCCAGCCGTCCGACGCTGGAATCGCTGGCCCGCTACGCGCCGGAGTTCCCCTGCTTGTTCGGCCAGCTCGCCGACCTCGTGCCGCTGGTCGACGATGTCTTCGGCGTCGGCACCGACGAACCCGGCCTGCACCTCACGGTGGAGATCGTCAACAGCCGCGGCAAGTACATTCCGAACCAGGACGAGCCGCGCTACCTCGACGACCGGGGCCCGCGCTGTTACCCGGTGCTCCCGCTGGGCCCGCAGTACCCGCCGGACGGCCCGTTCAAGGACGGTTCGACGCCGCCGGCGGCCCCGCTCGACACCCCGACGGGCGACCCCGAGGCGTTTGGCGCCGACACGTTCGGCACCACGCCCGCATCGTGGGGCAGCGCCGACATGGGGCTGCCGAACTCGCCGGGTGAACAGCAGATCGTGGCGGAGCTCGTCGCCGCACAGAGCGGCGGTCCGCCCTCGGCGGTGCCGAGCTGGAGCAGCATGCTCGTCGGCCCGCTCTACCGCGGTACCGAGGTGACCCTGACGTGAGACAGATCCCCTTCGCCCCGCTCGCCAAGTTCCTGTCGCTCGCGTTGGTGACGGCGCTGGCCACGACGGTCCTCGCGCTGACCATCGCCAACGCACAGGGCGGCGACCGGGCGAACTACCTCGCCCGCTTCACCGACGCCACCGGGCTGCTCGTCGGCGACGACGTCCGCATCGCGGGTGTCGTCGTCGGCTCCGTCGACTCGGTGGAGATCGTCGACCGGCGGCTGGCCGAGGTGTCGTTCAGCGTGGACGCCGCGCAGCGACTCCCCGCCTCGGTGACGGCGTCCGTGCTGTACAAGAACCTGATCGGGCAGCGCTACCTCTCGCTCGGGCAGGGTGCGGGCGCGACCGGGGCCACCCTGTCCCCGGGCGACACCATCCCGGTGGAGCAGACCAGGCCCCCGCTGAACCTGACCACACTGTTCAACGGTTTCAAGCCACTGTTCACCGGGCTCGACGCCGGACAGATCAACCAGCTGTCCAACGAGATCGTGCAGGTACTGCAGGGCCAGGGCGGGACCGTCCAGAACCTGCTGGCCAGCACGTCCTCCCTCACCAACACGATCGCCGACCGGGACCAGGTGATCGGCCAGGTGATCGACAACCTGAACTCGGTGCTCGAGACCGTGAACGCCCGCGACCAGCAGCTGTCCGACCTGGTGCAGAACCTGCAGGCGCTGGTCTCCGGGCTGGCCGAGGACCGCGAGCCGATCGGCGACGCGATCGAGTCGATCGGAGAGCT
The DNA here is from genome assembly GCF_012911875.1 of Pseudonocardia bannensis. Classification (GTDB taxonomy): domain Bacteria; phylum Actinomycetota; class Actinomycetes; order Mycobacteriales; family Pseudonocardiaceae; genus Pseudonocardia; species Pseudonocardia bannensis. Next base: position 2,988 of record NZ_JAAXKZ010000110.1, on the reverse strand, counting down.
GACAACGGTCACCGCCGGGTTCGTCGGCGAGGCCCGGCCGGCGCTGCGCGACGACATCGATGCCCTCGGCGATCTGGCCGGCAACCTCAACGAGGCCGAACCCACGGTGGACCGCGTGCTGCAGAACCTTCCCGGCAAGCTCAACACGATCAGCCGGGCGGGGAGCTACGGCAGCTGGTTCCAGTTCTTCATGTGCCGGATCAGCGGCTCCGTCGGCATCTCCGGCGTCGTCGGGCCGCAGGAGATCCCGGCCTTCTCCAGTGACGACCCGCGCTGCGGGCCGAACCCGGACGGAGTCGAGGGCCGGCCCCGGCCGCTGCTGCCCGGCGTCCCGCCGATCCCACCGGTGCAACAGCCGGTCCCCGCACCGCCCTCGGCGCCGAACGTGCCCGGGTTGCCCGCACTCTCGGCAGGAGGCAACTGATGGCCGCCTTCGGCAAGCGTGGTCCGATCCCGGTCGCGATCATCGGGCTGCTGGTGATCGCGCTGGTCACGGTCCTCGCGTTCAACTTCAAGCCGATCTTCGCCGGCGGCACGGTGTACCAGGCCGAGTTCAGCGAGGCGGCCGGGCTGCAGCCCGACGACATGGTGGCGATCGCCGGTGTCGAGGCCGGCCGGGTCACCGACGTGGCGCTGGCCGGCGACCGGGTGCTCGTCACCTTCCGGGTCGACGACGCCTGGGTCGGCGACCGGACCTCCGCCTCGATCGAGGTCCGCACCCTGCTGGGCTCGAAGTACCTTGCGCTGGACCCGCAGGGCGAGGCCGAACAGGATCCCGACACCCCGATCGCGCTGGCCCGCACCGCGGCCCCGTTCGACGTCGTGGAGGCCTTCAACGGGCTCTCCGCGACCGTCGACGAGCTCGACACCGCCCAGCTCGCGAACAGCCTGCAGACGCTGTCGGAGACCTTCCGCGACACCGCTCCCGAGGTCCGCGGGGCGCTGGACGGGCTGTCCCGGCTGTCCACCACGATCGCCGGCCGCGACGAGCAGATCCGCGAGCTGCTCGCCGGCACCCGCAACATCTCCGGCGTGCTGGCCGACCGCAACGACGAGTTCGAGAAGCTGCTCTCCGACGGCAACCTGCTGCTGGCCGAGGTGCAGAAGCGCAAGGAGGCCATCAGCGCGCTTCTCGACGGCACCCGCGAGCTCTCGGTGCAGCTGCGCGGGCTCGTCGCCGACAACCGCGACCAGCTGCGGCCCACCCTGGAGGCGCTCGACCGGGTCGCCGACGTACTGCAGCGCAACCGGGACAACCTGGACGACGCGCTCCGACTGGAGGCCGTGTTCGTGCGGCTGTTCACCAACGCCGTCGGCAGCGGCCGCTGGATCGACAACTACGTCTGCGGCATGGTCCCGCTGACCATCGGCCCGATCAACCCGCGGGGGTGCTGAGCATGGCCGCATCGAAGGGCACCCGCTCCCGGATCGACCTGGATCGTCGCAGGCTCCAGTTCACCGCGCTCGTCGCGGTCGTGGCGGTCCTCGTCGCGACCGGGGTGTGGCTGGTGGTGCGGTCGCCCGCCCGCACCGTGACCGCCTACTTCACCTCGGCGGCCGCACTGTTCGAGGACAACTCGGTGCGCGTGCTCGGGGTGGAGGTCGGCACGATCGACAAGGTGGTGCCGGAGGGCACCCGGGTACGCGTCGAGATGCGCATCGACGACGAGCTGCGGCTGCCGGAGAACGTCAACGCGGTCGTCGTGTCGCCGAGCCTGGTCACCGGACGCTACGTGCAGCTCAGCCCGGCCTACTCCGGCGGCCCCGAACTGGCCGACGGCGCGGCCATCCCGGTGGAGCGCACCGCGGTACCGCTGGACGTCGACGATCTGGCCCGTACCGCCACCGAGCTGTCCAACGCGCTCGGGCCGCGCGGTGCCAACTCCGCCGGCGCCGTGTCCGATGCGCTCGACGTCGGCGCGCAGAACCTCGACGGCAACGGCCGGGCGCTCAACGACACCCTGCGCAACCTCGGCGAGCTGAGCGGCACCCTCGCGAACTCCCGGGAGGACCTGTTCGGCACCGTCCGTGAGCTGCAGTCGTTCACGTCCACGATCGCGGCCAACGACGACCAGGTCCGCGAGTTCAACACCCGGTTGTCCGACGTGTCGAGCTTCCTCGCCGCGGAGCGCGGCGACCTCGGCGCAGCGCTGTCCGAGCTGTCGATCGCGCTCGGCGAGGTGGCCGCGTTCGTCGAGGACAACCGGGCCGCCCTGGCGTCGAACGTGGACAAGCTGACCGACGTCACCGCCGTGCTGGTCAAGCAGCAGAAGGCGCTCGCGGAGATCCTCGACGTCGCGCCCGCCGCGATCTCGAACTTCGCGAACACCTACAACGGCTCGTCCGGCACGCTCGACACCCGGCTCAACCTCAACGAGCTGACGATGCCGCCCGGCGCCCTGGTCTGCGAGCTCATCCGGCGCAGCAACCCGGAGCAGCTGAACCAGGTCGACATCAAGGCCGCGTGCGACCCCCTGCTGCCGATCATCGACGGCACGGTGCCGCTGCCGAGCCCGGCCGAGGTCATCACCGCCCTGCAGTCGGGTGTCACCCCGCCCGTCCCCGGGCTCGCGGTGCCGACCGTGCCCACGCCCGCTCCCGCGACCGGAGGCGACCGGTGACCCCCACCCGCGTGTCCCGTCCCGTCCTGACGGTCGTCCTGTTGTCCCTGGTCAGCCTGCTGGCCAGCGGCTGCGGGGTGCTCTCCGGCGGCCTGCGCGGGGTGGACCTGCCCGGTGGTGCCGACCTCGGTGACGACCCGTACGAGGTCACGGTCGAGTTCTCCGACGTCGTCGATCTCGTCCCGCAGTCACTGGTCAAGGTCAACGACGTCCCGGTCGGCAGCGTCACCACGATCGCCGTCGATCCGCACAGCTGGGTCGCCGAGCACGGGGTGCGGGTGACGATCCTCGACGACCCGCGGTGCGTGAACCTGATGGAGGAGTTCATCGCAGCGCGCCCGGAGCTGTGGAACGAGGACATCGGCGT